>MGSI01000115.1:0-3432 GCA_001798455.1 Deltaproteobacteria bacterium RIFCSPLOWO2_02_FULL_57_26 | reverse complement strand
TTCTTTCCCTGCTGCGTTATGTATTCTAGCCCCACGGCGCTTACGTCTCGACGCACGAGTCGGCCATTTTCAAAATAGGACCAGAGATCCACCGCCCCGTCGCTGTTGAGATCTCTTTCTTCTCTCAGAACGATCTCCCCCTCTTTTGACGTGTCATAAGTGACCCAGAGATCCATTTTTCCATTCCCCTGCGCGCTTTTCTCTACTCGGTAGAGGCGTCCATTTTGGTAGAAGGCACGAAAAGTCGCATGGCCTTCGCCTTTTTCATCTCGCTCTTCTCTCGCCAGCTTGTCGTCTTCGTAGTAATAGACGGTATCCGGCCGACCGCTTGCGTTGGTGTCTACTTCGCGGCGTACGAGCTTTCCGTCCTTGAAGTAGCTCCAGACATCCACCCTGCTGTCGCCTTTGGTGGCCTCTTCCTGGCGGATAATCTCTTCTGGTTTCATCGGATTATGGTAGATCCATAGATCAGGGATACCATCTCCGTTAAGGTCTTTGATCTCAACGTTCTTGAAGGGGCCGGCTGGGGGCGCGGATTCTCGTTTGTTGAGCGAGGCCGTTGTGGTGGGCTCTCTCTCGCCACCGTCTACCCGTGCCTGTTTTTCGACCCGGGCTCGTTCTTGAGGTTGCGGGAGTTGCCCAGTCTTCTTTGGGTCTGAGGGAGGCGGGCTTCCCGCCAGGCCTGCTTCAAGCTCCCGTTGCCTCTCTATTTCGCGCTCAATCTGGGCTTCCAGTTCGCGATCTTTGGCTTGTTCGGTCTGAATCTTGGCGTTGAGGTCTGCGTAAAAAGAGTCGGCAGTGAGCAGTCCGGCGATCAGTCCGACAATCAAGCCTCCTCCGGCCCCAAAGGGGCCTCCGACCGCGCCGCCCATGGCCACGCCCTCCATCATCTTTTGCCAAACGTATTCGGTGCGCCGCGACCCGGAAACTTGAGGTTGGGGTTGAGCTCCAGGGGGAGGCAGGTTCGCAGGTGGAGGCAGGTTCATAGGCTGCCCGGGTGTTGGTGTCCCTGGGTAAGTCTGCGCAACGGGGGACGAGCCCGGAGGCTGCTGCACAGGAACTGGCTGGCAGCTTCCCAGGAAAACACCGAGGAGGAAGACCGGTATCACCTTTTGGGGGCTACCCATGCTGACCTCTGCGATAACCGATCTTACATCTTATCGGTTCCCGTTTCGAGACCTGCGGGGGCGCCGATCATTTTGTTCGCCGGCGCTATCGCGCTTTTTCTTGCCCCCAAATGGCGGAGTTCGTCTTGTACCGAAGAAAAGGGCCGCGGCGGCGTTTTGGGCTCCGCCTCCGTGACCGGCTCCTGTGCCACAACCTGTCCATTTTTGAAAAAATAGCGGGCATCGATCTTGCCGTTAAAATTCAGATCCTCCTCCTGCCCGACCCGCTGGCCATTCTCGTAAGTCACCCACACATCGACTCGGTGATCTCCGTTGGTATCCCCTTCCTGTCTCACGACTTGCCCTTTGTCGTAGTAGATTCGCAAGTCAAAATAGCCGGTGCCGGCGGTATCCTTTTCTTCGTAAGCCAGGTCGGCGTTTTGAAAAACCTGCAGTGTATCGAGCCTGCCCTTGCCCTGGCTGGCGAAGAGGCGCTTGACCGGCTTGCCCTGGGAGTAGGTTTCAACCAGATCGATTTGCCCGCTGCCACGCGAGTCCTCCTCACGCATCACGAGCTCCTCCCCGGCAAAATAGAGATAACGATCCGGCCTGCCGTCCCCATTCAGGTCCTCTTCTTGCCGGGAAAGGTGCCCTCCCTCATAGTACCCCCAGAGGTCGATGTTACCGCTATGCTTGCGGTCGATCTCTTTTCGAACCGACTGGCCGCCTTGAAAGATGGAAAAAGTGTCCATTTTCCCATCCCCATTGGTATCCTCCTCCACGCGGCTAACCTTTTCGTTCTGGAAATAAACGATGCGGTCGAACTGGCCATTGCGCTTGGTCGAGTGCGCCTCCCGCGTCAGTTTCCCTCTTGCGTAATCTAGGATGAGGTCTGGCTTGCCGTCGAAGTCCTCGTCCTGCTCTACGCGCTCGATTGCACCTTGCTGATTATGGTAGATCCACCGGTCCATCCTCCCATCCCCGTTGGTGTCTCTCTCTTGGCGGATGACCTGCCCCTGCTCGTTGTAAAAGAAGCTGGCGACGGGCCGTTGGGCGCGCGCCGGCGTATAAGCGGCAAGGACGAAGAAGAATGAAAAGTAGGTGGCTTTGTTCCCGCGCAAAAACCGGAGCGCCATTCTTGAACTTCTAGCCTTGGCCTAGAGGGTTGTCAATCAAAGCTGGGGCAAGCTTCGAACGGCAAAGCACAGCTAGCGCCCATTTTTGCTTTTCACCCAGTGGAAAAGCTGCGCTCGGTAAAGATAGGCGATCAGCAGAAGCACTGCGGAGATGGCCGCAAAGACGAACGCAGCGGCGTATTCCTGGCTTCTCAGGTTGGCTCCTTGGAGCGTCAATAGATAAGTTCCCGGGAGCCGGCCAATGACGGAGACGATCAAAAAGGTGCCGAGCCTCATCCGGCTCAAGCCCAAAACGTAGCACAAGTAATCTTTGGGAAAGCCGGGGATAACGAATAACAAAAAACAAATGAACGCTCCCGTGTTGGTGGTGATGAAGTCGAATTTTCGCAAGACTTCTCCCCTGATGTATTTTTCGACAAAAGGCCTCCCCAAAATACTGGCAAGCTCAAAGGTTACCCAGGAGCCCAGCGTAAGCCCGATGGTAGAAAGGATAAAGCCGAATACCTCGCCATAGAGATAGCCGCCAACCACTCCGGTTAGCTCGCCGGGAAAGGGTGCGGCCACAACCTGGAGAACCTGGAGCAATATGAAGACAGCGGATGAATAAGGGCCAAGGGAAATGAGCATCCGCTGGAGCTTCTCGCTATTGGAGAAAACGTTTTCGATCTCTTCGAACTCTCCGGCCACCGGCAGCAAAAAGGAGAGTGGCTGGGGCCCGTAGCGGCTCAATAGGAAAAGCAGGACAACGAGCGCGGCAAAGATGACTCCCCGGATCAAAAGTTGGCGCTGTTGATGGCTCATAACGAAGCTTCGGTTCGCTGGTCGGCCAATTCCACGTGCCTTGTCAGTGACTTAATTTGACGCCGAAGTCAATACTGAACTTCATGATGAGTGGCGCGCCGGCGAGCTCCTTGAGGCTGTCCGGGATGGGGGGGAAGGGGGAGGCTTGGTGCATGGCTTTAAGGGCGCTGTTGTCTAATCGGCGATCGCTTGAACCGAGCACTTCCGCGCGGACGAGTTTGCCCCCGCGGTCGACGACGAACAGCACTTCGACCTTGTGGTTGCCGGACATAGCCTGGGGGTAGTTCCAAGCAGACTGGACCTTTCGCTTGATCTTTTCTAGATAGGGCCCGAAGTCAGGGCTGGACAGGGCTGCGAGCTTTCCGGAACCACCTGGGCTCGCAGGTTGA
>MGSI01000114.1:2992-7041 GCA_001798455.1 Deltaproteobacteria bacterium RIFCSPLOWO2_02_FULL_57_26 | reverse complement strand
CAACGAGAGAATCCCCAAGCAGCGGTTGAGTTTCGGCGTCGGGCGGAAAAGGTCCTCCGCAGATTAGAACGGTTTCCTACTTCTGGGAAGGTAATCCCGGAGTTTCCCGAACTGCCGTATCGAGAGG
This sequence comes from Deltaproteobacteria bacterium RIFCSPLOWO2_02_FULL_57_26, assembly GCA_001798455.1. Lineage (GTDB taxonomy): Bacteria > Desulfobacterota > Binatia > UBA9968 > UBA9968 > 2-12-FULL-57-22. The sequence continues at coordinate 6,914 of MGSI01000114.1, read as the reverse complement.
TGATAATAGCGCCTTATCGTTTCTTCTATCGAGTTGAAGGAAAGATTGTTTGGGTCGTTGCAGTGTGGCACGGGGCTCAACTTCCTGATCTGCCCAATTAATGTCGGACCGGGGTTAGCAGATTCACTCCAACCCATCACCCGCGCCGGGTTGGCACAGGCAGCCTGCTTGATTTGGTCTCTGGTCAACCCGCCCGCATAAAGCATTCCCAGAAACATGCGCGCCAGCTCCGGCGGGCGGGTTCATGTCTTGTGGTCAAGGCGATGGTTAAGTTTGACAAGGAAGTCGGTTGGGAGTTACTTTGCCCGGCTAGAGGCCTGGCAGTCACAGCGCAAGTGGAAAATCTCGACTCATACTCTCCTGACATCGTCGTCGTCGGCGCCGGGGGTTGCGGCCTGGTTGCGGCGTTGGCGGCAGCCCGGAAGGGAGCGCGCGTCCTGGTCCTGGAGAAAACCGACAAGCCGGGAGGGGGCACGGTATTCTCTTCCAGGAGCATCCGCGCGGCCGGGACAAAATTGCAGCGCGCGAAAGGAATTGAAGATGACGGGGCGGCCTACGCGCGAGATATCCTGGATAGAAACCGCGCACTGAGCGATGCGGGGCTCACGCAACGCTTGGCCCAAGGTTCGGGTGAGCTGGTAGATTGGTTAGCCGATGCCGCCCAAATTGACTTCGATGTCGGCACGCGCCTTTTCGGCCACAGCAGGCGGCGGTCCCACACGTGGAAAGGCGATCTCACCATCGTCGATTTTCTCGTGCAGGCGGTTGGACGGCAAAAAAACATCCGCATCCTTTTCTCCATGCCAGTGTTATGTCTCGCGACCGACGAGCATGGAGCTGTCACCGGCGTTGAGACGCCGAGCGGCGTCATCGAAGGGCGTAAGGTTATCCTCGCCACAGGGGGCTTCGGGGCGAGCCCGGAGTTCCTCGCTCGCTACATTCCGAAGGCAGTCGACATCCCGTTTCCGGGCCACTTCGGGAGCACCGGCGATGGCCTGGGCATGGGAATGGCGGTGGGAGCCGCGACGGAAAATCTCGGAGCCTTCCAACCTTTTCCCACCTACATTGCCCCTTTCGCTTGTGAGGTGAGCCCCGATGTGGCTGTCCTGGGAGGCATATTGGTGGACCAACGGGGGAGACGCTTCGTTAATGAAAGCCAGTTCCCAGGAGGTTTAGGCGCGAAAATGCTGGAGTTGCCGGGCAAGCACGCCTATGAAATTTTTGACGAGAGAATCTTTGAGTTGAATCGGGTCGGACTTGACCATGTCGCCACTACAGGCGCGCTGGAGAAGGCGGAGAGCGCTGGAGCTTTGGCGCAGAAGCTGGGGCTTGATCCGGAGGGTCTGGAGGGAACCGTCCGCGAATACAATCATGCAGTAGCCACTGGCAAGGATGCGTTTGGACGAATTCTGCAATCGCCTCTCCAACCTCCGTTTTACGGCGTTAAGGTTTGGGTAGCCCTCTATCACACGCAGGGCGGGCTGAAGGTCAATACCGATGCGCAGGTGCTTCGGCGAGATGGTACGGTCATCCCTAACCTGTATGCGGGGGGAGGCGCGGCTAGCGGAATTTCGGGTCCTGGACCCGAGGGTTATCTTCCCGGTAACGGCCTCCTCGCTTCACTTGGACTGGGGAAGATCGCCGGAGAGCACGCGGCGAGAAGCATAGGAGCGTGACATGAAAGTGTGGGTCATGAGTCGCAACCGAGCTCCCCTCAGCGCTGTGGAGCGAAGCGGTTTTATCGATGGGCTACACAAATAAGATCAAAACCCTGGTGGAATCAGGCGACACAAAGGAGGATTCTAATGGCAACCAGCAGCAGGACTCCCGACCTTATTTTTTCTAACGCTAATATCATCACCGTAGACTCGCGGTTTCGAAAGGCCGAAGCGGTCGCGATCGCGGGAGACCGGATTGTGGAAGTGGGGAAGAACGAAGAAGTTCTCAGACGCGCCGGCCCGAACACGAGGCGGGTAGACCTCGGCGGGAAAACGGTGGTGCCGGGTTTTATCGATGCTCACGTGCACGCGGTTCATGTAGGAGTTTCATTTCTTCCCGGCTTTGTTCAGTTTGACCGCTGCCGCTCCCTCGACGATATGCTCACCGTCATAGCCAAAAGGGCGGAAACGACGCCCCCGGGCGAGTGGATTCTTGGCTCAAGCCACTTCGACTACGACATGATCCGGGAGGAGCGCTTCCCCAACCGGTGGGAGTTGGACCGGGCGGCGCCAAACCATCCTTTCTGTATGCGCGTTCGCGGCCATCTGGGCGTGGCCAATACCAAGGCCTTTGAGGTTCTCGGCATCACCAAAGACTCGCCGGTGCCAGCCGGCGGTTACATTTTCAAGGACGAACGGGGGGAGCTCAATGGCTGGCTTTTGGATAACGCCCTCTACGATCTCGTGATGCCAAAGCTCCCCGGGACCACCCGGGAGGAGTGGATTGGCGCCGTCCGGTTCATGAACCAGAGATTTCTGCGCGAAGGTATCACCAGCGTCGTAAACCAGTCGGGAGACACGTGGCCTTTTCTGGCGGAGCTTTACCACCGCGGCGAGCTTCCGGTGCGCTGGCAGGCCAACCTGCGCGGCAGCTCGAACTATTTCCATCGTCCGCTTGAGGCGCTCCCGAAGGCTGTACGAGACTTGGGGCCCGTCACCGGACACGGCGACGACTGGCTCAGAGTCGGGGCCATCGGCGAGCTTCATAGCGACGGCCTGATTGAAGCTCCGTGGATGCATGAGCCGTATGCTCAGGATAAGTTCGGGGGCGGGTGGAAGGGTCTCCTCAGGCATAATCGGGAAACTCTGAGCGCGATTTGCTTGGCCGCCGCTGACGCCGGCTTTCAGATGGAGGTCCACGCCTCGGGCGACGCGGCTACGGAGATGGTTCTGGACGTCTATGAGGAGGTGAACCGGCAGCTTTCCATTCGGGAGCGGCGCTGGATCATCACCCATGGCGGTATCTTCCCTACGCCCCGCTCCGTGGAAAGGGCGAGAAATCTCGCCATCATCGTCTCTACCCAGCAGCCGGTCCTGTGGACCCAGTCTCATTACTACAAACAATTTTGGGGCGAGAAGGCGGTGGCTAACCTTTTCGCCAATCGGACCTGGCTGGAGGGGGGAGTGCGGATCAATGGGAGCTCCGATGTGGGGCTGTCTCCCCTGCTTGGAATTTACATGTATGTGACCCGAAAAAACTTCTTTGGCGAAGCCCTGGGTCCCGAGCAAGCCATCTCCCGGGAGCAGGCGCTGAAGCTTTTCACGATCGACGGGGCCTACACCACATTTGAGGAGAAGTCGAAGGGCTCGATCGAAGAAGACAAACTGGCAGACCTGCTGGTCCTCTCCGATGATCCCTTGACCGTGCCGGAGGAAAAGATCAAAGAGATCCAGGTCCTGACTACTGTGGTGGGTGGGAAAATCGTTTACGAGAAAGGGGCGTAAGACTGCTCCCTAGCCCTTCTGCTCTTGAGCATCGGGCTGCTCCTGTGCTAACTCTCTGCGCAAAAGCTCATTGATACCGGATAGGAGGGAATTCGTGGCAGCAAGAGGAACGCCGATCGTTATTCGGGGGGGACGTCTCATCGACGGAAGTGGAGGCAGGCCCGTAGATAACGCAACCGTCGTGATCGAAGGCAATCGCTTCCGAACGGTGGCCGCGGGAAAGGTGGATTTTCCGAAGGAGGCCAGAGTCATCGACGCGACCGGGAAGAGCGTGCTCCCCGGCCTGATCGATAACCACGTCCATTACCGCTGCCTCCTCGGCGAGTTGTTTCTGGCTCACGGAGTCACCTCGGTTCGTGATCTCGGGAATCCTCTCGAATGGATTATGGCGCAGAGGGACGCGGTAGCCCAAGGGCGAATTGTCGGGCCAAGGATCTTTTGCGCCGGCGGCGGATTTTATGGCAGGGCCACCGCGGAGC
>MGSI01000114.1:358-2984 GCA_001798455.1 Deltaproteobacteria bacterium RIFCSPLOWO2_02_FULL_57_26 | reverse complement strand
GCCTCCACCGAAGTGGCCGACACCCGCAGGGCCGCCAGGCAGCTCATTGAGCAGGGCGTGGACTATCTGAAAACCCATCTGGGAATTTCGCCGGATATCGCACGCGCGGTTGCGGAGGAAGCGCATCCGGCGGGGTTGAGGGTCACCGGTCACCTGGACACGGACATTCGACCCTATGCGGAGGCCGGGATCGATGGCGTCGAGCACGCCACGGGATGCGCCGAGGCGACGATCCGCAGCCAGGAAGGCCGAAAGAAGTTGGCCTCGATCAAGCTCTGGCTGGCCAAATTTCTTGCTTCCTGGGCTGTGGCGGAGAGAGATCACTTCGCCGAGGTTACGGATTTTCTCGCCCGCAAAGGGACTTTCATCGAGCCGACGACGGTCCTTTGGGGGGCGTCCCTCGGTCGGAGAGAGAGGTGGGAGAGGGAAGACTACGAGCTGTTGAAGGAGCCGGGCCTGTCTTATCTTGAGGAGAACGATCGGCTCATTTGGCTGGGTCACTACTACGTCGCTTACGGCGCGAGGAAAGAAGACGCGCCGGAGGAGGATGTGGTCATAGGAAACCGGTACTCCATTTATGGTATTTACCCGGGGGCGGAGCTTCGCGCCGGCTTTGAGCGATTGGGGGAATTCATTTGCCGGCTGGTCAAGGCTGGGGGAAAGGCGGTCACGGGCACGGACGCGCCAGCGGTGATGCCCGGTGCGAGCCTGCACCGTGAAATGGAATTCTTGGTGGCGATGGGTCTTAGCCCCATGCAGGCTATTTTGGCGGCGACCAGTGTAGGGGCGGATTATCTGGGGAAAAAAGACGAGTTGGGAACCGTGGAGGAAGGCAAGCTCGCCGACGTGATTGTCGTGAACGGGGATCCGCTGAAAGATATCACGCACACGCGCAGGATAGACACGGTCATCAAAGATGGGGAGATCGTGGACATTTCTTTTCACTCCGGCTTCGCGAATCCGATCGCCCGCCCTCACAGCCAGGAGTTCTACGGCTATCCGATCCCCAAGCTGGAAGAGGTCTCCCCCAAGGTGGCCAGCGAGAGAGCCGGCGACACCGAGATGGTGGTAAGGGGAAAGGATTTTTTCCCCGGCTCTCTGGTCGCTTTCGGTGGAAATATCCTTTCCACGCGCTTTGTCAGCCAAAAGGAGCTCAAGGCTTTGATTCCCTCCCACTTGCTCCATGTGGGCACGATCCCGGTTTCTGTGATCAATCCGAAACCTAACGAGTTCCCTGGTAAACGGATTTCCAACTCTCTCCCCGTCATCGTGAAGTTTTCTCGTCCGGCCGGGGCCGCTTAGAGGGAAATATTCAAGGGGGACCAAAATGAGGACTCTCAGGGCGCTAATCTTATTAAGCTTCCCGCTGTTGCTGATTTTTCCCACTTCCACATTCGCGCAAAAGCTCACCAGGCTCACCGTAGGGTATAGCTCGCTTAGCACTTCCTTCCTGCCCTTGTGGATGGCGAAGGAGACGGGGCTCTTCCGTAACAATGGTCTCGATGTCCAGATGGTATTTTTCAACACGGGGACGACTGCCGTTCAGGCCCTGCTCTCGGGCGACACGCCCATTTCCCACACGGCGGGATCCCCCATTATCCAGAGCCATCTCGGGGGCTCCGACGCGGTGATGATTGTCGGGGGAACGGTCAGCCTCGACTGGTGGCTCATGAGCCGTCCCGAGATCAAAACCGCCCAGGACCTCAAGGGTGGAGTGGTAGCCATAAGCCAATTCGGATCTTCAAGCGACTTTGTCGCTCGGTTTGCTTTGAAAAAGATCGGGCTCACTCCGGATAAGGACGTTACCCTGGTGCAACTCGGAAGCCCCATAAACCGCCAGGCGGCTATGGAGACGGGGCGCGTGCAGGCGACCGTCCACGTGCATCCGAGCACGCTGATAGCTCAGAAAAAGGGTTTCAACGTTCTGGCGGATGTCGCCGCCCTGGGCCTGGCCTATCAGCATACGGGGGTCGCCACGACTAGAAAGTTCATCAAGGAGCATCCGGATATCGTTAGGGCCTATGTGAAATCCCAGGTTGAATCTGTCCAGCGCCTGAAAACCGACCGGGACACTGGCGTCAAGGTGCTGGCCAAATACATGGGGGGGATCAAGGACCGGGAGATTGCGGAGAAGAGTTATGACCTTGCTGTCGCGGAGAAATTGCTGCCGCGCAAACAGTACCCGACCCTGGAGGGGATCAAAACGATTTTAGACGGCCTGGCGGAGAAGGACCCCAAAGCGAAGGCAGCCAGGGCTGAAGACTTTGCCGACCTCAAGTTTATTAGGGAGCTGGATGAGAGCGGGTTCATCGATAGGCTTTACCCCGGTAGGGCGGCCGACAGGTAGGGGTGAAGAGAGTCGCCTGATGCCAGCTAGAAAGACGCCGATCGTTATCCGGGCAGGCCGGCTCATCGATGGCAACGGAGGCAAGCCGATTGAGAATGCGAGCGTCGTCATCGAGGGCAACCGCATCAAACGGGTTTCTCAGGGAGAGGTCGATTCTCCGAAAGAGGCTCGGACCATTGATGCAAGCGGCAAGACAATCCTCCCCGGGCTCATTGACAACCACGTGCACTATCGCAATCACAGCGGCGAATTATTTCTCGCCCACGGCGTCACCTCTGT
>MGSI01000114.1:0-329 GCA_001798455.1 Deltaproteobacteria bacterium RIFCSPLOWO2_02_FULL_57_26 | reverse complement strand
GCGGCGGCTTCTATGGTAAGGCGACGGCAGAGTTCCATATGGTGCCGGCGAACCGGGACGACGCCTGCAGAATGACGCGGGAGCTTATCCGACAGGGCGTGGATTATGCGAAGACTCATCTCGGTGTGCCGCTCGACATCGCCCGTGCAGTCGCCGAGGAGGCCCACGCGGTGGGGTTTCGGGTGACTGGCCATCTGGACTCCAGTATCATGCCTTATGCCCAGGCCGGTGTGGACGGGGTAGAGCATGCCAGCGGGTGCGCCGAGGCAACCATCAGGAGCGAGGAGGGGATCAAAAGGCTCGCCTCCATTAAACTCTGGCTGGCGAAG
>MGSI01000113.1:1998-6667 GCA_001798455.1 Deltaproteobacteria bacterium RIFCSPLOWO2_02_FULL_57_26 | reverse complement strand
TATTCCGAGGCGAAGATGGTCCAGGCGGCCAACGCCGACGAAGGTTTGGGCATGCGGGCGTTCTGGTACGGAAACTTCTTCCCCGACATGCGCGCCTGGAACAAGCTTGACGCCAACGAGCGGCGCGGCGCCGGCGGCAAGAGCGTCTTCATCCAATTCCCGAATTCAGAATTGACCGCGCATATGTCGGTGTTCGCGCCCAAGACCTACAAGAAGGCGCACCGCCATGGACCGGGGCGCGCGATCATCATTCCGGCGGGCGAAGGCTATTCGATCATGTGGGAAGAGGGCAAAGAAAAGATCGTCTGCCCGTGGCATGAATGCAGCATGGTGACACCGCCCAACAAATGGTTCCACCAGCACTTCAATGCCGGCGGCGACATGGCGCGCTATCTGGCGCTCCATCCGCCGATGCAGTTTCACGGCCACGCGGAGAAGGTCGAAGACCGCGCCAAAGACCAGATCGAATACCCCAACGAGGATCCTTATATCCGCCAAAAGTTCCAAGAGGAACTCGCCAAGCACGGCATCAAGAGCGAGATGCCTGCCGAGTGTTTCGCCAACCCGGACTACGAGTGGTCCAAGGCGATGGGAAAACAATAAACTCTTCTCCCCACAGCTCTCTTAGGGTAAAATTTAAGAATCCCCGCCCAGCGCGGGGATTGCTTTTTATGAAGGGCAACAAGAATCATGGATAGGGGCAAGTCAATGCATGATGACATTTACGATCACGACCATCCGGATAATTTCATCATTAGAGAGGATGAGATTGTTACCGACATCGAAGGGCTGGAGATGTTCTCGCTCAAAAGCGTGGGCATCGATATCGGCTCCTCGACTTCGCACCTGATTTTCTCCCATATCACGCTCAGGCGCCAAGGCGCGTCGCTTTCCGGCAAGTTCAAAGTGACCAACCGCGAGGTTCTGTACCGCTCGCCGATTATGCTTACTCCTTACCTATCGGCAACCAAGATCGACACGGATAAAGTCAACGAATTCATTCATGAGGCATACCGAGATGCGGGCTTAACGCCCGAGGATATCGATACCGGCGCGGTGATCATCACCGGCGAGGCGCTAAAAAAGGAAAACGCCCAGCCCATCGTCGAGAACTTCGCCAAGTACTCCGGCAAGTTTATCTGCGCCGCGGCGGGTCATAACCACGAAGCATTGCTGGCAGCGTACGGTTGCGGCGCGGTGGACCTATCGAAGAGCGAGCACAAAACCGTCTTGAATGTCGATATGGGCGGCGGCACGACAAAGTTATGCCTCATCGAGGACGGCGTGGTTACCCAGACCGCCGCCATCAACGTTGGCGCCCGGCTGATAGCTTTCGACGAAGACGATAATATTACTCGGATCGAAGACGGCGGCCGCACGATGATGCAAGAACTTGGCTACAGAGTCGAGCTCGGCCAGAAGATCACCGAGAAAATGAAAGAAGACTTCGGCGCCTACATGGCGAAGATTCTCTTCGAGACCATTGAGGAAGGGCCAAATGCTCCAATGGCCAAGCAGCTCATGGTCACCTCGCCGTTCGTTAACTACAAGGGCTTGAAGCAGGTCCAGCATATCGTCTTCTCCGGCGGCGTGTCGGAGCATGTCTATGATCACGATGCGAAATCATACGGCGATATCGGGCCCGTGCTTGGAAAGAACATGCGCGAGCATCTCAAAGGCCTGCCGAAAGATGTCGTAAGGGAACCCATCGAAGGCATCCGCGCCACGGTCATCGGCGCCGGGGAATATACCATTCAGGCAAGCGGCAACACGAGTTACGTTTCCAATGAGAAGGCGCTGCCGGTGCACGGCCTCAAAGTCATTCAAGCCACGATTCGCGACGGCGAGTCGGTCAGCGACGCGCTCAAACAATCCTTGCGCAAGTTCGATTTGCCGCGCTTTACCTCGGGCCTGGCCTTGTCTTTGACGGTGAACGGCGTGCCGGATTATCAATCAGTCAAACGGATCGCCGAGGGCGTGGCTGCAGTGCTTAAGGAAGCGGACGATCCGAAGTGCCCGCTTTATCTCACGTTGGACCTCGACATCGCGAAATCATTGGGTGGAATTTTGAAGGACGAGATCAAAGTCTCGCGCGACATCATCGCCGTCGACGGCATCGAAGTCGGCGACCTCGACTACGTGGATATCGGCGAATGCTTGGGCATCACGGAGGTGATTCCCGTCACTGTCAAGTCGCTGATGTTCCCGACGACGCATAGCGATTAACTTTTATTCATCGCTGCTGGCGCAGAGCTTTCTCAAACTCCTTCCCCCTTGACGGGGGGAGGTCGGGATAGGGGTGCAGCTCTCGCTCGCGTGAGTTTCGAAGCTCACCCCCACTCTAACTCCCCCCGTCGAGGGGGCTGACTCACGGACACGCTTAACACTGGGGGCTCATGATGTTAAATAGGGGACATGCAGTTGTGTGGTCGCGAATTCACTGCAGCACCATCGCCCAGATCGAAGAGACCCTGAGAGTTGAGCCGTCGTTGTCCCGACGCGCACTGTCGTTGCGTGTGTGCGAATGGTTGCAGTGGCGCGCGCCCAACGGCAGAGTGAAGGAAGTAAGCTGCCGCAAGGCGCTTCTTGAACTCGATCGGTGCGGGCTCATTGTGCTGCCCGCACCTCAGCAATCTTGTTTCAAGCGCTCTCGCCCACAGCCGCTGACCGATGGACTGATGGATCCCCCTGAGGTTGGGTGCACTGTGGAGGAACTGGGCGAGATCAGCATCGTTGCCGTCTCCAGCCGCTACAGTAGCTGCTCGCGGATATGGAATGCGCTTATGGAGCGATTCCACTATCTGGGCAAAGGACCCTTGTGCGGTGCACAGATTCGCTACTGGGTCGAAAGCTTGCGGTACGGATGGGTTGGCGCACTGGCTTTCAGTGCGGCACAGTGGCGTTTGCGGGAGCGCGATAAGTACATCGGCTGGACGGAGGCGGCTCGACGTGCCAATCTGAACCGGGTCGTGTGTAATAGCCGGTTTCTGATTGTTTCGAGCGTGCACGTGCCCAATTTGGCTTCGCACGTACTGAGCCGGTGCCTGAGCAGGCTCGTGGATGACTGGACCGAGCGCTACGGGTATGCGCCGGTTTTGGTCGAGACGTTTGTGGACCCCAGCCGTTTTGCCGCAACGTGCTATCGGGCGGCCAATTGGGTGGGAGTGGGTCAGACGGTGGCCCGCTCCACGGCCTATCAAAACGGCAAGGTGGCGCAGGGTCGCAAAGAAATCCATGTGTATCCGATCAACGGCCATTGGCAACAGGTGCTGTGCACGGAACCGAAGGTTTCGCTGTGCCTCAGGGCGCGCCCTGATGCCCCGGCCCACTGGACCGAAGAGGAGTTCTCGATGGTGCAGTTCTTCGATGAACGGCTCAAGCACCGGTTGTTCACGCTGGCAGCGGCCTTCTTTGCGTAGCCCGGCGAACTGATTGCGCAGGCCTCCAACGGCTCGGCGGCAAAGACCAAGGCCGCGTACCGGTTTTTCCACAACTCCAACGTCGATATGCAGACACTGCTGAGACCCCCACATGGAGTCGAGCCTTGAGCGGCTGCGCTCCCATCCGGTGATCTTGGCTGTACAGGACACCACCACGCTGAACTATACGGCGCATCCCCACCCCAGGGAGCGGGCCCCATCAGCACGTCTAAAAACAGCGCTGTGGGGTTGGTGCTTCACGACACCATGGCGTTTACGCCCGAAGGCACGCCGCTGGGGTTGCTCAACGTGCAGTGCTGGGCGCGCGATCCCGCGCAGGCCGGCAAAAAGCACCGCCGCCACCAACTGCCGATCGAAGAAAAGGAGAGCCTCAAGTGGCTGGTGAGTTACCGGGCCGTAGCCGAGGCCCAGAAGCTTTGTTCGGATACCATGCTGATAAGCGTTGGGGACCGCGAAGCCGACCTCTACGAATTGTTCCTCGAAGCCGCGCAACACCCGGGTGGACCCAGGCTTCTGGTCCGTGCTGAACGGACACGCAACCGACAGGTCGAGCAGGAGGATTTGTGGCAGCGAATGCATGCTGAGCCGGTGGCGGGATTGCTTGATGTCGCAGTCCCGCGTCGAGCTTCGCGTCCAGCGCGCACAGCCCGGCTCCAGGTACGTTTCGCTCAGGTGGTGCTCAGCCCACCGAGAAACAGCAAGTTTCAACCGCTGAGCGTATGGGCGGTCTATGCCCGGGAAGTAGGCTATGGGACTGAGGTGACACAACCCATCGATTGGATGCTTCTGAGCACGGTTAAGACGGAGAGCTTCCAAGATGCCTGTCAGCGGCTGAGCTGGGATAGCCGACGCTGGGGTATCGAAGGGTATCATCGCACGATCAAGAGCGGATGCCGCATCGAGGATCGCCGCTTGGACGATACGGACAGTCTGGAGGCGTGCTTGGCCATTGATCTTGTGGTGGCCTGGCGGGTTTATTGGCTGACCATGGTGGGTCGGGAGAGGCCGACACTCCGTGTGACCAGATCCTGAGTGAAGCAGAATGGCGTGTGTTGAGCGCCTGGGCCACGGGCCACATGGCAGACACTGCCCTGCCTGTCGGCAGACAGGTCCCAGTGCTCGACAGGCGACGCACTGGATCGGCAAGATGGGTGGCTGGCTGGCCAGAGGAAAACAAGACAATCCTGGCACGACCTGTATGTGGCGAGGGCTGGTGCGCCTGCCAACAA
>MGSI01000113.1:0-1987 GCA_001798455.1 Deltaproteobacteria bacterium RIFCSPLOWO2_02_FULL_57_26 | reverse complement strand
AGGGCTGGTGCGCCTGCCAACAATGGTCCAAGGCTATCTTTTGGCTCTGCAAGTCCATGATATCAGGGCTGGCCCCTGACCCTCAGTCTTAAGTGCGGGATACCGCCAGGCCTTGGCCGGGGGATCTTGCTCAGGATTCCGCCCCACCGGCGTATTGGAAGGTGCCGAGGGCTTGCCCGTGGGGGCTCCACAGTTTGAATCTGACGGTGTTGCTCCGACTCCATGGCGCGCTGACCACGGCTGTTTGCTTGTGGCATGGTCTATGAATTGTTTTGAAAGCGATTCTGCTGAAAAACCCTATGAATGCTTCGACGATGCTCAGCATAAACAGAAAATTTCCAATGATTTCACCCGCTCCTCCGTTCGTTCAGAGGCTCTCGAAGGATGAACGGTGGGTTTTTCAGCAGAATCAGTCCTAGTGTAGGGTCCCTTAATTAGCTTTACAGAGGTTGACCAGATCAAAACCCGGATCTACCTTTGCCCAGAGGGAAAAAGAAGGCGCCTTAACTGTAAAGTTATTTCGGGGACACTACACTAGAAGTCTGCCCCCTCCGCTTGATTGTATAACTCGGACGCGGTGATTGTTGGATGCTCATATTCGCAATTCTTTCTTGAAAATCTGGCGGATATTTTCTATAGAGTCATTCAATGGTTGACCCGCACAATGGAAAGAATGGCGAGGCGAAGATGATGCTCGGCTTCATCGTGCGACGCTGCGCCGCCGAATTGGGTCACACGCCGACGCCGGAGGAATTCGCCGCCTGGGCTAACCGGCAGCGGCAAAACGGCAGGTCCTACTGTCTCTTCGGCAAGGAGATTTCCCCTTCGATCGCCAAAGTTATGTATAGCCAGCCCGGAAGAATGGTCACCGTAAGCCCAGAGGGCCTGGCGCGCATTTGGAGTAGCAACCGTTAGGCCGGATTATTCGCGCTTGAATCTTGTCTGAATGCTTTCCGTGGCGCCCTATGCGTCTAGACGGGGAATCGTTGAAGTTACTTTCTGGTTCTTCTCTGTTCAAGGTTCCAGGCCTGAGCATCGTCGAAGGGTTCAAAGTACATGGTGTGGAGCGGGAGGTTGAAAGTTGAGCTTTTGAACGGGAGGCGCTTATCATCGCGCTAAGTCGGCAAGATCGCGGAGTGTGATTCTATTCCGGAGGTGTCATCGTGCCATTCCGTTTCAGCCTTCCCATATTGGTTTTACCGATACTGACCCTTCTCGCTGCGCAGAACGTCGGGGCGCAGGGCAAGCCGGAGAAAGATAAGATACGCATCGGCTACGCGGCCCGGGCCGTGACCCATTCCATTCCTTTCGTCACGAACGAAGCGGGCTTCTTTCGCGATGAGGGATTGCAAGTCGAGGTCGTGCGCACGACCGGTGCGGTCTCGCCGATGGTGCTTATATCCGGAGATACCGATTTTGCCACCATGTCGGCGTTTCTATTGATCCCGGTGTCAGTTCGGAACCGGGAGGTCGTCATGTTGGGCGGCCTGACCCGTTATGCGAGCATGATTCTGGTCACCCGTCCGGAAATACGCGGCGCCACCGATTTGAAGGGCGGAATTATCGGTTTGCAGCGGCCTGGAGACGCCTACGAAAAAAACGCGCGCTCGGCGCTGGAGCATTTGAAATTGAATCCCGACAAGGACGTCAAATTTCTCTATCTCGGGACCAACGATGCCATGTGGATCGCGCTCGAGGCGCGAAGAGTCTCGGCGACGATGTTGTCGCCGCCGGCGACTCTGTTCGCGCGCAGGGCGGGCATGAACTTCTTGGTGGATCTCGCGGAGCTGAAGATCGAGTATCAGGGAGCCACCTTCGCGACGCGCCGATCGGTGATCAAGAATTATCCGAATCTCACCTTGCGCACGGTGCGGGCGATGGTGCGCGGCGTCCATTTATTTAAGACGCGGCGAGAAGAAGCGCATAAGATTCTGGCAAAATTTTTGGGCACCCGCGATCAGGAGGCGTTGGAAGAATCGTGGAAAAA
>MGSI01000112.1:2980-7439 GCA_001798455.1 Deltaproteobacteria bacterium RIFCSPLOWO2_02_FULL_57_26 | reverse complement strand
TTATGGGTACGGGAGGAGTGGGGAAATCCGCCGAGATCGGCGACAATCTCCGCGCGGCCTCCGCGTCGCTAAAAAACATCCTGGGGTCGATCGAAAAAGGCAAGGGGCCGCTGGGGCAGCTCGTTCAAGGAGGAGAAACCTCGCAGGCGATGCTTGAGAACTTGAGGGCCGGCCTGCAACACTTTCGCGGGGCTACCGAGTCGCTCGAGAAGACCGCAGAGAAGATCGCCAAAGGGGAGGGGACTCTGGGAACGCTGATCCAAGACCCCAATGCCGGCAAGGAGATCCTCACCAGCCTGCGCCGTTCAGCCGCCAACCTGGAGAGCATCACCCGCGAGCTACGTCAGGGAGAGGGGATTCTCCAACGGCTCGTGACCGATCGGCACTACGCCGAGCGGGTGCTCACGAACTTGGAGCGAACCACCGAGGATCTGGCCCAGATCGCGGGAAAGATCGACAGAGGAGAAGGAACCCTCGGGGCCTTGGTGAACGATCCAAAACTTTATGACGACGCCAAGGAAGTGCTGACCGACGCCAAAGGAAGCTGGCTGTTTTCTATCTCTCGCTTCTTCCGCAATCTGCTTTCGTCCCCGGATGAGCCGGCGCAGAGAAAGACGCCTCGAGCGATGAAGGAAGAAAAAGAGTAGCGGTCTCTAAGGAGCACCCGTATGCGATTTCTGCCGCGTGACGAAAAATTTTATGATCTCTTCGAAGCCGGGGTGAAAAAAGTCGTGGAGGGGGCCGTCCAGCTAGAGGAGATGATCCGAAATTTCACCGAGGTTCCCCTGAAAGCGAGACAGATCAAAGAGATCGAGCACGAGGGAGACGTCATCACCCACAGGACGATAGAGCTCCTCAACCTCACCTTTGTCACCCCCCTGGATCGCGAAGACATCCATGACCTGATCACTTCGCTGGACGACGTCCTGGATTACACTGAGGCGTGCGCCGAGCGCTTGAGCCTGTTCAAGATCGACAAGACCACCGATGAGGCCGAGCTCTTGGTCGGCATCCTCGTCAGATCGGTCAAGGAGCTGGAAGAGGCGGTCTTCAAGCTGCGCCGATTGAAGGGGGCGGACAGCGTCATCAAAAACTGCCTCGAGATTGACCGTCTGGAGAACGAGGGCGATTCCGTTTGCCGGGCGGCGGTAGCCAAGCTGTTCGAGCCGGAGAATAATCCCCTCGAGGTCATTAAATGGAAGGAGATCTACGAGACGCTCGAGAACGCGATCGATCGGTGCGAGGATGTCGCCAATGTTCTAGAGGGGATTGTCCTGAAGAATGCTTAAGACTCACCCGCTTCGCGCCGCGTTTGAAAGGGTCGCTCACCGGCTGGGGCTCGGGTGCAGTCCGTAACCATCCTTCTGATTTGAGCCCACCAAGACCGTGTAGAGAGAGAGCTTGGAGAGCTTGTAGACCGTTTCTACGCTGAGTTCCGCGGCGTGGATAAAGGGTTTGAGCCTAAGGTTGGTCCGCCAACCCAGGTGCCGGGTTACCGGGTCCAGAGCCTCAGTGACAAAACCCACCAGCGGGGACTCGCTGGTGAAGTGGTTCACGATCACGATGCGGCCGCCGGGGCGGCAGACCCGCCTGGCCTCCTCGATCATGCGAATCGGGTCCGGGACTACGGTGACGACATGAAAGGCCATGACATAATCGAAGCTGTCGTCGGCGAACTCCAGATGGAGAGCGTCCATTTCCACGACCTTTAAGTGACTCCAATAGTTCTCTCTAATTTTTCGCCGGGCGCGGGCGAGCATGTCGGGGGCTAAATCGATCCCGATCACCTCGCAGTGTCGTGGGTAGGCAGGGAAGGAGGTCCCGGTTCCCACCCCGACTTCCAACACCCTAGCTCCTTGCGGGATCTTCAGGGACTCGATAACCCATCTTAAGCGGGAATAGAAGATCTTGCCGAATACCTTGTCGTAAAAGGGTGCAAAATCCGAGTAAAGCTTACTTTCATGCGCCTCAATTTCACCCATGATCTCAAACCTAGGCCTTGAACGTGATCCCCTTGGAAGCTAGGCAGCCCGGATCTCCCGGGTTTGCTTCTTGCTGAAAGCGGAGATATCTCGCTTGCGGAACCGCCACTGTTTCCCCTTTTTAAAGGCGGGCAGGATGTTCTTCCGGGCAAACTCATTGACTGTGTCCGGGCTCAAGTCCAGGATCCTCGCAACTTCCCGGCTGTTTAACAAATCGTCTTCTTGTTCCAACATAGGCCCCCCATCAAAATGATGTGGTCTTGCCCAATGGCAGGGTCGCTGTTTTGTAACAAGTTAGCCGGAGGCTGTCAAGGCAAAAGCGCGGCCTGTCTTGCGCCCCGGAGCGAGTTCCTTTAGCATGAATTCGGGTCTCTCATGGGCTCCGTAAAGAAGGTCCTCAAGCTCGTCAGTTTTCTCGGGATTGCTCTGATCCTCGTGGTCGCTGCGGCGCTGCTCGCCTTTTATCACTTGATCCAGGTGGGTGAATTTCGCCGTTTTCTTCTGAGCGAATTGGAAAAGCGCACACGGTTGAAGGCAAGCGTCGGGCAGGCGGATGTCCGCTTGGGAAAAGTGACCGGGATCTCGTTTCGCGACTTCGCCCTGCTTGAGCCCGAGACGGGTCGTCCCGTCATCACCTCCGAGCGGGTTCTGGTCCGAGTTGCGCTGATGCCCCTGTTCGAGCGGAGGCTGGACTTTTACGAGATCCGCTTTCAACGGCCGACGTTTAAACTCACCCGCGATGAGAAGGGCGAGATTCGCCTGCTCAATTTGCTCCTCCCCCCCCTGACCCCGGGACAGCAGGAAGGTCCGTTCACCCTCGATTTACGCCAAATTAAGATTGAAAAGGGCGACCTGGTCTTTTCCGAGGAGTCGGAGGGCGGCGCCCCGATACCGACCCACTTGCGGGAGATCGATTTGACCCTTCGTCCGCCTCCCGCGAAGAATTCGCTCTCACCCGACCTCGGTAGATCTGTTCGAGGTGTGGCCGCCGGAGGACTCGGACCAGCCTTGGAGTTTACACTTAAGGCGACTGTGGAGAGGGACGGGCGGCAAGCGCGGCTAGCGTCCCAGGGCAAGATGGTTCTCCCGCAAGGAGAGGCGACGCTCCGACAGACGTGGCTAGATGCCGAGACTGAAATTGAAGGTCTGCCCGCCGGCCTGGTTTGGGATTATTACGGTCATCGGCTTCCGCTCCGCGCCATGCGGGGCACGGTCGGATCACGCTTGCGTTGGCGGGGCAGCTTGGCGCAGCAAGTCCACGTGAAAGGTGCCATTCAATTCGGACAGCTCGGTTTCGATGCGCCGCAAATTTTTACGGGTGAGGTGGTGCCAGGGAATGTGCGGGTGGAGTTGGAGATGGAGTGGACGCCTCAAGAGATTCGTCTGCTGCGCTTGGATTGGCACTCCGAAGATATCAGCCTGGCACTGCGAGGCAGCGTCAGCCGCTTGCAGGAAGATGATCCCGAACTGAACCTTCAACTGAGCACTCCTTTCCTGCCCGTCGTGAAGGCCCGCAGGTATTTCCCTTTGCGGGTTTTAGAGTCGCCGACCTTGGACAGGCTGGTTGGGGCGGCGCAACGGGGCGAGATCAGTCTGGCGAGGGCTGGAGTCGCCGGCCGACTGTCAGAGATCCGGCGGTTTTCCGATCCCAGCCTGATTTGGGTCGAGGCTGAGTTGCGGGACGTAGGCGGCCAGCTCCAAGGTGAAGGTCAACTTCCCTGGCGGGGAATAAACGGGAGGGTCGTCTTCGAAAAGGGAGTGATCTTTTACAAGGGGCTCCGAGGGGCATTTGGGAATTCCCGGGTGACGGAGCTCAATGGGGTTTACCGAGGGTTGGCTTCCGGGTCAGCCAACTGGGAGGCTCGCGCGCGCGGGGAGCTTGATCTCGGAGAGCTGCGCGCGCAGTTAAAGTCGAGGCTTACGCCTCCTCCTCTGGCGCAGATCGGTGCGCAGATTAAAGAGCTGAGCGGCCGGGGAACTTTCGAGGTTTTTCTGCGCCAGGGCGCGGCTTCTCCCACTTATGCCGAGGGTCGGCTGGCGCTGGATAATGCTCTCCTTCGGGTAGGGGAGCTTTCGCTTGCTCAGATCAAGGGAGGCCTCACCTTTTCCCCCAAAGAAATTCGCCTGGAAAAGCTAAGTGGGCTTTTGGCCGGATCGCCACTGCGGGCGAGCGGAAGCCTGAGCCATTACATGACGGAAAGGCCGTCATTCGATCTCGTGTTCGAGTCCTCTGGGATCAAGGCGGGCGTGCTCAGCCGGATACTCCTGGCTTCGGGATCACCCGAGGAACCGGGGACGGTTCGCGGGACGGTCCGCTATCAAGGCTCCTTCAATTCCCCCGAGGAGAGAAGGGTCAGCGGCACCTTGGAGCTGGCCGGGGTTGAGCTTCCCTTTCTCAGTCAACGAGCGCGCGACGTCAGTGGCCGGCTCAGGTTCGACGGCGCGGATATTGATTTCCAGGGTCTCAAGGGACGACT
>MGSI01000112.1:0-2950 GCA_001798455.1 Deltaproteobacteria bacterium RIFCSPLOWO2_02_FULL_57_26 | reverse complement strand
CTTCGAGCGATTGGTACGACCGATTGCAGGCGAAAGGGCGGGTCAGCATCAAAAAGGGCAAATTTGAACACTTTGAATTTTCCGAGCTCCAGACCGATTTGGCGTTAGACAAAAGGACCTGGCGTCTGAATAGCTTTTCTGCTCGGTCCTTGGGAGGGACCGTACAGGGCTCTGGATTCTTCACCGACCGCCCGGACAAATTGAGCTTTGCCGTCGAGTCCAAGGTTCAGGGTGTTCCGGTTAGGGGATTTCTAAGCTGGTTTGATATGGCGACGAACGATGTCACCGGAAAGATCCGGATCTCAGGCCAGCTCGACTCAGCCGGAAAGACAGGTGCGGAACGGAAGAGAAGTCTCAACGGCGTCTTCCATCTCGAAATTGAGGACGGGGTGCTGCGACGGTTGCGCGTCCTGGTCCGCATCCTCAGCCTGATCGATATCTCCCGTTGGTTTTCCCTGGAGATGCCCGATATCAACCAAGAAGGGATCCGCTTTCGGCGCATCAGCGGGGATTTCAAAGTGTCGCGGGGAGTCTACTCGACCCCAAACCTCCTGGTCGACAGCGACGATCTTCGTCTGACCGGGGCAGGGACGGTGGATGGGGCTGAAGGGTCCGTGGATTTCGTCGTGGCCGTGCGCCCGTTCCCCAGAATCAGCTCGGCCGTGAGTTACATCCCGCTCATCGGGCGGGGGTTGGCGGCCATCAAAGACTCTTTTTTGGTTGCAAGCTTCCGCGTCAGCGGCTCTCTTGATAATCCCATCGTTATCCCGGCTCCGCTGAGCACCCTATCGGAATTCTTTTTCGGCGCGTTGGAAATCCCCAAGAGCCTCATCGGCCTTTCCGGAGATGAGAAGAAGTGACCCGGCGGCTCACGCTCTACACGAGGCAGGGCTGCTGCCTCTGCGAGGAGATGAAAGAAGTCATCGGGCGGGTGGCTGGTGAGCTTCCTCTGGACCTGGAAGAGATCGATGTGGACGGCGCGCCTGATCTCAAGGAAAAGTATGGCAATGAGGTTCCCGTCCTCTTCATCAACGGCCGCAAGGCTTTCAAGTATAGGGTGACGGAAGGGGAGCTTAAAAAAAGGTTGCGGAAATAGGCTGCGGGCCAATAGCCGGATAGGCTGGCGGAGCGGAAGCGTTTTTTGGGAAAGAAGCGTTTGACAAGGCTTTCGTAGATGAACGATATTGCATATGATTTTGGTTTTTGCATGGATGAGGGAGCTGTCGGGATAGGCCGCTGGGAATTTCTCAGCCTACCACAGCTCACTTACTGGTTAGGTTTACAAGTCGTTGGTCCAAACGTCATATCGCTCTCTATATGAAGCGCAAGAAGTCATGAATCAAACAGCCAACGCATACGGTGCTGAGCGCATCGCGTTCGTTGTTCTAAGAATCGGTGCTAGTGACGTAGATAGGCTATTTTTGAAGCTATCGCACCAGCAACGCACGAATGCGGATTGGAAGCAAAGCGAGTGGACCTTACTGAAGGACGTGAGACTATAACTGAGCGCATTCTCCAGTTAATTGACGGGTCGAACTTGGTTATCGCAGACCTAACGTACGAACGCCCCAACTGTTATTTCGAGGCCGGCTATACCCAGGGCAAAGGAATTCCGATAATTTACACAGCTCGAAAGGATCATGATCCAAGACGCCCCGGCCGAAAGGTCGCCGATCCACGAGTTCATTTCGACCTTGACGCCCATAAAATCACGTACTGGTCAGAAGACGACATGATCTCCGCGAGATTGGAGCTCACTCAACGAATCCCTATAGCAATCAATTCCTTTGTTCCGAGGCTAACTGATTCAAAGACACTGGCCCTGCAGGCGCTAATTGGAAAGACGGTCACGGTAACTCCCTCTAGGTTCAACGAGCAAGGTGTTTCAGGCACAACATGCGATATCGTGGAAGTGAACGACAACTTTATCAGGGTCCACCGCCAGGCGAGCGGGGCATACTTTTCAGTTCCGACTCAGGACGGCAGATTGGCCACAGATGAAAAGAAATACAGACCAAAACTTATCCTGTCCAAGTTTTTAGAAGATTTTTGAACAATTGGAGACTCAAGATCCAAAAGGCTGTTACGCAACCTAACAATTGGGCAGACTGTGTAAAAAGTAAGCGATGTGGTTGAAATGAGCTCCCGTCATCCCACTTTGAGGTTCGCATGAGATTAATTTAGGGACGCTGTCCTCGATTTGGAGGTAATTATGATATGCTTTTACCACCGCCTCTGAGATTTTGGAGTTTTCACACCGTCTGTGGGTTGAGACGGACGCTCGGAACGCCGCTCATCCAAGACGTTGAGGCGGTAGGAAAACCCCAGAATTTTGAATTTTCGCGTCAAAAAGCCCTTTGTTTTCAAGGGTCAAATTTTCAGAAAGAGACTTTTTCTACAGCCTTGTTAGGCAGTTTCTGTAGGGGTCTCTAACATGGTTCTAAAGGTCACCCTCGATACAAATTGCTTCTTTGACTACTTCGAGAGAGAACCATGTCATGTCCAGGCCCTGATCAACCTTCAAGCGCAGGGCCGTATTGAGATTGCAATGACCACCCGCGTCATGGCGGATACCCATAATAAATGGAAGGGTCGAGGCACTAGCCCCATCTGGACCAAGATTCAATCGTTCCCGATATTGGAGACGGTAGGTTCAGCATTTCGACTCGACATGTCCCGCCTCGACTCGGAGGACTATCTCACTTCTGATGCCGATGCCAAGATGATCGATAGGCTCCGAGAGATTATGATAGATGCTCAAGTTGAAGATGTAGACCACCTATTCGGCCACATTATGGCTAAGCGCGATATCTTCGTCACCAGCGACTCGCACTTCCAGAATCACCAAGAAGAACTCAAGAATGAGTTTGAGGCAGTGGTTTTGAAGCCCGAGGACGCCGTTGAAAGAATCGAGAAGTTGATTGTTTGAATGCCTATTGAATCTCCGCGT
>MGSI01000111.1:5256-5754 GCA_001798455.1 Deltaproteobacteria bacterium RIFCSPLOWO2_02_FULL_57_26 | reverse complement strand
TCGCCCGGCCGCCACACCGCTATGATCCGCCAGAAATACTGGGAGCGCGGAGAGGCATGCCCGGTGGCAATTATCTGCGGGCAGGAACCGCTCCTCTGGGCGGCGTCTAACTTCCCTATCCCCTGGGGCGTCTCCGAGTATGCTTACGCGGGCGGGCTGCGTGGGGCGCCCGTAGATGTCGTGAAGGGTCCCACGACCGACTTGCCGCTACCGGCCACGGCGGAGCTGGCGGTGGAAGGGTTGATGTTGCCGCCCGGCACGAAGCCCGATCTGCCGGAGGGCCCGTTCGGCGAGTGGACCGGCTACTACCATCCCAGCAAACCCCAGCCTCCCGTCAAGGTGACAAGCATTCTCCATCGCGACAAGCCGATCCTGCAAGGGACTCCGCCTCTGCTTACGCCCTTGGACTACGCTCTTGGGCGACACATCCGCCGCTCCGCTGTGACCTGGGATATACTCGACCGCGATTTCCCTGGGGTGCGTGGGGTGTGGTTTATG
>MGSI01000111.1:4987-5250 GCA_001798455.1 Deltaproteobacteria bacterium RIFCSPLOWO2_02_FULL_57_26 | reverse complement strand
GGTACCCCTTACGGTGGCGTGATTGTTGCCATCGAGCAGAAGTGGGCCGGCGAGGCCATGCAGGTGGCGCTGAAGGTGGCCAGCAGCTACTCCACCGCCTACTTGCTCCGCTGGATCATCGTGGTCGACGAGGACATCGATCCCACCGACTGGCACCAGGTCTCGTGGGCGCTAAACACCCGCTGCGAGCCCGCCGACTCGATCCAAATCGTGAACCAGCTCTGGGGCAGTCCCATTGACCCGCGCCTGACGCCCGAGAAGCG
>MGSI01000111.1:0-4618 GCA_001798455.1 Deltaproteobacteria bacterium RIFCSPLOWO2_02_FULL_57_26 | reverse complement strand
ACTGACTAATAAGCGAGCGGTGAATAGAGAGGAAACAACATGGCTGTGTCTGACTTAAGGGGGTTTATCGCCGCGCTGGAGAGAAGCGGCGATCTGGTTCGGATCAAGCGGGAGGTGGATTGGGATATGGAGGTGGGGGCCATTAGCCGGCGCGCCTACGAGAAGGCCGGTCCCGCACTCTTGTTCGAGAAGATCAAGGATTATCCTCCGGGCTACTCCATCCTGAATGGTCCGGTGGGGACCTGGCGCCGGGTGGCCGTTGCCCTGGGTCTTCCTCCGGAGACTTCCGTGCGCCAGCTTTATGCGGCCTATGAGGAAAAGCACGAGAGGAAGTTATCGCCGGTCACGGTCGATACTGCTCCTTGTCAAGAAATTGTGATGGCCGGTCCTGAGGTGGATGTCTATCAATTGCCGGCTCCTATGGTGCACGATGGCGATGGGGGCCGCTATATCGGGACCTGGGATATTATCGTGACCAGAGATCCCGACACGGGATGGACCAACTGGGGCATGTACCGCTTTATGATCCACACGAAGAACATGCTCACAGGCTGGCCACAAGCCACAAGCCAGCTTGCCATCATGATGAAGAGCAAATACCTGCCGCGCAAACAGGCCATGCCCGTAGCCGTCGTTATCGGTTGCGAGCCCCTTTGCCACATGGTGGCCACAGACCCGTATAAACCTGGTGAAAATGAGGTTGAGTACGCAGGTGGACTGAGGGGAGAGCCGGTGAAGTTGGTGCGGTGCAAGACCCAGAATCTTCTGGTGCCGGCCGATGCAGAGATCGTCATTGAGGGGGAAGTTCTTCCCGACCGGATCGCTCTGGAGGGACCTTTCGGCGAGTATCCGGGTTATCGTAGCGGCACGATGGGCGAGGGCGTTTTGGTGCAGATAACCGGGATCACTCATAGAAAAAATCCCATCCTTACTTTGAGCACCCTGGGTGTTCCGCCGGATGATAGTTCCATTGCCGCCTCACTCACTGCGGCCATCGCGATGAAGCGGGGGCTTAGGCGGCGCGGCGTTCCGGTGAAGGACGTTTATGTGCCGCCGGAGGGAGTGACCCATCTCATTGTGGTGAGCGTCGAGCGCGGCGGCAGCCGGGTGGCGCGCCAGGTTCTGGATTTCTTCACGGCTCGCCGCGTCATGGTCTCTAAAGTGATCGTCGTCGATAGAGATGTGGATGCATTTGATATGAACCAGGTCCTTCACGCCTTCGCCACAAAGTGCCATCCCGGGCGAGGGATTGCCTTAGAGCATTATGAGGGAAGGGGGAATGCTCTAACCCCGTGCTACAGCGCCGATGAGCGCCGGAGGCTAAAGGGGACATCGGCGGTTTTTGACGCGACCTGGCCCGAGGATTGGGAAGAGGAAGGCGTTCCGATCAAATCCTCCTTTGAGACCACTTACCCCGATTGGCTCAAAGAGAAGGTTCTGGCTCACTGGGAGAGCGATGGATTGGGAGGGAGGTTATGAAGAGAGAGTATGTGACTTTCGTGCGCCGGCTGAGCAGTCTCGATGAAGGAGTGCAAACGCTGTTTATTAAGGATCTGACTCCAGGTCCACGCAAGTACGACACCAAGTTAGTGCGAGCTCAACTGGCGCGCGAGCCGGAAAGTCTTTCCCAAGGGGACCTTCTCTGGATTCGCTCCGAGACCGGCTACCTTCACCCTAAGGCCTGGGGCATTCGCGTCTTGGAAGAACTCCCTCCGCATGTGCCTGGCCAGCCCTGGCAGGATGTCTTTGCCTCCCTGAAGAACCTCAAGTAGCGGTTTCCTGGAGTTTAAGGTGGCCTCGCCAACCCGGCTCGCAGAAGAGAACATCAGGGACTATTTGAGTCGGGGAATTTGGCAGACCATGAGCCTCTCTGATTACTGGGATCGCAATGCATCCCGAATTCCGCAAGCCATTGCCGTCACCGATGGAAAGAGAAACATATCGTGGGCGGAGGCAAAGGTTTGGACGGACCGGGTAGCGCTTGCCCTCATCCACCTGGGACTGGATCGCGATGATGTGGTCGTCCTTCAGCTTCCGAACTCTGTCGAGCTACCACTCCTCCGCGTCGCCTGCGAAAAAGCGGGGGCGCTCAGTCTGCCGGTTCCCCGCACTCTGCGGCAGAGCGAGATGAGGTATTGCCTTCGGTACACCGAGGCAAAAGCTGTCGTTGTGCCGCGGAGGTACCGGGATTTTGACCACTTCGGGATGGTCCGAGAATTACAAACGGATCTGCCCCACCTGCGCTCGCTTGTGGTCGTTGGGGAAGAAGCGCCTCTGGGTGCATTGTCTTTAGATGAAATGGCTTCCGATCCCTGGGAAAAAAAAGTCTCTCCTCTGCTTTCACGTGAGCGCCGCTACAAGGCGAGCGAGGTTTCTCTCATCAATGCCACCACGGGGAGCACGGGTCTACCCAAATTTTCCGAGTACACGGCGGCGGCGCGTCTTCTCTACGGCCGCGGCTACATAGACGTTTTTGGACTCGGAGATACGGACGTGTTGGCGGCTCTCTCGCCCGCGGCCGCAGGTCCCAATATTCCCGTTTACTTTGCCGCGCCGCAGTTAGGAGCCAAGACAGCTCTTCTGAGCTATTTCGAGGCGGAGGCAGCCTTTGAGCTGATTCAGCGCGAGAAGGTTACACTTGCCTGTTTGGTTCCGGCCCAACTGGCCTTGATGGTGGCTCACCCACATGCGCGTCGTTATGATCTCTCTTCCGTGCGTTTTTGGCTTAGCGTTGGCGCGCCGCTGCCTTCGAACCTGGCTCGAGAGGCTGAAGAAAAGCTGGGAGGCATCGTGCTTAATTGTTATGGCGCTGTGGATTGGGGTGGCGTGGTTTTTACCTCTCCCTTTGACCCTCCGGAAGTGCGCTACTTCACTGTGGGGAGACCTCACGCGGGCACTGAGGTGCGCCTCGTGAATGAGGCAGGTAATCCAGTGGGCGTGGGAGAGATAGGGGAAATGCAAGGAAGGGGTCCCGCGTGTTCTTCCGGTTACTACAAAGATTCCGAAGCTACATCCAGGGCGTGGACACGAGACGGGTGGTTACCCTTAGGGGATCTGGCTCAGTGGAATAGTGGGGGCAATCTGGTGGTGGTAGGAAGAAAGCACGACCTGATCATCCGAGGAGGTCAGAATATCGCGCCCAGCGAGATAGAGAATTATCTTCTGGCCCATCCCAAGGTGAAACAAGCAGCCGTGATTGGTATGCCTGACCCGGTTTACGGGGAGAGGGTCTGCGCGTACGTGGTTCCTCGGGGAGATGAGCCGCCCATTTTGGAGGAAATCCTTTCCTTTCTGCGCTCCAAGAAAATCGCGCCATACAAGTTTCCCGAACGGCTGGAGGTAACGGATAGCCTGCCTATGATCTCGGACACGAAGGTTAACAAGAGGATTTTGGTGGAAGACATCACAGTGAAACTGACACAGGACGTATGAGTGACCTGCGAGGAAGCGAATAGCAAAGGTCAGGCCCGACCCCGATACTCCCATTGGAGACTCAACCAGGAGGTTTTTCCCCATGCGTTACGAGCTGTATTACTGGCCCGACATACAGGGCCGCGGCGAGTTTGTCCGGCTTGCGCTGGAGGATGCGGGCGCCGACTACGTGGACATCGGCCGTCTGCCAAAGCGCAACGGCGGCGGGGGCATCCCCGCGCTGATGCGCTTCTTGGAAAACCGCTCGGTGGAGCACCCGCCGTTCGCGCCGCCTTTCCTGAAAGCCGGCGACCTGGTGATCGCGCAAACTGCGAATATCCTGCTGTTTCTCGGTCCGCGCCTCGGCCTCGTGCCGAAAAACGAAGCGAGCCGGCTCTGGGCGCACCAGCTGCAGCTCACGATCGCCGATTGGGTCGCCGAGGTCCACGACACCCATCACCCGATCTCGGGCGGTCTCTACTATGAGGAGCAGAAGCGCGAAGCGAAGCGGCGCGCCGCGGACTTCAGGGCCGAGCGCCTGCCGAAGTTCCTCGATTACTTCGGGCGGGTGCTCAAGCGCAGTCCGAAAGGGACCGGCTATCTCGTGGGCAAGGCGGTCTCCTACGTCGACCTATCGATGTTCCAGATGATCGCCGGCTTGCGCTATGCCTTTCCGCGCGCGATGGCGGGACTGGAACCCAAACATCCGCGATTGGCAGCGTTGCACGATCGCGTTTCGGCTCGCCCTCGGGTTGCCGCCTACCTGTCCTCGCCGCGCCGCTTGCCTTTCAACCAACAAGACATCTTTCGTCATTATCCCGAGCTCGACGGGTAGGTGTCGCGAATACAAAAACAAAGGAGGAGTAACAATGAAATTGGATGGTCAGGTAGCTATTGTGGTTGGCAGCGCCCGGGGAATAGGCGCGGCGATTGCCCGCACTTTCTCTAAGGAAGGAGCAAGCATCGTCCTGGTAGATCTGGAAAGGATGAAACCTCAGCTGGACGAAGTGGCTCAAGGCATTAATCAAAAAGACGGCAAAGCAATCGCGATAGTAGCCGACGTTACGGATGACGCCCAAGTGAACAAGATGGTCGACGAAACCATGCGGCGTTGGGGAAAAATCGATATTCTGGTCAACAGTGCCGGACTCAGAGGACCTCTAGTGCCGGTGCAGGAGATAACGGAGCAGGAATGGGATGCAGTCCT
>MGSI01000110.1:1699-6191 GCA_001798455.1 Deltaproteobacteria bacterium RIFCSPLOWO2_02_FULL_57_26 | reverse complement strand
GAGCTGTAAGAGACTTTAAGCTTGGTTATCTGTGCCGAGGCAGCGGCAACTTGAAATGACAGCAGCGCCAGGAGAGAGAAGAAGAAAACGTGATGATTGGCCCTATGCATCCTCATTTTTCGTTAGACCTCCTCTCGTCATGAACTCAACAAGAAGCCCGGTCACGACTCGATTGAACTCTTTCGCTTCTTCGGTCTGCGGCTTATGTCAACCGGAGCCAGGCATGCGATCTTCTTGAAACGATCGCTAAACACTATGGCGCCAGGGTGAGATGTGTCAAGCCCGGATCTCACGCGTCGATGGTTTGGCCTCCGTCGATAACCAGGGCGTGGCCCGTTACGAAAGAGGCTTCTTCCGATACCAGGAAGAGCACCCCGTAGGCGATCTCCTCTGGGCGCCCGAACCGCAGCAGCGCCCGATTGCTGGCGGCCATCCTGGCGCGCTGTTCCTCCGTAGCCTGCGGAAGCGTGGGACGCGGCGGGATTCCCCTGAAGCGCGGTGTCTCGATGGCACCCGGGCACACGCAGTTGACTCTGATCCCTTTGGGTCCATAGTCGAGAGCGATCTGGCGGGTCAGGTTGATAATGGCCGCTTTCGTGGCACAGTAGCCGGGGTATTGTTCCGAAGCGAGGAGCCCGAAAGTCGAGGCTGTGTTGACGATGTTGCCGCGCCCCTTTTTGAGAAAGTGAGGGATGGCGGCGCGCACCCCGAGGAAAAGGGCGTTCAGGTTCAAGGTTATGACGAAGTTCCACTCCTCATCTGTCAGTTCGTGGATCATCTTGCGGATGCCGGTGCCGGCGTTGTTGAAGAGGATATCCAGATCACCGAATCGCCCCAGCGCGGTGCTTACCATCCGATCGCATTCTGGCTGAAGGGTAACATCGACTTGCAAAAAGACCGCCTGACCGCCGTCCTGCTCGATGAGTCTGTCGACTCTCGGGGTCGTCGCTTCCTGGACGTCACAGCACACGACCTTCGCCCCCTCGCGCGCAAAGAGGCGAGCCGTAGCGCGCCCGATGCCGCTGTTAGCGCCAGTGACGATAGCCACTTTCCCCTGGAGTCTTCCAAGGCCCTTCCCAAGTCCGGGATGCTCATCCACGCTCGCGTTGACCATAGCCTTTCACCTCCTTAAATTTGAACTGAGCGATTTACTTACATGCTTGACTATCCCTTACTCCAATGGAAGGGAATTTCCAACCTGGACGAAAGGGGTCGAATCCTGTAATTTGCTGTTGCCGGATGAGAGGGTAGTCTGAGGAGGCAAAACCATGGCAAGTCGGGCTCTCGAATTAAACGCGGTCAATTACGAGATGTTCCTCCATCGCCTTTGGGCGATCGGCGAAGAAGGACGGACTTCCATTCAGAGGGTCACCTCGTCTCCCATTGTTTCCCAGGGCGGAGAATGCATGGCATCGTTCTATACCGCAGACGGAGTTATGGTCCTTGCCTGCTCCGGTCACCTAAGATTCGCGGCCGCCACATCGGACGCCATCAAGAAACTCATCGATTGGTATGGAAAGAGCCCGGGCTTTTACGATGGAGATCAGATCTTCTTCAACGATCCCTACATCGCCGGCGCGCACACCTTCGACATGATGATCATCAAACCCGTCTTCGACGGAGAAAAGCTGATCGCCTGGGTCGCTTCAAGCATTCACACGGCGGACACCGGAGGCGTGCTCCGCGGGCTCGCGAGCGAAGTCTATCACGAAGGAATCCGGATCCAGGGTTTGAAGGTCGTCGAAAGAGGCGAATTTCGCGAAGATGTATTTCGCTGTCTGACCCAGCAATGCCGCGATCCGGAGTATGTCGGCATGGATGTAAAATCGCAAATTGCTTCCAATAACGTCCTGGCCAAGCGCTACCTGGAGCTGGCGGAGAAGTTCGGGCTTGAGTTCGTGTCCGCGGCAGGAAAGAAAATCATTGAGGATTCGGAAAAGCTGGCCCGCGCGCGGCTCCGCGGGCTTCCTGACGGCCACTGGGCGTCTCGGGTCTTTGGCACCGCCTTGGACCGAAAAGAGGGGGAGATGAAGGCCTATCAAATCGTCTGCTCGATGACGAAAAAGGGCGAAGAGCTCTCCCTTGATTTCACTGAGACCAGCCCCCAAATGACGGACAGCACCAACTCGACCCTCGCCGGCACCACGGCACAAATCGCCGTGGTCCTCACGGATTTTCTTTTTTGGGACGTGCCGTGGAGCGACGGAAGATTGCGCCCGGTGGCGGTCAACATACCCGAAGGGACCATTTTGAACTGTAGCTTCCCGGCGGCCTGCGGCGAGGCGCCCGCGGTCGGCGTGCAAGCGAAGATCGCCGTGAGCGACTGTATCGCCAGGATGCTCTACGGCGGCGGCCATAAAGACATCAACGCTCCATGGCAGGGCGTTTGGTACGGAGGCGGGCCGGGCTTCTTTTACGGCGGGCATAACCGCAGCGGACTCGTCGTCGCCCAGGGGCTCTATGACGGGCACGGAGCCGGGCTGGGCGCCACGCCGACCCGCGATGGAGTCCATTGCGGCGGCAACATGAACATCCCTTCCGGCGGCATCAGCGATGTGGAACGCATCGAGATGCAGTATCCGTTCCTCTATTTCACGCGCAATCTTCACAGAGATGGAGGAGCTCCCGGCAAATACGCCGGCGGCGCGGGCAGCTTCCGCATCTACATGATTTACGGCTCTCAGGACTGCAGCGTCAGCTACCGCCCTTACAGCCGATTGCCGGAAGGAGTGGGGCTGTACGGCGGATATCCCGCGGGGATTGGAGGGATTCGAGCGATCTTTGAAACCACCGGGAGGCCGATCATGGCCCGCCTGAAAACCGGTTCCTATCCGACTCAACCGGAACAGATCGAAACCGAGGACTGGGGCACCGTCAGCCATCCCAAGGAAATGCGAGGAAGAGTAGCCCTCCCGGAATTCTGTATCGTGGCGGACTTTGTCGCCGGCGGCAGCGGATACGGAGACCCCCTTGATCGAGAACCCGAGCGGGTCGCGCGGGATGTGCGAGTGGGAATCGTCTCGCCGCACGTTGCCAATGAAGTCTACGGCGTTGTTTTACGCCGGGAGCACTGCCTGCCCGACGGAGAGGCAACAGAGAAGCGCCGCCGCGAGATTCGTGAAAATCGATTGCGTGAAGGAAAAGCTGGCTCGGGATCGACACCAGGGCTGTCTGAGTCTGTTCGAGGCCTTGCAGGCTGGAAGGAAATTCGTAGGTTCCACGAGTGTCTCGCCGTCATGCAACGCAATACCGTCCAGGTTATCGGATGCGTCCGCTGTGGCCACCTCTTCTGCGAAGCGAAAGACAACTACAAGCGTTTTGCTGTTCGCCGCACGCGCGATTTATTGGACTTGGCCCATTGCGCCGTACCGTCGGGAGAAACTTATATCGGCGGCTATCACGAATATTGCTGCCCGGGGTGCGCCACGCTTTTACAAGTGGATACTTTTTGTTCCCTGTTGCCTGCCTCACACGAGCCGCTGCAAGATTTTGAACCGGCGGCCGGTCTTATATTCTTTTAAATAAGAAACGAGGAAGGACATTTTCTTACTCCTGAAATACCAGCCGATCCACCCTTCCTGACATCCTCCGTTTACTGCCTGCTAGGCGCTTGAAAAATAAAGCAATTTCTACGGCGTATAAAACGATGTGTCATGGCACCAAATTGGGAAGACGACGCGGAGAAGATCAAAAGCCGCTTTCGCGCGGTGGAGGAAATTGATCCGGACGTCGCCGTTACGATGCTCCTGACTCCGATGCCGGGGACTCAAGTGTGGCGCCAGGGCATGAAGCAGAACCGGATCGAGTCGTTGGACCTGGAAAAATGGGATGCGCTGCATAGCATCATGCCCACCCGCCATCTTTCCACGAAAGAGCTTGGGGAGCTATGCCAGCGGGCTAATCGGGAGTTTTTTAGCCGCCCCCATCGCATCGAACGAAACCGCAACGGCTACACGTCGCCTTTTGTGCGGCTGAAATTCGAGACGTGGCAATCCTCGGCCCATTTGGTCAACGCGTGAGTGCTATCCCTATTTAAAACTAAGAACTGAAATTTTAGGCGCCGGAGGCCTTAACGACCCCTAGGTTTTCAGCTCCTGCTTGAGTCTTTCGGCGAGCCAGATCCGCGCAAGGGTCGTAGCATCAGTCGTGCGCTGGCGGGCTAGCCTGCTCAAGACAGCTTTCATTGCAGGAGGGATGCGCATGTTGAGCTGCGCCGTATTGTCCTCAAACAAGGCCTCTTGGAGGATTCGATCAAGGTCACTGTGGTCCTCCACTAGTTCCGAAACGCCGGCCTCTAAGCGGTCGAAAACATCTTGCTTTCTCGTCCAGCGGATAATTTCCTGGTCGCTAGCCCCCTTCCGCAAAGGAGGAATAATCCTTTTTTTGCTCTTCATCTCTGATACCTCTGATAACGCCGCTTCTGCTTTTCACTCATCCTGCTGATATGAAAAACCCGCAAGCGCCTGTCTGGTAGCACACGATAAACAATATG
>MGSI01000110.1:0-1686 GCA_001798455.1 Deltaproteobacteria bacterium RIFCSPLOWO2_02_FULL_57_26 | reverse complement strand
TAAACAATATGAAGGTAATCTCCACCCAGGTTCCGTCCAAGCAACTCGTAAACGTCTTCGAGTCCACGCTGACTTCGGATCTTCAGATAGTGGTCTGCCAATAACTCATAGAAATCTTGTTCCGCATATCCGTGTCGAAAGGCCGAAGGCGCGAAGACCACATCCACTAATAGCGATTCTAGCAATGGCTATACGCCCATGCAATAGCCTTCAAACAAATTTTTTCACTTGAAACGGGGCCGCGGCAAAGGTACCGTGCCAATCACCTATTCGTCTGGGCAAGAAAGGATCTCTCCGTGGCACAACCACAGGCTGGCATTATTCCTGAACCGAACCCGTTCGCGCTGTTTCTCATTCTACGCGTCCGTGATCCAGCCGCGGGCGGACCTGGCGTAGCCAGGGCGGCTGCCCGAGTACCGGCGCTCGTGAAAAGAGTCGGAGCCATCGATGCACGTGCGAAGCTCGTCTGCACCGTGAGTTTCGGCTCGAAATTCTGGGATGCCGTCTCTCCAGGCAAGAGGCCTGCCGATCTCCGGCCCTTCAAGGCGATCGAAGTGAGCGGCAGAAGCGCCCCCAGCACAGGCGGAGATCTTCTCTTTCACACCAACTCCAAGCGTCACGACCTCAACTTGGAGCTGGCCATGCGCATTAGGAACCTACTCGGCGACAGGGTTGACGTGATGGAAGAAGCGCACGGTTTTCGCTATCTCGATTCGCGGGACCTTACCGGCTTCATCGACGGCACGGAGAATCCCAAGGGGCGAGAGCGGGCACGAGCCGCGTTGGTCGGCGTGGAAGATCCCGATTTTGCCGGCGGCAGTTACGTCTTCACCCAGAGGTATGTCCACAACTTGAAAAAGTGGGCTTTCATCTCGCAGAACGAACAAGAAAAGCTGATCGGGCGGCGCAAGCCGGATAGCAAGGAGCTATCAGGCAGAGCCAAACCACCCACCGCGCATATCAGCCGGGTCGTCATCGAGGAGAACGGCGAAGAGCTGCAAATCGTCCGTCATAGCTTCCCTTACGGGCCAACATCCGAGTCCGGGCTATTTTTTATCGCCTACAGCAAGAGACTGGACATCCCCGAGAAAATGCTCAGCCGGATGATGGGAACAAGCGGCGACGGACTGCATGACCATCTGATGAACTACACCGAAGCGGTCTCCGGGGCAACGTTTTTCGCACCATCTCTGCACGTGCTCAAGATGCTCGGAAAGTGACGGAGTTCCAGAATCAGGTAGACGCGGTTGCCCTCAAGTAAACACCAAAAGGCCGGCCGTCGGCATCGCCGGGTATGTCAAGGGATCGAGCCCTGAGCCTATCGAAGGGCGAGTCGAATGGTGGGGCGGGGGGAATCGAACCCCCGTCCGAATCGAAAAAAGCCAAAGCCACCAGATGATAAGAATAGCACCGAGGGAAACCGCCACCACGCAGCATCAGCACATTCTTCAGTTCAATGGTCTCGGTCCCTGAGATCGGAGAAATATCTCACGATCGACGACCTGGCCGCCCGCTCGATGGGATGAGTGGTATCGATCTAAGTCGGACTTTCTAAATGGCAACTCGAAGAACCTCGTCCAGCGTGGTCTCTCCGAGAAAGGCCTTGGCGAGACCATCTTGCAGCATGGTCTTCATCCCCTTCTCTATGGCTGCAGCCCTGATCAAACTGCTACCCCGTCGCTCTAT
>MGSI01000109.1:3346-8389 GCA_001798455.1 Deltaproteobacteria bacterium RIFCSPLOWO2_02_FULL_57_26 | reverse complement strand
TCCGTACTTTTTCTCAAACGCCTCCGCAGCCGGCCTGACGCTCGGAAAGACCACCATGCGGAGTCTCGCCTCTTTTTTGGCCGCCTGCACCAGATCGGGCGCCTTGCCTGCCTGCGCGAGCGCTTCTGAGCCGCCCGCGATGAAGAAGGAAAGAAAAACTCCAAGGAGGACGAGAACGTTACAATGGTTCTCGGCAAATCCTGCCTCCGGCCGGCCTCTCTTCATTTTCGTTCTCCTTGCTGATATATAGTTAGCAAAAATGCCAGGCAGCTTGACGAGATCACCCCGGCCTATCGACGTGCCCTTCCCCTATTTCACAAGCTCACAAGCTTGTCAAGCTACCGCTGGATGGGCGCTGAAAAGAGAAAATTTTGAGCGACACTAAGATCCTAGCCGCTTACGCCGCAGGTCTCTCCTATAGCGAGATTCCGGCTCCCGTTATCGAACGGATGAAAGACTGCCTGCTCGACAGCCTGGGAGCCGCCATTTACGGGGTTGGGCTTCCCTGGAGCGTGATCCTCGTTGATTACGTCCGCCGCTACGGGCGCGGGGGAAAGAGCTCGATTTTCGGGCGCCGATACCAAAAGGTGCACGCGCCCCTGGCGGCCCTGGCCAACGGCGCTCTGACCCATTCCTTCGAGCTGGACAACGTGCGCCAGCCGGGCGCCGGGGTTCATGCGGGAGCAACCCTGGTGCCGGCAGGGTTCGCGGTGGCCGAAGAATTTGGGGCAAGCGGCATGGAGCTACTCACCGCGTTGGTGGCCGGCTGCGAAGTGATGTTTCGCATCGGCCATGCGTGCCGGGAGACCTCGGAGAAACTCGGCTTTCACGCGCCGGGTCTGACCGGCCCCTTGGGCGCGGCCGCGACCGCCGGGCGCATCATGAGGCTCAACGCCGATCAGATGGCCCATGCCTTCGGCATCGCCGCCTCCCTGGCTTCGGGGATTCTCGCCTTCGTCAAATCCGGGAGCGGTGGGATGGTCAAGAGGCTTCACCTGGGGAGGGCATCAGAAGGAGGAGTCCTTGCGGCCTCTCTGGCGCGGGAAGGTTTTACCGGACCGCAGACGGTTTTGGAAGGCCAGTTTGGTTTTCTCCAGGTCTTCAGTCGCGAGCCGGATCTGGCACGGCTCACCCGTGCCCTGGGCGAGGAGTACGAGGTCATGAATATCTGCATGAAGCGCTTTCCCTGCCACATTTTTGCCCAAGCGCCCATCCAGGCGGTGCAGGAGCTCAGAGCCGAGCACTCGTTCTCGGGCGCCGAGGTCACGGAGATCACCATCGCCGGCGCCGAGAAGCTGGTCACACACCACGATATTCCCGAGCCCAATGATGTGATGATGGCGCAGTATAGCGTTCCTTTCTCCGTCGCCCTGTCCCTGTATCAGGACCCGAAAGATCCTCGCTCCTTTTCCGAAGCGAGCCTAAAAGACGCCGAGATTCTTTCCCTGAGCCGGAAAGTCCGACTGATTCTAGACACGGCCTCGCGGCAAACCGAAGGTTACCTGGGAGCACAGGTCACGGTCCGGCTAAGTAACGGCCAAGAGCTTTTCCGGGAGGTTAAGACTTTCAAGGGGTCGCCCGCCCATCCCTTGAGCCGGGCGGAGGTTGGCGAGAAGTTTTTGGCCCTGTCCGGCGGTATGGGAGCGCAAGTCGCCGAAAGGATCCTGCGCCGGGTGGAAAACTTGGCGGCGGAAAAAAACGTGGCGGACTTATTTGCCTAGACGAAGATGACTCAGGCTAAGGCTTCCCCTCCCCTGACCTTCCAACTCGCCGAGTTTATCTCCCGGCTACAAGTTGAATCGTTACCGACGGAGGTCATCTCCCACGTGAAGCTTTGCATCCTCGACACCCTCGGCTGTGCCCTGTATGGCTCTACCTTGCCATGGGGAAAAACCATCATTCAATTCGCCAAGGACTGCGGTTCAGGGAAGGGAGCCTTGATTTGGGTCGACGGCGCCGAGGTCCCAAGCCCGAACGCCCCTCTGGCCAACGGGACATTGGTTCATAGCTTCGAGCTGGATGATATCCACCGCGACGCCGTGCTCCACCCGGGCGCCGTCACGCTGCCTGCGGCCGATGCCCTGGCACGCCGGCGCGCCGTGGACGGAAAACATTTCCTCACTGCCGTCGTCGCTGGCTACGAGGTCGGCTGCCGCGTGGGGCTCACCTGTGGCCCGTCCCAACTGCGCCGCGGTTTTCACCCCTCCGGCACAACCGGAACCTTTGCCGCCGCGGCCGCTGCCGCTAAGATGTTGCGCTTTGAGGCCAAGCCCACCCACCACGCCCTAGGGATTGCCGGAACTCAGGGAGCCGGACTCATGGCCGCCCAGGCGGGTTCCATGGTCAAACGCATGCACCCGGGACGAGCGGCGCAAAGCGGAGTATATGGCGCACTACTCGCGGCGCAAGGCTTCACCGGCATCGAGAACATCATCGAGGCCGAATATGGAGGATTCTGCTCAACCCTCTCCGACTATCGCGACTTGAGTTTGCTCACAAAAGGCTTGGGAGAAGAATTCGTGCTCTTGAATGTCGGCTTCAAGCTCTACCCCTGCTGCGCCAACAACCACACGTCGCTCGATGCCCTGCAAAAGATCCGGTCGGCCCACCCGGAGCTGCGGCCACAGGAGATCGACCGCATCGTCGTGCGTACGACCCGCACCTCAACCCTCCACGTCGGTTGGCGCTACCGACCCGACAGCGTGACGACCGCCCAGATGAATCTGAGTTATTGCCTAGCCGCAGCATTAATCGACGGCCAGTTTTCCGTCGACCAAGTGACCGAAGCGGCGATCGCCAGGAGCGACATCCTGCAGCTCACCCAGAGGATCCAGGTCGTCGAGGATCCAAAACTGAATGGCCTGGGGGACAGATATAGATATGCGGTCGCGCTCGAACTCTACCTGCACGATGGGATAAGCCTCAAAGAGGAGGTGCTTCAGGCGAGAGGAAGTGAAGCATGCCCGCTGAGCGAGAGTGAAATTATTAGCAAATATAAGCTTTTGGCCTCGAAGGTGCTGAGTCCGCCGAAGGTGCAGAGGCTGCTCGAAGCCGTTCTCAGGCTCGAGCGCCAAGAGGACGCGTCTTTCCTCGGAGCGCTTACTAGCCCGTCAAATTAAATGAAACGCTGGCGGGAAAAAATTCGTTCGTGAATGGAGACTCTTTGGCCCGGCGCGTGATCTGGGTTTCGCTACATCTGTGAAGGGCGCACATTCTGACCGCTCAGTACACGCTTAATTTCGGTTAGCAGCTGCGTGCTCGTGAACGGCTTGGTAATATACACATCGGCTCCAAGCTGATACGCGTTGAGGATGTCCTCGTACTGAAACTTGGCGGTGAGTAGGATCACCGGGATCGCGGAAGTCTCCTGGGCCGCCTTAAGCCGCTTTAAAACCTCCAAGCCATCCATCTGCGGCATCATCACGTCAAGGACGATAAGGTCCGGCTTCTGCTCCTCCAGGCGTGAGAACAGCTCATTCGCATTATAAGCGCTCTGTACCGCATATCCCTTATTCTCCAAAGTCACTTTGACAACTGTCACTAAGTCGCGATTGTCATCAACCAACATAATTTTGTTCTTTTCCATAGCCCTGTCCCCGTTCGGCATTGATAGCACTGCAAAACCGAGCTGGCCCACCCGCTAAGCCCTCCTCGTTTATCGCCCGATCTTGCTTAAGGCTCCTTTTTTTTCTTGCCCGATGATTTCCCGCTTCTGGCAACTACGCTTTTCCCCGGGCGGACCATTTTCCCCCCCGCCGCCAACGAACGCCAGAGAGCAAAAACCGAGGAGAGGAGGGGATTGCTCTCCCAATGAGCAGCAAATCCTTTTTGGCCACTTGATTTTGCGGCCGCCATTTAATCAGCCCCGCTCAAATCCCGCTTTCTTTTACGCGACTCTTGTCCCCCGCTAAGCACTCGAACCGGTAAGCAGGAAGAAGCAAAGGTTATGCCACAGCTTTAGCGCGTTGGGACGAGGCGGAAAGTGTTTAAATTGCTTTGGGTTTCTTGCGGCCAAACGACCGCGGAGTTGTGCTTAAGGTGACAAATAGCGGCATCTTTGTGACAAACTTGACAAACCCGGCCTAACGGGTCCCGGCTCCGATGGAAGTGCCCAAAAATCGAGGCCGCCGTAATCCGACCGCCCGCGGGTCAATTCATGTTGTTCAAGCCAACTTCAGGAGTCTTCGGATGTTTCCTCCCATAATCTTGCGCAAGTCTTCGATCTTAAGCTTTAAATGACCCTGAGCATGTTTGACGATCTTTTGAATCTCCCAGTCCATCGGGTTGAAGGGATGGTCTGAGCCGTACATGACCCGGTCAACACCGGCCCATGAGATGGACTCACAAAAGAAAGGTAGCCATCCCACGCCCGAGCTGTCCATGTGGACGTTGTCATACTTCTTTGCCAGCTCGACCACCTCCCTGACGCCCTCCACCAACCCCGAGTGGCCCATGATAACGGGGAGCTTCGGGAAATCTCTGGCCACCTCGCCGACCCGCTTCGGACTGGCAAATTCTCCCAGACCGCAGTGAAAGAGGACGGTCAGGCCGTGATGCTGCGCCGCCTCCATGAGCGGATAGACTTTTTCTTTGTCGTTGGCGGGCGTCTTTTCGATCAAAGGATGAATCTTGATCCCCTTGAGCCCGAGCTTGACGCCTTCCTCCAGCACCTCCAGCGTGTGCTTGGGGCCGTCCGCAGGATTCAGCCTCATGAACCCGTGGATTCGAGCCGGGTGCTGTTTCATAGCGTTAGCGATGTACTGGTTGGTTTCTCTGTAATCCGACGGCTCACCAACCCCGATTGCAAAAGTGACAACCGCATCCACTCCTGCGTCATCCATCGAGCGCAGCATATCCTCCGCCATGAATTTCATGATCGGGGGAATCTGGTGGATGGCAAGCTTCTTTCTCGCTCCCATATGAGAGTGCGCGTCAATGACTTCGATGGGTTCTCCTTCAACAGTGATCATGCTTTCCTCCTCAAAGCTTTTCACGGAGAGTATCCGATAGGGGATTTGCCGTCAACTCGATTTCGGCATCCAT
>MGSI01000109.1:0-3334 GCA_001798455.1 Deltaproteobacteria bacterium RIFCSPLOWO2_02_FULL_57_26 | reverse complement strand
ATTTTCTCTGCGTTCGGATAACAAGAAGACATTCGGGAATTGGACTATACGGAGGTTGCATGACTCTTATCTTGAACAATGAAGAGGTCCAGCAGGCACTCAAGATTGAGGATTGCCTTAAGACGATGGAGGAAGCATACCGTGAACAGGCAGTGAGCCAGGCAGTAAATCGTCCCACCAGCCATTCCTACCTTCCCCATTCGCTTCCCGAATCAACTTATAGTTTCAAATCCGTGGACGGCGGAGTAAAAAAATTCGGGATCCTGGCTCTCCGCATCACATCCGACATTGTGCAAAACAGGAAGATTGACAACATGGTTCGGCTCGAAAAGCTGCCTCTAGCAGGGAAAGGCCAGTTCTTGGGACTTGTGCAGCTCTTCAGCGTGGAGACGGGAGAGCTTCTGGCGATCATGCCGGATGGACTCATCCAGCAGACCCGCGTAGGCGTCACCAGCGCCCTCGGAGCGAAAGTGCTCGCCCGCCTCAATTCGGAGGTGCTCGGTCTCATCGGCTCGGGCGGGCAGGCCCGGGCCCACTTCCGCTTTCTCACCTCGGTACTTCCGATCAAACGGGTCAAGATCTTCAGCCCTAATCCCGACCACCGTAAAGCATTTGCCGCTCAGATGGAAAGGGAAACCGAGATCCCAACAGAGGCCATTGAAAGCGCGGAGGCGGCAGTCAAAAACTGCGATGTCGTTTGCAGCGCCACCAACTCGTCGCGCCCCGTGATAAAGGCCGAATGGCTGGAGCCCGGGATGCACTATAACGCTATTCGGGAATTCGAGATGGACGAGGCTGCCCTTGAGAGAAGCGATGTCGTTGCCATCCACACCCGCTTCGGCGGGATTCAACATTATCTGCCGCCGGGGCTGGATATAGATCTCCCCGGAGTGCGCCGGGAAAAGCCGAGGGATTGGAGCCGCTATCCTGAGATCAGCGATCTCCTCGTCGGCAAGGCTCCGGGCCGCACCGGCGACCGGCAGATCACTCTTTTTCTCAACAACGTTGGGACGGGAGTCCAGTTCGCCGCCATGGGCTACTGCGCGTATCGCGCCGCCAAGGAAAAAGGTCTAGGACGCGAAATCCCAACAGATTGGTTCTTGCAGGATATTAAACCCTGAGAGCGCAATCCTTTGTGTGCTTGGTGACAGGAACAAAAAAAGCAACCTTCCGCTTTTCCACCAATTACTTTCCTGATGCAGCGGCAGATGACGCATTGCCAAGGGTCACATTTCTCAACGGTCTGTCATGCCTTGATTCTCCGCGAAGCCAACTTCTCGCCTACCTCATAATGGCGACCCTGCACCGCCAGCCGGGCCTCTTCGTCGAGCTCTTCATCCCACTGGCCCAGCGAATAACCATACCACGGCATCTCCGGCTTCAGTTTTGGCAGGCCGAGTTCTTCCCAGATCGCTCGGGCTCGCTCCATGTACTCGCGCTTGGGCAGTGAGATGGGCGGGAACGGTTCTTTCTGGATCGCATTGCACAGCATCGCGGATTCATTGGCCGGAAGATGATACGAAACCACATCCGTACCGTGCAACTCGTCTTTGTAGTAAAACGGCGGGGCGTGCCCCTTCTCCATCCCGGGAACGATGTGGACGTCGAGGTGCGGCTTCATGCGGTAACACATGGCCCAGAAAACCGCCGCCTCGTTCGACGGATCAATATCTTCGTCCACGGCGACAACGATCTTCCCGACGCCGGGATGAAACGAGCACGCCGCATGTAGCGCGCGCCAGACCTCCGCCTCGCTGGGCCGCCGCATCTGGACGATCACGAGTTTGTACGTGTTCGTCAGCGGTTCGTGCATCTCCACGCGAAGGACGCTCTGGATGCGGCACTCGTCGCGCAGGTGGACGAGCATCAGCCGGTCGTAGCCGATCTTTCGAATGACCGACGACTCGCTCGGGGTGAGCTGGCTGAGCCACGACACATAAATCGCGTCTTTGCGATGCGTGATGGCGCTCACCTCCATGAAAGGGTTGAACTGCCGAGGGTGCATGTAGCCGTGCGATTCGCCGAAAGGTCCCTCCGGCTCAATCCACTCGGTATTGAGGAACCCTTCGATCACGATTTCCGCTTCGGCGGGCACGAACAGGTCCACGGTCTTACATTTGACGACCCGAATCGGTTCGCCCGCCAATCCGCCTGCGATCGCTATTTCATCCACTCCATAGGCAACCTTCTGGACGGAAACGTACGAGACCACCGGTGGGGCTCCTACAACCAGGGCGGCGGGAAGGGGTTGGCCCTTCGCCTGGGCCTTTTTCCAATGAATGTAGATGTCTTGGCCCAGCGCCGAAGGGAAAACGCCGATGCGAGTGCGCGCTTTGATCTGCCCGCGGTAGTTGCCGATGTTCTGGATTCCAGTTTCCGGGTCTTTGGTGATCCAATGGGAGCACGTCGTATAGGGTCCGTTATCGAAGCCGGGAGTCGAGATGGGTACCGGGAATTCCTCCAACCCGAGACCTTCGCGGCGCACCTCCTCGCCAAGGTGCACCTCTTCCTGGCACGGCGCATCGGTCACGAAGACGGGCGGAACCGGCTGGGAAAGAGCGTTCTTCCATTTTTCGTCCATCTCTTCGACCGTCTTACAACCCATGCCGAGAAAGTAGATCGCCGGGTTGCCCGCGAGCGCGCCGACGACCACCGGGAACTTGTAACGGCGGCCCCTGGCATCGGTAACGTTCTCGAACAACCATGCCTTGCGATCCTCCGCGGGAATGCCCCCGCGATACTGCCAGCGCACCAGTGGATGCAGCTCGGTATCCTTGTTGATGACTCGCTGGATGCGCCGAAGATATCCGGACGCCTCGAGCTTTTTAAGATGGTCGTGTAAATCGGAATAGCCCATGGTCTCACACTCTCCTATATCATTACGAATTATCGCTCAGCTATTTCCTGCGGATTGGAAATTCGTATGAAAATAGCTGAGAAGTCGTACCTATGTCAACCGCTGGAGACCCAACCGGGAAAAGCACCCGACCTGATGAAGCGCGCGGGGGCTGCACCGAACTGTGGGAGACGTCCGGCTCTGAACTGACTCAGAGAGGACAGGCAGATCAGGTTAAGTGCTTGGGAGCAGAGAAGCAGAGGCCCATCGGCTCCCGCTGAGGGGTAGCTCCCGCGCGCACCCCAATCACCCTGGGATGGCGAGCGATGGACATTTATTCCGCCTTGAGGTAGTAAAACAAGTGTTCTCTTTGGAAGACCTGAGACTGAACCGCTGATGACTGGAGAAGGGATTACGTAAGATGAGCGAGCTACCGCGCGTCGCGCTGATTATTACCGGAGGGACCATCGACTCGGTCGGCAAAGACCGCCTGGATCT
>MGSI01000108.1:4689-6250 GCA_001798455.1 Deltaproteobacteria bacterium RIFCSPLOWO2_02_FULL_57_26 | reverse complement strand
CGCCGAGACTGACCGGGGCGACCAGCGTGGTATCGCTGCCCACCTGAACCCGGTCTCCGATAATGGTTCGATATTTCCGGAAGCCATCGTAGTTGCAGATGATCGTGCCGGCGCCAATGTTGGTGTCGCGTCCGACGGTCACATCACCCAGGTAGGCCAGGTGGTTGGCCTTGGACCCTTCCCCAACAGCCGCCTGCTTGGTTTCGACGAAGCTACCGATGTGAACCCTGCGTCCGAGCGACGTCCCGGGGCGGAGATGAGCGAACGGCCCTACCTCCGCCTCGTCTTCGATCTGGGAGTCCGTGGCGACGACAGAAAATTTTAGGTGCACCCGATTGCCGAGCCGAACATTGGTCAGGTAGGCGTTGCCATCGATCCGGCATCCCTCTCCGATGCTCGTCCGGCCCATGAGGTGCGTGCTCGGCCCAATCACCGTATCCTCGCCGACCATAACCTCTTCTTCGATGTAGGTCGTCTGCGGGTCTTTGAGGGTCACGCCGGCTTCCATCCATTTGCGGTTGATTCTCTCCTGCAACGTCTTCTCCATAAACGCGAGCTCCTCTCTCGTATTGATGCCCAGGATTTCTCTTTCGTCCTCAGCTCGAACCGTTCGGACAATCCTCCCACTCCTTTGGGCAATTCGCACGATATCCGGCAGGTAATATTCGCCCTGTTGGTTGTCGCTGTTCAGTTCTTCCAGCACGGCATAGAGAAAGCGCGTCGAGACCACGTAGATTCCCGCGTTGACTTCTTTGATTTTCCTTTCCGGCTCAGCGGCATCCCGTTCCTCGACAATGCCAATCAATTCTTCCTTCTCGTTGCGCAGGATCCTTCCGTAACCCGAGGGCCGTGCCAAAGAAGCCGTCAAAAACGTAAGCGTCGCGCTGTGCTCGCGGTGGTGGCGCAGGAGCCCGAGCAGGCTATCTCGGGAGATGAGAGGGACATCGCCGCTGAGGATCAAGAGATCTCCGGAAAAATCTTGAAAGATTTCTCTAGTACAGCTGACCGCATGACCAGTCCCGAGCTGGCGCTGCTGGAAAACCCAGTTGATTCGATTATCCGCGCAGGCGTGCTTGACCTCTTCAGCGCCGTGTCCCACAACGACTGCTATCCTCGTCGGGTTCAAGCTCTGCGCGGTCTTAAGAGCATGCAGCAGAAGCGGTTTTCCCCCCACGCAGTGGAGCACTTTCGGCAGGCCGGACTTCATCCGCTTGCCTTCGCCCGCGGCTAAGATAATAACTCCCAGATCCCTCATTTTTGTGCTCTCAAAACAACTACCGGGCCAATTATATCGTAAGTGCTATCTCAATCAAAGAGTGGCGCGCGAGCTGCTGATGGACGGTCTCAAATATAAAATGCTCTTAGGCTACAAAGAAGGCAGGGTCTCTCTGGCCAAGCTCAGCAAAATGCTGGGAATGAGCTTGAGTGAAGTGATCGATCTCTTATCCTCGTTCGGCCTCCAATCGCCCATAAGCTACGACAAGTATCTTCAAGGAATGGCGACAGCGCGTAAGGCGATTCGCTGAGGCATTTTTTGTGGTGACAGAAAAGGTTCGGACAG
>MGSI01000108.1:0-4605 GCA_001798455.1 Deltaproteobacteria bacterium RIFCSPLOWO2_02_FULL_57_26 | reverse complement strand
GCAGGTTTTGATGAGCGCCATGAGTATGGCCACGGAGACAACAATCGAGCCCAGGTAGATGAAAGGGGTAAAAAAGGCTTTCCAGCGCTCCTTGCGCCGCTCTGCACGAATCTCGTCGGGCGTTTTTGGTTTCTCACCTGTCATCAGAGTCAAGCTAGGCCATGTGCCGGCGTAGGATTTTATTACCGAGCCAGAACGCTGCGGCGTCGAAAAGCACGAGCACGATCGCCATTCGCGCCAGCATCGACCCGTCCCAGCCGGACAGAATCAGGGAGCGCATCGCGTCAACCGCATAGGTCATGGGGTTGACTTGCGCCAAAAGCCTCATCCATCCGGAGAGGGAATCCAAGGGGACAAAGGCGCTGGAGAGAAAACTGAGCGGAAGCGCCGTAATCCCCAGGATGGCAAAAAAGTCGCCGTGGTTTTTCAGAACAAAGGCGAGGATTAAGGAGATGACCGTGATGCCAAAGCCGAGAAGCAGGCTGATCAGGAGAAGCGCCAACGCACCGCCGACTCCCGCAGCGATCTGAATACCGAAGAAAAGCCCGAGCGCCAGGATCATCAAACACTGGAACATGGTGTTGATGTTGACTGCGAGAAAGCGGCCGACGATGATGGAGGCGCGAGAAATTGGGGCACTCATCAGGCGCAAAAGAAAGCCGTTTTCCTTGTCGAAAAGCAGGGGGATACCTCCCGCCAGGCTGTTCCCAAAAGCCGTCAAGGCCAGAATCCCCGGCAGCAGATAGGAACGGTAGTCCCCGCCGCTGAAATCCTTGGCCATGCCTTGGAAAGCTCCCCCCATAAAGATGAGGAGGATGATCGGATTGATCAGGTTAAAGGCCATGCCGAAAGGCTCGCGCCACAGGTGGATGAGCCAGCGGACGAGTTGCGCCTTGGTTTCTTGCAGGAATTCACCCACGTGGCTCGTTCCTCTCGGCAAAGCTGTGCCCGGTGTGGTGGAGGAAGACCTCGTCCAGACTGGGTCGGCTATACGTGATGGCCTGGATCGGAACTGTCAGCGCAGCCGCGGACTGGAGGATCTGTGGCAAGGCCATCTCATTGCTTTCGACGTAGATCTTAAGCTGTGTGCCGTCTTTCGCGATCGCCCGGACCATCCCCAGCTTCGAGACGGCCTGCTCGAGGGCGGCGAGTTTTTCCCCGTGATGATCGTTCGAGGCGCTCAGTTCCACCGAGATCACGTCTCGTTTAAGTTCGCTTTTGAGCGCGGCGGGTGTCCCTATCGCGGCGATCCGGCCGCGGTCGATGATCGCCACTTCGTCGCAGAGGCGCTCCGCCTCATCCATGTAATTGGTGCAGAGAAGCACGGTCGCTCCTTGGTCCTTAAGGTGCAAAATGTAACTCCAGACGTCGTGGCGCCCGCGCACGTCCAGGCCTAGAGAAGGTTCGTCGAGCAAGATCAAAGGGGGGCGATGGAGCAGGCCGCAG
Organism: Deltaproteobacteria bacterium RIFCSPLOWO2_02_FULL_57_26; assembly: GCA_001798455.1. GTDB lineage: Bacteria > Desulfobacterota > Binatia > UBA9968 > UBA9968 > 2-12-FULL-57-22. The sequence goes on along the minus strand of MGSI01000108.1, from coordinate 3,159 downwards.
GCAAGGTCGAGTTTTTTCTTCATCCCCCCTGAGAAGGTGCGCACACGCCGATCCTCATGGCCGATCAACCCCACCAAGGATAGCAGCTCGCGCATCCTGGCTTCCCGGAGGGTCGCGGACAGGTGATAGAGATCGCCGTAGTAACGGAGGTGCTCGCGCGCGGTAAGATAGGGATCCACGGTCAGCTCCTGCGGGACGTATCCGATGAGGCCCCGGACTTTGACCGGATCCCTCAATACGTCGATCCCCGCGATCTCGGCTGTTCCCGCGTCGGGCCGAGCCAGGGTCGTCAGAATCTTGATCGCCGTAGTCTTGCCCGCGCCGTTGGGTCCCAAAAGGCCGAAGATTCTGCCGGCCGCAACCGAGAACGAGATGCTGTCTAGGGCGATGATCGAGCCGTAGCTCTTTTCGAGACGATCAACCCACACCATTACGTTAGGCATGTATTCGGGAAATATATTACGAGCCTCCGTCGAAGTCCAATCGGGCGGCTGTGGACTGGAAAAATCCCTTGTCAACCCGGGTAATTTCGATTAAAAGGGGGGCATGAAGAAGCCTCTCGTCATCGATGTCCACCATCATTGGATGCCCGAAGAGCATTACCGTAGGCCCGAACTTTACGTCCGTCCGGAAGAGGAGGTCGTCCACGAGCCCGACCGCTTTCGCATCCAGCGCGCGGGGGTTCAGCTGTTCTCGCCTCCCAAGATGACCGCCCGAATCGAGGAGCAAATCAAGGCGATGGATCGAGCCGGGGTAAACCAGGCAGTGCTCCACGTCGGGGTCTGGCTCGATTGGGTGGATCTCAAGGGGGGGCGCTTGATCAACGACCGAATGGCAGAGGTCTCCGCCCAATACCCTGATCGCATCATCCCGCTCGCCCATGTCCCTCCGCTCGATCCTGAGGGTCACAAAGAGCTCAAGCGGGCGGTGGTCGAGCTGGGCTTCAAGGGTGTGGCCATCAACACCCACATCAACGGCATCCTTCTTGACGATGAGCGTTTTTTCCCCTTTTACAAGACGGTCTCGGACCTGGACATCCCGGTCGTCGTCCATCCCGCCGCCGAGATCCCTCTTGCCCACCCGCACGGAATGGAGCAATTTAACCTGACGCGTAATCTCGGGCGCGCGTTTGATACTACGATCAACATCACCCGGTTGATGCTCAGCGGCACCCTCGATCGCTTCCCCCAGCTCCGATTCGTCTTCTCTCACATGGGCGGAGCCTTTTTCGCGTTGAAGAACCGCCTCAATCCGTCTTTCTGGGACAAACGCTCCAAGGGCTTTTTCGATAAATACAAACGGCGAATCTTCGTCGATACTGCCCCACCCTTTTGGAGCCCGGAGGAGATCCGGTTTGCGGTTCAGATGATGGGGGAAGGCCAGGTCCTCATGGGCAGCGATTTTCCTACCATCGGTCTGCTGGCGAACTCGGTGCGGATCATTCGAAAGGCAAAGACCACGGCGCAGGTGAAGCAAAAGGTTTTGGGCGAAAATGCTCGCAGGCTTTTTCGATGAGGCCAAGCGGCGTTGACACAGAGTAACCGCCGGCCCTTCGCTTTGGTTGTCACTGGAGTGGTTCTAAGCATAAAATAAGCCGTTTTCCGCGGTCCCCGAGGTGAACGGGTGGAGGAGCAGCTGATTTTCAAAGTCGACAACGTCCAGCGCGCGCGCTGTGTGCTGGGAGGAAGTTAAGTTGGCCCCATCCGAAACGTCGCCCAAGAGAGAAGAGCACCGGTGGGAGTTTTGCCCCATCTGTGGTTCCAAGCTAGTCAACCACAAGTGTCGCTTGGTGTGTTCCGATCCCCAATGTCAATACATTCAGAGCTGCAGTGAGTTCGACCTCTAAGACGGCTGGCATCGTCATTATCGGGAACGAGGTCCTGTCCGGGAAAACTCAGGACACCAACTCCCATTTCCTCTGCCAAGAGTTGCGCGCGTTGGGGGTAGAGGTCAGGCGGATCATCGTGATCCCGGATGAGATCGAGATGATCGGCCAAGAGGTCGCCGCCTTCTCGCGCGCCTTCGATTTTGTCTTTACCACTGGCGGAGTGGGGCCCACCCATGATGACGTAACGATGTCAGGGATCGCCCGCGGCTTTCGGGTCAGCGTGGTGCGCCACCCTGAGCTGGAGCGCCGCTTGCGGGAGCGCCTTGGGGCGAACCTTAACGCGGCTAGGCTGCGCATGGCCGAGGTGCCCGAGGGAGCTGAGCTTCTTGGGGAGGGCTCGCTGTACAGCCCAGTGGTGAGAATGCATAACGTGTACATCTTTCCGGGCATCCCCAAGATCCTCTACGAGCGTTTTGAAGCCATCAAAGAGGGCTTTCGCGGATCCCCCTTCCACCTAAAAGTGATCTATGTCAGGGAGGGAGAAGGAGTGATCGCCTCGATTCTCAACAATCTCCTCGCCAGCTACCCGAAGCTCCTTTTGGGATCGTATCCGGTGATCGACAATCCGGAATACAGGGTGAAAGTGACGCTCGAATCCAAAGATCAAGATTATTTAAACCAGGCCTTTCAAACGCTGCTCGGCGCAATCCCCAAAGGTTCCATCCATCGAATCGAAGGAAGCTGAGCGGCTGGTGTGGCCGGGGCGGTTGGATCTCTTCTTCCTCGCCCCTCCCGTGTCGGATCAATCCTCGCTTGGCTTTTCCCCACCCGTCTCCGGCATCTTCTCTTCCTGCTCCCGGATCCGGCGCAGCTCAAACACTACCTCCCCCTTATCGGGGCAGGCAAATTGCACCGCGTCTGGGTCCTCCTCCCATGCAAACCGGCCGCCGGTCCGAAGAGCGCTCCACGCGGGCGAGAAGGCTAGAAACGCGTAGATGCAGAGCCCCTCAGGCGTCGTCTCCCCGATCTCCCAGGCGTCGCCTACCTTGTGGCCCAGAGGACAGTGGTGGCGAACCTTCACGACCTCCGCCCGGACCTTAAAGCCTTCCTCCATACGACCCGTACCCCCCTTAACGCCCTGCGCCCAAGCCCTCTGCGCAGGAGTTTCCTTTATCCGGTATCTATGATCATGTCAACTAGGCGGTCTTCCAACCAGAGATGGGTGTTTTCCCCGGGCCCTTCGCTCCGTTGGATTACTGTGCTCAAAGCTGGTAACCTGATTGAGATATCGGGGAGGAAGGGCTTTGAGCGAAATTTTAAGTTGGATCATG
>MGSI01000107.1 GCA_001798455.1 Deltaproteobacteria bacterium RIFCSPLOWO2_02_FULL_57_26 | reverse complement strand
GCCTCGTGATCAATCGACCTATTGCCAAGGGTCCGATCGCAGATCTCCTCCGGGGGCTCGGGGTGGAAAGCCGGGCCGCCCGCGGAGAGATCGTCATTCATTACGGCGGCCCAGTCGAGCCCGAGAAGGCCTTCGTCCTCCACAGCGACGATTATGCGGGCAGAGGCACGACTGTGGTAGGCGGCGGCATTGCCGTCACGGCCGACGCGGAGATTGTGCGTGCCCTGGCGGAAGGGAGAGGGCCGCGCCAGAGCCTGTTCACTCTCGGCTACGCGGGTTGGGCCCCCGGGCAACTGGAGGCGGAGATCCGGGCGAACGCCTGGTTCACGATTCCCGCGGAAAAGAAGCTCATCTTCGACGACGATCCCGAAACCAAGTGGGAGCACGCAATGGCCAGGCGAAAGATCAAAACCTAGAGGAAAGCATGAGTGAGATCCACTTTATCGATACGACGCTGCGTGACGGGCAGCTAAGCCTCTGGGCGCTGAATATGAGGACCGGCGCCATGCTCGCCGTCGCGGAGCAAATGGATCATTGCGGGTTTCAGTCCATGGAGTTTTTCGGCTTCTCTGCGTTTATGAAACTCGTCCGGGAGCAGAAAGAAAACCCCTGGGATTGGATGAGCCTCGGCGCGAAGCTCTTTAGCCGAACCCGGCTTCGCTACCACGGCGGGCTCAGCTCGGGATTTGAAAAAATACCGCGCTCCGTATTGAATCTCATGATGGCGTGCGTCATCTCCCGCGGAATCACGCTTACGCGCTCCTCGAATCCATGGAACGATTACGGCATTCTGAAGACGGAGATGGAAGACATGAAAAGTTTGGGGATGGAGATGGTCGCAAACGTCATCTATTCGGTCTCTCCCCGGCACACCGACGAGTACTACGCCGGGAAGATTCGCGAGGCCGCGGCCATAAGACCCTATCGGATCTGCTTCAAGGACGTGGGCGGGCTCCTCACGCCCGAGCGCACGAGATCGCTCATTCCCATGGTGCTCAGGAACGCCGGCGATATCCCCGTCGAGTTCCACGCGCACTGCAATAGCGGCCTGGCCCCCCTTTGCTATCTGGAGGCTCTGAAGCTGGGCTTAAGAACCCTGCACACGGCGGTCCCGCCGCTGGCCAACGGCTCTTCCCAACCGTCGATCTTCAATGTGGCGAGAAACGCCCGCGCCCTCGGTTTTACACCCATGGTGGATGAAGAGGCGATCAAGCCCGTCGAGCGGCATTTCAGCTTTATCGCCAAACGAGAAGGCCATCCGATCGGAGCGCCGAGGGAATACGATCTTTCTCTCTATCATCACCAGGTGCCCGGCGGTATGATCTCCAATCTCCGCCACCAGCTCAGGCTGTTAGGGATGGTAGAGAAGCTGGAGGCGACTCTTGAGGAAGCCGCTCACGTGCGCCAGGAGTTTGGCTATCCCATCATGGTGACTCCACTCGCACAATTTGTGGGCAGTCAGGCAGCGATCAACGTCATCGTCGGCGAACGCTATAAGGAGGTCACGGACCAGAGCATCCAGTATGCACTGGGACATTGGGGCGAAGAGGGTGCTCAGCTGATGGACCCTAATGTCAAGGATAAGATCCTTGGCCGATCCAGGGCCAGGGACTGGGACGGGTGGACGCCACCGGAGCCGTCGCTGACCGAGGTCCGGCGCAAATTCGGCGGCCCCGGCGTGTCGGATGAGGAGTTGGTTCTCCGAGTCATCGCCGGCGTGGACTCGGTCAGGGCGATGCTCGCCGCCGGTTCGCCGAGGGAGTACCTGAATGCCAAGCAACCCCTGGTAACGCTTATCGGCGAGCTCAGCAAGCGAAACGACTGCCACCAGATCTACATCAAAAAGGGCGACCTGTCGCTCCGCCTGGAAAAAAGAGAGAATTAGGATACCGGAAAGAGGCTTGAGCGCCCATACTTGAGCTGGGAAAAATTTCTGGCTGACGTTCCCGAAATATTTGCCACTGCCAGGCTGGTGCTCCGTCGCCCGCAACTGAAAGACGCAACCTCGATTCTCGAAGAGTACGCCGCGGATGCGGAAGTCACCCGCTACCTCCTGTGGCAGCCCCACAGCGACCCCAGAGCTGCCGTGTCCTTCCTTAAGTTTGCCCTGTCACGATGGGATCTCGGCCAAGAGTTTTGCTGGGGCATAACGCAGAAAGGGGCGAATCGAGTCATCGGGATGGTCAGCTGCCGCATGCAGGGCCACGCCGCCGAGTTGGGCTACGCGCTCGGGCGCAAATACTGGAATCGCGGCTATACGACCGAGGCCCTCCAGGCTATCGTCAACTGGGCTCTGCTCTTCAACGGGACCTTTCGGGTCTGGGCAGTCTGCGACACGGAAAACGTCGCTTCGGCTCGCGTGCTCGAAAAGATCGGCATGCTAAAGGAAGGCCTGCTTCGCCGCTGGCAGGTTTTCCCCAACCTCTCCCCCGAACCCCGGGACTGCTTCGTGTATTCGAAGGTGCGCTAACAGGCCGTGGCCGTCCCTTTCCGCGACCGAGGGGAGCGCGAGCGACGCTGCGGACGTCCGATTACGAACGGTGCGAATCATGGCACGAACCCATCGGCCGCAGCGAAGAGCGCGCTCCCCGAGGGAGCTTAACGCTTTGACTTCGAGTGATAGTTAAAAGTAGAATCGGGGCCAAGCTGAAGACTAAAAACGGAGGACCACGATGCCGGAGCCGATGACTCTTGAGGTTTTTTCCGACTACGTCTGACCCTGGTGCTATCTCAGTACCGGGCGTATTGAGAAACTGAAGGGCAACCACGGTCTGAAAATCAAATTTACCCACTTTCCTCTCCACCCGGAAACGCCGGAGGAGGGAAGAAGCCTTACGAACAGGTACCCGGCACGTGACCTGGCCGCCAGGAACCTGCGCATGAAAGCCCTCATGGAGGAAGAAGGCCTGCCCTACGCCAGCGAACGGACTATGTCTTACAACAGCCGTCTGGCGCAGGAGCTGGCGAAATGGGCCGAGAGCAAGGGCAAGGGGGACGAAATCCACGATCTCATTTTCCGCGCTTATTTCGTTGAGACGAAAAACATCGGCCAGCCCGATATCCTAGTTGAGATTGCGCGGAAGATCGGCCTGCCCCCGGATGAGGCCGTGGAAGCGCTTGTCAGCCGAAGCTACAAGGAGGCTGTGGATGCGGACTGGAAAAGATGCGATGCATTACAGGTTTCCGCCGTTCCTACGTTCCTGGCGGGCCGCTACATGCTGATCGGCGCCCACCCCTATGAGGAACTGGAAAAACTCGTCCGGAAGGCCTCGCAGTAAAATGCGGATGAAATCAAGGCTGATCCTGGTTCTCTTTTTCCTTTCGACCCTTGTGGCCGCGTGGCCTTCCCAAGCGCAAACCAGCAGGCCACAGCAAAAGAGTCAAAGGGTAAAGATTAGTCTTTTCATAGCGCCTCCGTGTTCCGAAAGTGGTGGGCTCTACTAAACAAGCGGTTACATAGTATGGTAGCGCGCCTGGCGTCAAGGGGCTACAGCGGGCACGCCCGACCCTGGTCCTCGTGACCTCCGAAATTCGTCTTGTCATAGACGCCGTCCTGCCGTATAAGTTCATCTATGCTATTAAGAATCGGCACCTCTGAGGCCGGCGGCACCTTTCATTCCCAAGCGCTGGCGATCGCCGAGCTTTTCCTCCGGACCCTCCCAGGCAAAGGGAAGTGCGTCGTTGAGACGACTCTGGCGAGCATCGATAACGCCAATCGCCTCGACCGAGGCGAGATCGAATTCGGCTTCATGGCCTCCAACTGGATCGAGCGGGCCAAGAGTGGGACGGCGCCGTTTACCCGTAGAATCGCGCTGCGCATGGTCTCGCCAGCCAACGCCGGTCCGATTTTTTTTGTCACCCTTGCCAAATCGCCGATAAAAACCGTGAGTGACCTGAGAGGCAGGCGCGTGGCCGTGGGCACCTTTGGGAGCGGCATGGTGCAGCACGTTCATACGATGTTTAACGTCCTCGCCATCCCATTCAACGCCATCACACCGGTTTACCTTGGTTTCTCCGAAGGAGCGGACGCTTTAATCGCCGGCGATGTAGACGCGCAGTTCCAGCCCCCGATCCCCAATCGTGTGATGACCGATCTGAGCAAACGGGCTGACGTCCGTGTTATTCCCTACGCCGCGGGCCAGGTTGAGAAGATCCTGTCGGAGGTCTCGTTCTACCGGAAGATCTCAATAGAGAAAGGAGCATTCCGAGGAGCCGTAGAAGATGTGCCGCAAATCGCCGTCGTCAACGTCATAGTGACACACGAAAAAGTTGAGGAACAGGTCGTTTATGACATGGCTAAGACGGTCATCGACAATCTCGACACACTGCCGAAGTTGAATCCCCTATTCAAAGGTCTCAAGGATCTTTTCGAGCCGCTGCGCTCCAAAGGCGCTGCCGCCTTCGAAATGGGCGGCGTCACCCTCCATCCCGGCGCACTCCGTGCCTATAGAGAGGCCGGGTGGTTGAAATAAGGTAAAGGACAATAGGTCGACACACAGGCCCGAGGCAGCAGGGGAAAGGATGAGGGATGAAAAGGATAAATACCGTGATTGTCGTCGTGCTCGTGACCGTGCGCTGGGATCGGAAGTATCGGGGCGGCTTACGGCCAAAATCTCCGAAGATCAAACGACAGTTGTCGGTGATGCTTGACGGCCAGAAAGTAGAGCCGGTTGCGCCTGACCAGATAGAGGATGACGTAGTCATCCACAACAAACTCCCGGAGATCATCTCCTTTGCGAAGCGCGGCATTAAGACGGTTCACCAATACCTGAGCTTCTAGAGAACGAACAGCACGAGCCGCCACCGCACGACCCGATTGCGGAAAACGGCACAGAGTGGGAACGATGTCGTCGAAGAGGCGACCCAAAAGCCGCCGAAAGGCAGCTTGACCCTCGGGTTCCAAGAACAAGCGGATGGAGTCTAAATTGACGGCAAAATTCTCGGTAAAAAGTGGCCTGATCCTACCGGCCATGCCGGGCCTTGAGTTTGGCTGCCGTTAGAACCCTCCCCGCGTTCACGTCCTCGACCCCGCGGGTGGCTTCATCGAGGAGCGTGAGGTGGATATGTTCCCGTTCCAGTCGGTGGTAGTAATCGAGTCGCTCCGCGTCAATGAGGGCGGCGTAGCTTTCCCCGTTTTTGGTGAGAATTTTCTCCGTGTGCTCCTTCTTGATCTCTTCGCAGAGCTCCGCAAGCTTGGCCCTGGCCCGCGTAAGAGGAACGATATCCTTGGACGAAATAGACATAAACTCTTCTCCTGGCGTGCAGTATATATAACGTACAGAATTCCGTCAAGAATTATTTCGTCGTGTCTCGCAAAGCTCTTTCCAGCGGTCCGTTTTCACGGAACGGCTCCGGCCAGCCGAGATATTCTTTGAACTCGGGGCGCCTCCTCAGCAAGTCTCTCACTACATTTTCGATCCCCTTATCCGGCACAACGGGAGCCGGCTTGAATAGGCCCGCGTAGGCTGCAACCGACCTTTTGACGATCGCAGGATCTTTTTCCCGCAGCCATTTGGAAAAGGATTTCTCAGCGAAGTTTTGATCTTTTCTGATCAAGTGAATACCCGCGACATAGGCCCTGAGGAAATCCTCAGTTGTCTTTGGCTCCGCTCTAATAAACGCGCGGCTGCTAGTGACGCACGAAGAAGGATAGACCAGATCCGTTTTGCTGAGGTCGACGAGCACAGGCCAGCCCCGCTGCAAAAAGGGAATCGCGTAGCGAGTCGTGAGAGCCGCGGCCTGGATGCGTCCGACTTCCAGCGCCGCGACTATTTCCGGGCCGGCCCCCAACTGCATGACGGTTAGATCTCGTTCCGGGTCGAGCCCGACATGTTTTAGCGCCGCCCGTAGATAGAAATGTGTGGTCGATCCGTAGCGCGTTACGGCGCTTGCTTGGCCCTTAAGTTCCAGGGGGGATTTGATTTCAGGGCGCGTGATCAAGTAAACGGGGTCCGCGTCAACGGGACAGGCGAGTAAAACCACGTCGCCTCCGGCCACGCGCGCAGCCACGACCGACTCCGCACCCACGCCGGAAAAAGGCAGATCCCCGGTTATGATCGCCAAGGTGATCAACGAGCCGCCCCGAATCTGCACCGGCTCGACGTTTAGACCGTGTCGGGCGAAGAATCCGGCATCTTTTGCGACCCATACCGGGAGATGGGAAGGCGAGGCCGTGGTTCCGTAGTAGATGCGCCTCATTTCCTGCGCGGGCGCCCGCTGACCCAGAAGGAGCAGCGCACAAGAGATGACGATCAGAAATTGAAACTTGAAGCAGGTCATGAACCCACAAGGACCCTCTCCATCTGTTAGAATCCACCTCAATTTCGCTCAACAAACAACAAAGGACCCCTGTGATCCGATCAGGCGCCGTGATGTCAACGCGAAGGCCCGTCTGAGGACGGCTACTTTAACTGGACCGCGGGATTTTTAGGACTCTTCCCCTCAAGGACCCGAACGACCTCTTCGGCGGCACCCCACTCAGCCCGTTTTGAGGCTTCCCTGGTAACTGCGCCCAGATGGGGCGTGAAGATTGCGTTGTTGAGTTGAAATAAGGGGTGATTTTTACCTGGAGGTTCGTTTTCCAT
>MGSI01000106.1:18163-18616 GCA_001798455.1 Deltaproteobacteria bacterium RIFCSPLOWO2_02_FULL_57_26 | reverse complement strand
ATGGGAATTTTATGTCGATGTGCATTATCGATGTTTTTCCAGCACAAGGGAAACGTTTATACCCTGCTCGCAGTCGGCACGCACAGCCTCGTAGACCGTTATAGGAAGCGTTGAGGTTTACACAGCCCGACTCCAAAACGGCCGACGTCCACAACATTCCTCAAGAAGTTTTGATCCCGCGTCCAAATGAAATGATAGGAACTTCCTTTTGAGGGTCAGTGGTCGAGAAGTCGAAATTACCCCGAACGACCCGGTGTCAGCCCACGCTTGAGAGCCTCCAGGAGCAATCGAAATCAGCGAACTGGCCCCCCTTTGCAATCTTCGACGCGAGTTGAGAAAGCCGGGCTAATGACCCACATACCACACTACTGCCTCTGTTCGGCATGCTCGACCGGCGGGCTTCGATCGCGATAAGCTCTGCCCTCGCAACTCGTCTGCGGAGCTATTGTGTGA
>MGSI01000106.1:16372-18104 GCA_001798455.1 Deltaproteobacteria bacterium RIFCSPLOWO2_02_FULL_57_26 | reverse complement strand
CGCCGTCTCATAGGATGGGCGCATCTTGACGCGCTCCCACCATTTGGCAACGCCGGGCTTGTTGTCCCACATGCGCGACAGCTTCAGCATCTCGAGCCGCACCATGTAGGGGATCGCTGCGATGTCGGCGAGCGAGAAGTCGGGCCCGGCGAGCCACGGGCCCCGCTCGCTCGACTCCTGAATCCATTTGAGCAGCTTCTCGAAGCTCTTGGTCGCCTCCTTGCCCATCGGAGAGTTGAGGCCTTCTTCCACCCCGGCGCGTTTGTATTCTGACTGGCGCTGCAGCGGGGCCCTGGCGAGCTGGGCGTCGCGCTGCTCCTTAGAGAGGCTGGCGAGCGGCCCGCGGTTGGCCGTGGCGAAGGTGTAGACGATGCAGGCAGGATGGATGTATTCGTCCATCAGTTTCGTGAACATATGCGCCCGCGCCCGGTCAAGCGGATCGCGCGGCATGAGGGGCGGTGTGGGGAAGGTGTCGTCAAGGTAATGCATGATGACCGTGGATTCGACGATGACGTTCCCGTCGTGGACGAGCGTCGGCACCACGCCGTTCGGGTTGAGCTTGAGATAGGCGGGGTCGAGTTGATCACCGTTCAAGGCCATCACGTGGCTTTCCCATTCCAGCCCTTTTTCCGCCAAAGTCAGTCGCGCCTTTTGGGCGCAGACGGATGTAAACCCGTGATAGAGTTCGAGCATGGCTTTCTCCTTGTCTATGGGGTCGAGGCTGCGCAGCAGCAGCGGTACATGCAACCCTCCCCCAACCTAACCGTCCATGACCTCTCTCACATCGACCGTCTGTCTAGTCTCAGCCGAGCGGATCGCAGCGTGGACAACAGCCAGCGCGGCTATGGCCTCTGGTCCTCCGACCTCGGGTCGCTTTTTCTCTCGGATGCACTCGGCGAATTCCTCCAGCTCCTCGCGGAACATGTCCCCCTGGGAAAGCGCAATGGGCTTGTGCTCCGAGGAGCCACGGTGCTGGATTTCGAGCCGGCTGTGCTGGTCGACCACCTCGGAGCGATGCCAGAAATTGAAGTCGACCGTAAAGTAGAGGTTGGCATCCATCCCGTAAACGTATGTGTAAAAGGTTCCCTGCGAGGCCCAATTCGAGCCGATATAGCAGAGCTGCCCGCTCGCCATCTCCAAAATCGTCATGGTCACATCCTCGATCTCCGCGGGCGTGTAGAGCCTTTTGGCCATGGCGCTGACGTTGCGCACCGGGCCGAAAAGGTAGTGCAGGGTGTCGGCATGGTGCACGGCGAGCTGGATCAAGGGCCCGCCCGGACTTTTGTCTTTATACCAGCGCCACTTATCCGGCGTGAGCTCCAGGCTGCGGTCGTTGGAGAAATTGCACTCCGCCATGACGAGCTTGCCGATGTCGCCCTGCTCGAGGATCTCCTTGATCTTGCGACTTCCTCGGAGCCGGCGCGCGCTGTGGCCGACGCTGAGAATGACCCCGGCCTCACGGCAGCCGTGATCGATTTTGATCGCCTCCGCGATGGTGTGGGCGATCGGTTTGTCCACATAGACATGCTTGCCTTTCTCAGCGGCTTCGAGGATCGGAGCGGTGTGGGCGTCGTTGGGTGTGGTGATGAGGACCCCCTCAACCTCAGGGTCCCGGAGCAGTTCGGTGTAACTTTTGGCGGCACGGCAGCCGATCTGTTGGGCGAAGGCCTCACGGTTTTTTTCCGAGCGGCTGTAGCAGCTCACGATCTTGAGCCGATCGCTCCGTCGGATC
>MGSI01000106.1:0-16341 GCA_001798455.1 Deltaproteobacteria bacterium RIFCSPLOWO2_02_FULL_57_26 | reverse complement strand
TTGGCCCAACGCCCGAGGCCCACCGAAGCCACCCTGACGGGTGCGTTAGCCATTCGCTTCCGACTCCTTAAAGGTGTCTAAAATGTATTTTGCTGAAGCCTCGGCCACCTGCTCCAAAAATTCCCGCGCTTTTCCCGGGTTGGCCTTCTGCGGCTCGCCGTACCAGCCTGTTGGGGCGAGCTCTCGGATGTCCCTGAGAAAGGGATAAGCGGCGCGGCCGCGCCTGAGGCTGTCGATTCTTCGGGCCTGCTCCGGTGGCGAGGGGTTGGTGGCCCGCTCCAGGTGAACCAGGGAGGGATCGTAGGCGAGGATGGGCAGGACCTCCAGTTCCCCGCCGTGCGTCAAGCCGCACTCCTTCCCAAAGAGCTCGTGGGCGATATAGCACGCTTGGACCACCAGCACGCGCACCGGGTGGCGCTGCTGAACCGAGACCGCCGCAAGGTTCATGGCAGAAGTGTTTCCCTCGTGCCAGTTGAGAAAGACGATTTTTTTCGCGCCATGCCGGATCACGCTCTCGCAGATATCTTCGACCACGGCGATGAAGGTTTGGGGCTTGAGGCTCAACGTGCCGGCAAACGACATATGGAAGGGGGTGACGCCGATCGGGGAGAAGGGGAGCAGCAAGCCGTCGACTTTCTCCGCCACTTTTTGCCCGATCACGAGCGAAGCGAGATAGTCCGTACCGCACGGAAGATGGGGGCCGTGCTGCTCCACGCTCCCCATCGGCAAGATCACCAAGCCACTCCGTTTTAGGATCGCCTCGGCCTCGGGCTGGGTCAGCTTGAGCAGGGATTCCCTCATGCCGGATACGCCTCTTGCGTTTCGCTTTCCGCCGAAAGCTCTGCCGCAATTAACTCTTCCAGTTCCTCTTCGTGGCGCAGGAAGGCCTCCGAGAGTCTCTGGCGGGGTCGCGGCAACCGGACCTCGATAACCTTCCTGACCTTTGAAGGGCGGCGGCTTAAAACCACGATCCGGTCCGAGAGAAAGACCGCCTCACGGACGCTGTGGGTCACAAAAAGAATGGTTTTCTTGGTCTCGGCCCAGATGTCGACGAGCATCTGCTGCAGGCTCGTGCGCGTCTGGGCGTCCAGGGCGCCGAAGGGCTCATCCATCAGGAGGAGCTCCGGGGAGTAGGCCATTGCCCGAGCGATCCCTACCCGCTGCTTCATCCCTCCTGAGAGGCGGTGGGGAAAGATTTTCTCAAACTCCTCGAGCTTCACCATTTTGAGAAAGTGCCTCACGATGCGATCGTGTTCGGAGACGGGGGTCCCCTTCATCTTTAAGCCAAAGCAGATATTGTTGCGCACGCTGAGCCAGGGAAAGAGGGCGAATTCCTGGAAGACAACCCCGCGATCCAACCCTGGGCCGTTGATGGGAGTCCCATCGAGTAGCACATCACCCGAGGATTTTTCATAGAGGCCCGCAAGGATCATGAGCAGCGTCGATTTGCCACAGCCGCTGGGACCAATAATGGTGACAAGCTCTCCTTCGCTCACTTCCAAGTCGACATTGTCGATGGCGGTGATGGAGGAAAACCTGCCGAAGCCCTCATCTACTTGGAAGACCTTGTGAAGGTTGTGCACAATGAGCTTGGATTTGGCCATGGCTAGCCTCGCTACGCTCGGAATCTCAGATCCCAAATTGCAGATCTCAGATTTCCAATTTGAAATTTGCCATTTGAGATCCCGAAGGGTTCGCCCACGACCTCCAGCCTCGCCCCTTCGGCTCTCATAACTCTCGCACCATCCCCCAGCGCTGCACGGTGAAGATCTCGAGTGATCGGAGCGCCACCCGCTCCAGGAGGAAGCCGAGAATCCCGATGACGATCACCCCGGCGTACATGACATCAGAGGCGAGAAAGGCGCGTGCCTCAAAGATGCGAAAGCCGATGCCAGTGCCGATGGAGGCGAGCATCTCGCCGGCCACGAGGATGCGCCAGGCGCGCGAGAAGCCCTGCCGGTAGCCGGTGATGATAGCGGGCAAAGCCGCAGGGATGAGAATCTTATAAAAAAGAGCATACCCGTGGGCTCCCAGGGCGCGCCCCGCATTGATTAACGAGATATCGACGCTTTTCACCCCGCCCCAGGTGTTGAGCATGATGCTGAGGCTCGCCTCGAAGGCAAGGGTAAATATGATCGCCTTCTCCGTGAGACCAAACCAGAGGATCACGATGGGGAAGATGGCGATGCCAGGAATGGCAAGAAAAAAATTAAGCGGCGGGATGAGGACCTTTTCCACCCAGCGGCTGGTTCCCATCAGCAGGCCGCTGAGGGTCCCGACGATCATGGCGAAGAACACGCTGGAGAGGAGGCGAGCCAAGGAGTGAAAAACGTCTTTTAAGAAAATCCCCTCCAGCGTGAGCTCCCACATCTTTACGAAGATCTCTGTGACTGTCGGAAAAAGGGCCGGGTGGATGATCTCCAACCGGGCCACTCCCTCCCAGAGAAGGAGGACAAAAGCCAGGGGGATAAAGTTGTCGAGGAAGGCGTGGAGGTAGTAGGAAGGCGTGGCGCGAATCTCGGGTCTCAGCTCCGCGCCCACCTCTGGAATCGTAGCCTCGGTTGCTCTTTGCATCGCCAGCTAACTTATTTGGCCCTTTCCGCGAACCGATTATCGATGACCGATCGGATATCCGGCACGGCTTTGATTCTCCCCTCCTCAACCAGGACCCGGGCCAATTCTTCCGTGTCCTTGATGTCCACATCGTTGATGAGCAGGCGGTCATACTTGGTCAGGTAGACCTCGCGTTTGACATCATTAATGTCCAGGGAAATGCCCCTCATCTTCTTCATCGACTCCTGCATGATGCGCGCCACATCATCCGGGTTTTCTCGGATGTACTTGAGAGATTGAGCCCAGGCATTGGCGACTTTTTGAACCACTTCAGGTTTCTGGTCAATAAGCCTCGAAGGAACGATGAGGAAAAAAGGATAGGAGGAATTTGCGGCTCGAGCGAGATCGTCTGGGCCGAGGAGGACTCGACCAATACCCTTAACGACCATCCGCCTCGGAGAAGGCTCCCAGGTCACTGCCGCATAGACGGAGCCTGACTCCATGGCCGCGGGGATCAAGGGATTGCTGGTATTCTTGATCGTGAAATCCTTCGTGGAAAGGCCTTGGGTCTTAAGATAGCGCGCCCAGACCCCGTAGGTCCCGGTACCGAGCTGAACGGCGACCGCCTTTCCTTTCAGATCCGCCATGGTCTTCGTGGTTGCGTCCTTTTTCGGAACCACTACGCTGCCGGTAAAACCGTACGCGTTCAAGGCGATTGCCTTGATCGGCAGTTTTTTTCTCGCCATGACCTCGATGCGGGAAGGCGAGGCGATGCCAAAATCGGTAGATCCTCCTACCATCGCCTCCAGTACCTCCGTGGCAGTACCTTCGCTGGCGTGCTTGACATCCAGACCTTGTGCGCTGAGGTAGCCTTTTTCGATCGCCACCACGGCTATGGCGGCGTACATATTCTCTGAGTAGGTAACGTGGATCTGTGATTTCTGCTGTGCCGAGCCCTCGGGGAGATCTAAGGAGAGGGCAAAGAATGCTACCGAGATAACTGTCAAAAGTCGGCTTAGGTTTTTGAGATTCATGGGTTCCTCCTTTAACAAGCACGGATTGCGAACACGGACCTAGCGCTTCGCCTTCGTTGCTTTCATTGCCTTTTCGGCTTTTTCCGCGAAGCTATTATCGACATGCTGTTTTAAGTCAGGGAGCTTCTTTAATTTTTTCTGCTCGAACTGGATCTTGGCGCTCTCCATTGTATCGTCGATGTCGGCCATCGTAACCTTAACATGATCGTAATTGGTGCCATTCAGGAGCTTTTTTACGGTCTCTTTGGAAAGCTTGGTCCCCTCTCGGGCGAAGAAGGCCTGCATGACCTCTGCGACCTCGGCTTTGTTCTTATGGATGTAGTCGAGCGTCCTGGCCCAGGCATTCACAAATTTCTGCACCATCTCAGGTTTTTTCTTGATCGTCTCCTCCGTCGTCATGACAAAAAACGGATAGGTAACGTTAATCGGTTCGGCGATCTCTTTGGGAGTCAGGATGGCCCGGCCGAGCCCCTTCTCGGTGATCAGCGTAGCGTAAGGGTCCCAGGCGATGGAGCCGTCAATACCGCCTGCTTCAAAGGCTGCGGGGATCTGCTCGGTCTCTATGTTTTTGATCTTAAAATCACTCTCGGGGATTCCTTTATGCCGCAGATAGCGGAGCCAAACCGTATGCGTGCCGGATCCGACCTGCACCGCCAGAGTCTTGCCTTTCAGGTCTTCAATCTTTTGAGTTGTTGTGTCCTTTACTGGGACGAGGACGTAACCGGCAAAACCCCAGGTGCTGAGCGCGATAACCTTTATCGGCAGGTCACGCGCCAATGCCTGGATGGGCCGCACGTTAGCGCCCACGGCAAAGTCTGTGGAGCCGCCAATCAAAGCTTGGAGGGCGACCTGCCCGGAGGACTCCGGGCTGGCATTGACGATGAGGCCCGCTTGGTCGAAGAAGCCTTTTTCTACTCCGACGACGGATGTCGTGGCATAGATGCTTCCCGAGTAGTTGAGACGAACGACCGTTTTCTTGGTCTGGGCCTGGATTTCATCCAGAGCGAACGCCCAAAGGCTTACGACCAGCAGCAGGGAAAAGAGCCTTTTTGGATTCATAACTCTCCTCCTCTTTCTTTACCTGTCTTTTTATGTCGTATCGAGACGATGGGAGAACTTTGTGAGCCGCGTACCCTTTGGTGCCTATCTATCTTAGAACCCCGCGGTTTACAAGATTGCCGGAACTCCACCCCCAAGCATCCGGACGGCTTCCGCTAACTCCTCTCGCCGGCCTGGTAGGTTTCGTAAGCCGCGATGAATTTGGGGGCTTTTTGCCTCAAACTTTCGTGGTTAACTTTTCCGCCGCGCATCATGTAAGCGTAAACAAATGCCATCGGATCGAGGTGCATGAGGTTTCTTATGTTTTCATACCAAACCAGGCTCTTTTGAGCGACCCTTAGCAACTGATCAGCCGGCGGCTTTCTAATCTTTTCAAATGTCTGCAAGGCCGCTCCGACATCCTCCCCATGTCTTTCGAACGCCGCGGACAAGGCAATGGCATCTTCGAAGGCTGTCCTTGTCCCCGAGCCGATGGAAAAATGAACCGTTCGCAAGGCGTCGCCGATCAGCACGACGTTGTCATGGTACCAGCGCCGGTTACGGACCACGATGAAGTTCATCCAGTTCGACTTGTTCGACAACAGAGGGTGTCCGTCTAAATCCGTTACGAAGACCTTCTCGCAGTATGCCCGGCTTTCCTCATCGGACATCGAGCCAAACCCCGCTTTTCCCCAAGTCGCCGTATCACATTCCACGATGAATGTGCTGGTCGTCGGGGTGTATCTGTAGGCATGAGCCACGAACACCCCGTCTTGGTTCTCGCGAAAAACCAATGACAGGGCATTAAACACCTGGTGGGTCCCATACCAGATGTATTTGTTCGACCCCACGTCGAGCGAGGGCCGAAAAAAATCGCTGTATTTCTGCCGGACAACGCTGTTTACTCCATCGGCGCCCACGATCAGGTCACAATCGGCAAACACCTCGAGATCCGTAACCCGCGTTTCGAATTGGAGGTCAACCCCACGACGATGGCAGTGTTCCTGAAGAATGTGTAAAAGCTTGATCCGGCTGATTCCTGAAAATACGCTCCCATCAATAGGCACCGGCTGCCCTTTGTGGACGATCACTAATTCGTTCCAACTCTCAAGGCTGGTTTTGATGTCGAGGTAAGAGTCGGGATCGATTTGTTCCAAGAAAGACACGGCCCGGTCCGAAAAAACTACTCCCCAACCATACGTCGCGTCGTCCGGGTTCTGCTCCAGCAGCCTGATTTCGTAAGCCGGATTGAGATTCTTCATCAAGAGCGCGAAATAGAGCCCGGCTGGGCCGCCGCCGACAATGCCGATTTTCATTTGGCTCGCACTCCCGAACGGAGAGGCGTCTTTCGGCTAAAGTTTTAGGAGTCGTTTAACGTTCCCGCCAAGGATCTTTGCCTTTTCTTCCTTTGATATGTCCATATCCTCGATACTGGGGACGGCGCCCGGCAGGTCGCCGATGAGCAGGGGGAAGTCGCTGCCTAAAACCATCCGGTCCGCACCATAGAAATGGTAAGCCATCATTAGGGCCGGCTTGTAGAACGAGACGGTGTCGCAATAAAGCTCTTTCAAATACTCCGAAGTGCGTCTTTCGGTTTTGATGCCACATGTCGGATCGTCGTATCCGCGGTCGATTCTCCCCGCCACGAACGGTATCCCGGCTCCGAGATGGGAGATAACGAAATGGAGTTCCGGGAACCTCTCAATGACTCCGGCGTAGGCAAGGCGGGTCGCCGATAACATGATGTCGAACTCGAATCCAAGAATGACCGCGAGCCGCCATTCTTGCATGACCTGCGCACCCAAAGGGGTGGTCGGGTGAATGAATATCGGTATTCCCAATGACTGGGCCCGCTCGTAGACGGGAAGGAGAAAGTCCGAGTCCGAGGTCTTGCCGGCTACATTCGTGAGCATGCACATCCCTTTGAGCCCGAGATCGAGAACGGCTCTATCGAGCTCCTTTAACGCCAGCTTGGTGTCGATGAGGGGAAGCATGGCGAGAGCCTGAAAGTGATCGGGGTGCTTTTTCACGACCCTGGAAAGCCCGTCATTGATGATTTTGCACATCTCGGCGCTTTCAGCGGGAGAAAAACGATCCACTCCGGGATGAGGAGTCGATAAAATCTGCATGTCCACATTGTTTTCGTTGATTCTGTCCAGCCTTACCTCGGCATCAAAAAAGTCCTCCGTAACGGGCCCGGCCTTGGCCCCCATACTCAAAATAATTCTCTCCCCCCTCTCGTTCTTCTCGATTCTTACATCCCCCTTGGAGGCTTCGAGTTTCTTCAAGTATTCCTCAGGGTAGAGATGGGCGTGAAAATCGATGTTCATGGCTTACCCTCCGTTCTCGTCGCTATAAACCGAGAATCCGCTCGGCATTGCCGTGGAAGATCTTCTCCATCAGTTCGTCCGAGTATCCTAACTCCCGCCATTCACGCAGCAGACGCTCATAGGGAATACTCGGATAATCGCTGCCGAACATGATCTTATCCTTGAGCCGACTGCGGATATCCCGCTTCAATGGATCGGGGAAATATTTGGGCGCCCAGCCCGATAGCTCCCACGACACATTGCCCTTGTGAAGCGCCACGGCGATCATCTCCTCGGTCCACGGCCAGCCCGGGTGCGCGGCAACGATGCTGAGATTGGGAAAATCGGCGGCGAGCTGGTCGATCGCTGCCGGGTGCGCGTGCCGTATGACCGCGCCGAGGCCGCCGGGCATACCGGCTCCCATGCCCGTGGTACCGACGTCGATCATGACCGGAGCCCGTAACGCGTTGATAGTTTCCCACAGCGGATAGAGCTTGCGGTCGTCGACGGAGAAATGGCCCATGATCGGGTGAAAGTGAAAGCCGAGCATGCCGAGTTCTTTGATTGCCTTGCTGGCTTCGTGTATCGCCGCGTCGCCCTTTAGCGGATCGACCGCGGCCCAAGCCTGCCGGATCACGCCAGGATTGTCGTCACGCATCCTTGCGACATACTCGTTGGAGCAGGGGGGCGTTGCGGTCACGGTTTCGATATCGAAGGCGACGAGAACCGCCTCCACCCCCGCTTTTTTGAAGTCTTCGATGACTTCCGGCTCGGTCTTGGCCGTCCAGGCGCGATTCCAGTATTCGGCCAAGGCCTCGACGTAGGGGCCCTGGGATTTAATCCAGGGCTCGGTGTTGGGGTAACAGTGGAGGTCGATGATTCTCAAAGCTTGCCTTCTTCCTTAGGCTTGTGCGCGATGATCAACGACAAGAAATCCTCCCCATTGAAAGCCGGATCACCGTGTAAATGCAAACCCGCGCGGTCATCTTATGCGAAGCGCATGGAGGCTGGCAAGAATATTTTAGATTCGTTAGGACAGGGGTAAAGGGTTTGACGAATTCTAGACGGAGCTGGACATTTTCTCGAACTTGAGCTATGCAGGGGATTACGTGTCGTCGAACAAAGGAGACTCCCCAATGGCTCCAAACTTTCGCCTTCTAGAGACCACCATAGACGATATTCACAGCGCCTACAAAACGGGGCAGCTCACATCGCGCCAACTGGTCCAGATGTATCTCGATCGCATAGAGGCGTATGACAAGAAGGGACCCGCCATTAACGCGATCATCACGCTAAATCCCAAGGCTCTCGAAGAGGCGGACCGGCTCGATGTCGCGTTCAAGGCTTCTGGCCTTGTGGGTCCGCTTCACGGGATTCCGGTGATTATCAAGGATCAGGCCGACGCCAAAGGCATGCCGACGACGCTGGGCTCGCTTTTGTTCAAGGACTACTACCCGGATAGAGACGCCTTTGTTGTGGAGAAACTGAAAAAAGCCGGAGCGATCATTTTAGCGAAGGCCACCCTGGGTGAATTAGGAGGCGGTGACACGCACGGCTCCCTTTTTGGATCGACACGGAACCCTTACGCCTTGGATCGAACCGCCGGCGGTTCCTCCGGCGGATCTGCGGCGAGCGTTTCAGCGAACTTCTCCACGGTGGCGGTTGGACAGGAGGGCTTCGCGTCCATCCGCAGGCCCTCGATCTGGAACTCTATCGTCGGTATGCGGCCCACGGCCGGCCTCGTCAGCCGGGGCGGTGTTTTTGCCGGCTGGCCGGAAATCGCCGGCTCGTTGGGCCCGATGGCCCGCACGGTCAAAGACCTGGCCGTTCTTTTGGACGTCATGGTCGGCTATGACCCGGAGGACCCGCTCACATCAAGGGGCGTTGGCCATGTGCCCGAGAGCTACACGAAGTTCCTCGACAAGAACGGCCTGAAAGGGGCGCGCATCGGGATCCTGCGCGACTCGATGGGTTTCGACGCCGAACCCGACTCCGATGACTTCAAGAAAATCGCCGAAGTTTTCGACCGAGCCGTCGGGGAGCTGAAAGCCGTCGGCGCCGAGATTGTCGACCCGATCGTCATTCCCAGACTCCAGGAGTTGATCGCGAAGCGGGCGGGAAGCTGGGTGCAGGCGGAGGAGTCGTTCAAGGTCTATTTCGGCAGGAGCGCCAAAACGCCGTTTAAGTCGCGCGAGGAGGCGGCGCGGTCGGCGGATTTCGCCAAGGTAGTCCCCGGCTCGCAAAAGCGCTGGACCCGGACCACGGATCCTAACAAGCACTACGAGTACCTTCTGGCGCGTGAGGAGTTGACGACCAATGTGCTGAAGGTCATGGCGGACAACAGGCTGGACGCCATCGTGCACAAGGCGGTGGAGCACCAGCCGACGCTCATCAGCCAGGGAGTCAACCCGCCTTACGTCGACCAGAAGGGGGCCCCGCATTTGAACACGTTCTTAGTATTCGTTCCCACGATCGTGGTCCCTGCGGGATTTACGCGCGACAACCTGCCCGCCGGGATCAGCTTCCTGGGACGGCCCTACGACGATGGAGCGATGATAAAACTCGCCTACGCGTATGAGCAGGCGGCCCACCATCGCAGGCCACCAGCTAGCACAACCCCGCTTTAACGTGAGCCGGGGCAGCAAATGGGGACATTCTGGTTAACCAGATCCCGACCATCGACCCTCACCAGGTGAACAGATTGCGTTCTCCTTACGAACTAATCGAGCGTTCGGGATAACCAGTCGGTTACGACAGAGGCGACATGCTCTTCGGCTCCCACGTAGAAGTGGTCGCAGTCCGGTACGATGACGACATCACACGGACCGGGACAGTTCTGTTTGAAGGCTTCGGCCGGATAAACGTTGGCCGGCTCCTTGTCTCCCCGAATGAATAATACCGGACACCGCACCCGCCTGGAATTTTCCAGAAGGTCCGGCACATTGGTGAGACGGTCCATGAAAGTCCGGGCCGAGATGACGTACCACCAGGTGGGCAGAAGCATGAGTTGGCGCGGCCGCCCAGCTGCCAGCAATTCCCGGGCCTCCTTCATTAAGTCGTCGAGCTTCTCGTTAAGTGAAAATTGACTTGCCGAACCGGGATTCTTCAGCCGGTTGCCGCCGGCATGGGCGGAGAGCAGAATTAACGCCAGGGTTTCCGGATGATGCGCGGCAAAATGGCTCGCCAGAACACCACCGTTGCTGTGACCTATGACTATGGGTCTGTCGAAGCCTTGCTCGGTCAAAAAGCGCGCAGCCAGCTCGTTGTCCTCTATCCCCTCTGCCACAGTTTGGTAGGCCCCTCCCACAGGTTCGCGGCTGTTGTACGTGCCGACCGAGTCATGTCCGCGCCGATTAAAAGAGAGGAAGGCATAGCCAAGGGACGTGATATGGGTTGCCAGAAAGCGGGCTGCCCCCACGTAAAAGTTCATCTGGTTGCCATGAAAGTACAAAGCAGCTCCTTTGATCGGCCCATCCGGCGTGTAGTAGGCGCCATCAAGAGGGTGGGTGGGAGTTGGTATACTGATCAAGTTCGTGCGCATTTGAATTCTCCTCATCTGTCAGCGATCAAGTGCCTGAGGATATCCTGAAGCTGGACTCCGACGCAACGAGATTGCAGCGTGGGACGTGACTCGTGATCGTCAGTGAGGATCGCAGGAAATCGAAAAGAAGGGCTTTCGACCCGACCCTTCGGAGAGCCCAGGTTTGCTACCTTGGACAGGTAGTGCCAACTTGTAATCTACACCCGGAATGAGTTATGGGACATGAGCAGATAGGAAGGCGAGGCTGAAAAAAGGAGAGACCACATGTTTAAGACACGAGCATATATAACATTGGCTATTCTGTTTACGTTCGGCGCATGGGTGGCGCCAGCCCCGGCCCAAGAGACCTTTTTCAAAGGGAAGACGATGCGCATCGTTGTGGGTTTTTCCGCCGGGGGCGGCTTCGATACCTATTCCCGAGCCATCGGGCGGCACATGGGCAAACACATTCCGGGTAATCCTACGATCATTGTGGAAAATATGACGGGGGCGGCAAGCATTCTTTCAGCCAACCATCTGTACAGGATTGCGAAACCTGACGGTCTCACGATCGGCAACTTCCACGGCTTCCAGATCTTGAATCAGGTTTTGGGAGCTCCAGGGATTGAGTTTGACGCGCGCAAGTTCGAATGGCTCGGGGTACCCGTACAGGATACCGGTGCCTGTGCTTTAGCCAGAGCGAGCGGCATTAACAGCCTCGAACAATGGAGGGCGGCAAAAACGCCGGTTAAGCTCGGCGGCGTGGGGCCGGGAGACGCCTCCTACGGCATGGCCAGAGTCCTTAAAGAGGTCCTGGGTCTGCCGGTTCAGCCGATCCCAGGATATAAAGGGACTGCCGAGATTCGGCTCGCGGCCGAGAGCGGCGAGCTTGCAGGCGGATGCTGGCAGTGGGAATCGATCAAGGTGATCTGGGGCAAGGCACTGGATGCCGGCGACGTCAATCTAGTGATTCAGCTAGTTCCTAAACCTCATCCGGAGCTTCCAAAGGTCCCGCTGGCCGTTAGCCTGGCAAAAACCGAGGAGGCTCGCCTATTACTTCAGGCGGCTGTTCACGACCCAAACTCTATTACCCGGCCATACTCACTGCCCCCGGGCACACCCAAAGATCGCGTCAAGGTTCTGCAGAAGGCCTTTATGGACACCATGCGGGATCCAGAGTTCCTCGCCGACGCGAAAAGGTCCAAGATGGATATCAACCCCGTACCAGGGGAAGAGGTGGAAAAGACTGTGGCAAGGTTTTTCAAACTCGATCCTGCTCTGGTAACCAAGCTGCGAGAGATTCTCAAATAACAGAGGAAATTTCTTTCCCCTGACTAGCATCTGTGGGGGACCAGTGCCAGGCATTTAATTATTTAATTCTTGCCTGACATTTTCTTTCCTGGTACAGACGGGTTTTTTCGGAGGGGAATTCTGTGCCTGACTGGCAACTACCATGGCCCGATGGCGCAGGGCAAGAAAAAAGCAGCCTTCTCCTTTTCTGTTCACCAGTTCGATACCGATGTAACTGGACGCCGCTCCTCCGCCCATGATATAGCGGGGCATCATCCTGAGCCAGTGGCTCGGGTACATCGAGGGAGATCGTCCCGATCGCCCCGCTATGGAGACTGCTCTGCGTTCACCGACCGCCGAGAAAGAAGAGCCGACCGCGCCAAGGAGCGAAGCCGCTCAGCCAGTGGCTCTTCGGCAGCCCCGGCGCCCTCTCGATGCGTTGCTTCACCTCAGGGCCTTAGAGGCGCTCCGCCACCGCGAGTTCCGTTTGCTCTGGTTCGGGCAGGTATTCGTGTCTATGGGGACGTGGATGGATCAGGTCGCCCGCGGTTGGCTCATCTATGAGCTGACAAACTCAGCGCTCCAACTTGGCCTAGTGCGAGGAGTTCAGGCAATACCGTTTCTCTTGTTATCCCCGGTGGCGGGCAGCACCGCCGACCGCTATTCCCGCAAGAGGCAGGTGATGGTTGCCCAAGTGGTGAATGGGTTATTGTACGCCACGATAGCCCTGCTGATTATTACAGGCCAGATCCAGTCATGGCACGTGTACGTGACCGCCTTCGGGATGGCAATCGTCCAGACCTTTGAGCAGCCGTCCAGGGCTGCGATGGTCGCCGATGCCGTGCCGCCCGGTCACCTGACCAACGCTATCGGCCTCAACGCGATTGTCTTTAACGTGGCGCGAAGCACTGGCCCCGCCCTGGCAGGCTTGCTCATCGCGATGTTCGGGACTGGCGGCTCCTATGCTGTCCAGGCTGTTTTTTATTTCTTGGCGACTGTTTGGACCGTGCGGCTTCGCTCGGCGCAGGGCTCTTCTGTTAGCTCTCACGGTCACTCTGCTCACGGGACCTCCTTCGGCCAGAGCATCATCGAAGGGTGGAAGTTCAGCTGGAAGAACGAGGCCGTTCGCACCGGTCTCCTGATCGCGATGTTTGCGTCTTTGTTCATCATCCCCTTCACGACGCTGTTGCCGGTGTTTGCGCGAGACCTCCTTGGAGTTGGGGCCACCGGGCAGGGGTTGCTCCTGACCGCTATGGGTGTGGGTGCGCTGTGCAGCTCCGTTCTCATCGCGTCCCTCGGTGACAATCTACCGAGGGGCATGCTCATGTTGGGAGGCGTGACGTTATACGGGTTTATCGTCATTGCCTTCTCGGCATCACCCTGGTTCGAGCTTTCGGCGGTGCTGATGGGGATCGTAGGCCTCTGCCACGTGAGCTCCCACGCCCTTGTGCAAACCGTCATCCAAACTTACTCTCCTTCCGGATTCCGCGGTCGGACGATGGCAATCTTTCACATGAGCCAGGTCATGCTGATGATAGGAAGCATTCTCATCGGGGCGCTGTCATCCCTAGTGGGGGCCCGGTGGGCTGTGGCGTCGATGGGCGCAGTTGGTGCGCTGACCGTGATCATGATCTATGTAGCGCTACCCCGCGCACGGCTTATTCGGTAAGTATAGGGGGCGGAGCGGGGTCGCACCTTTGCCTTTGACCTTCAGTTTCTTGTGAATTGGGGTCTGCCAGGAGTATTGACTTGTTTCGAAGACGAAGGCAAAACGCTTAATCTTATCCGTGTGCAAAGCCGTAGGCTCTAGCGCTTTTCTGGAATGACGGCCGTGGCCTGGATCTCTATTAGCATCTCAGGATCGGCAAGCTGAATTCCACAGATGAGTGCGCTGGGGGGTTGGTGCGGGAGATGTTTGCGCCGGGCTTCTCGATAGTCTTCTTTACCCCGGGGATCGGTAACATAGGCAGTGAGACTGACGACGTTATCAAGGGAGCTCCCCAAGCTTTCTAGAGTAGCCTTCATGTTCTGAAAAAGATAATCTGCCTGTTCGGCTACGGTGCTGCCGCGCACTTTCTGCGTTTTAGGATCTTTGCAATCTTCGCCGGCCAGAAATATCACATTTCCATAGACACAAGCCTTGGAATAGATCCTTGGGGGAACGTGGGGAATAAACTTAGGCTGCATATCTCTTACCTCCTACTTCTTAGGAACCGTTATCTCTTTCAGTTTAGCTACCAAGCTGGGTTGCAGCTTGAAGAAGCCTTGGACGATAGTCTCCACCTCAGAGCCGGACAGAGGGTTGAGATCCAGTTGGGACTTCTTTGTCTCGGCCAAGAACTCCGGGTCCTTCATGGTCGCCATGAAGGCATCACGCAGGATCTTCACCCTTTCCTTGGGCGTACCTGGAGGGAGAGAGTAAGAGCGGACGATAGTAGCCGGATCGGTGATCCCTGCCTTAATCAATTGGCGCGCCTCATCAGACTTAGCTAAGTCCACAGCGTTGGGTACGTCTTGGAGCTCTGGATGCTTCTTGGGGAGCGCTTGTATCACAACTTTTACATCCCCCGACTCTATCCCTTTGCGCCACATCACCTTGATCGTTTCCCAGCCCCAACAACCCCCGTCAACCTCACCGGAATCCGCCGCCAGACGAATCTCAGCCGTGCCCTTGTATCCTTCGACCACCTGGATAGGGAGATTCAAGGCGGCCTTCAGGATCCTGGGAATATCGGATGTTACAGAGCCGGGGGCGAGACCGCCTATTTTGACCGGCTCCTTGGCTGCCAACCAAGTGTCGATGCTCGTGACGCCGCGTGCCTTAGTGAGCGCACATAAGGAGCTGTCTCCCGCGGGCAGCCCGATCCATTCAAACTTGCGCGCATCGAACTCAATGCCCTTTTGCCCTCCCATTACCTGCTGCAAGACCAGTGTCCCAACCCAGTTGCCAATGGTAAGCCCATCGGGCTTGGCCTTGTTATAAATATAGTTGGCCGCAATAAGGCTACCAGCGCCAGTCATGTTCTCCACGATGATGGTGGGGTTACCCGGAATGTGTTTGCCGATATGCCGTGCGATTGCCCGTGCGTAGATATCAAACCCTCCCCCTGCCGAAAATCCCACAACCAATCGAACAGTCTTACCCTTGTAGAATTCCTCCCCTGTAGCGATGGAAGCCAAAAGGGCAAACCCTATGACGGTCGCCACATGTAATCGGAGTCTCTTAATCATAAGAATGCTCCTTTTAATGATTCGTTCCAATTCGGTTTCAGCGTTAGTACCCAAAAAGGCCGGCTGGGGGAGAACCAGTCCGGGCTCGGGTTTTCAGATCCCCATATTGTCTTCAGGCTTCCGTTTTATTCTATCCTTCACCCTCGGTATGCCGCGCCACTCCCCTGCCATCCAAAATTCCGTCAGGCTGCCGAAAACACCCAGAGGAATGCTGATGGCCAGGATAAAATACCATAAACCATCACCGTAGCTGCTAATCAGGGACATAAGGATCGCCACAATTTTCGCCGTTCCATAACTCAGAACAGCGCCCATGACGAGGCGCATTCCACGCTCAATACTGTTATGCGTTGCGTAAATTCCCCATAACACGCCGACCACGAATGCCAGGAAGGGAGCCAACAATACAGCGAAGATAGCTCCGGCCCCAGCGCCTCGCGTCGAGGCATCTTCAAGCTTTTCTAGCTCGGTTGTGGTGTCGACATGAAACTCTCCCTTGATCACCCTAAAAATATAATTTACTCCCGCGTGAATTCCTAAATCGGGTCTGAAGCCGCCGAAATAGAGGCCTACGTGGCCCTGAAGTTTTTGGCTCGCCTCAGGTTCGCGAAAAAGATGTCCCAACTGCGAGCCGACCTCGACGCCGACTTTTTGCTGCTTTCTAGCGACGACAAGAAGGACGGATTTCTGTAATTCCGGCTCCTCAAGCGGCAAGCTCTTGAAGGCTTTGCCGCCGAAGCTTTCTATGTCTTCATCTTCAAGGCTTCGTACCGTAAGAACTACGATGGTGTGGCCGGTCTGTGTTTTGAAGCGTTTCAGGCGCTCTTCCAGATCGTGAACGCTAGCTTGCGGCATCATCCCGGCGAAGTCGTTGATGGTATCTTTGAGGACAGGGACTTCCAGGGCAACTGAAAAAGGGCAGAATATCAGGCTGGCGAAAAGAGCAAAGCCGAGGAATATCATTTTACCCAATGTCTTGGCGCGCTCCGTTTCAGACTTGCCCAGGTCGATCAGCGAGCAGATCGCGTGTCCGGATCTTACACTGGAACAGTCGTGATTGGTAGTCACCAATCTGCCTTATAAAGAATGTTACCGAGAAGGGGTGTGGTGCCTCATAAATAAGGTTACCCAAACCGCGGGGACAGGAGGCGAGCCCTGTTTGGTCCCTGCCGGCCCGGCCGCCGGAAGGACGCGAAAATAAGGAGCGGTTTTTAGATAAACCGGTCTGCTGGCCAGAGGCGGGGCTGGACATTTCCTCGGCCTTGGAGTATGGAGACTTAAATTACCTGAGAGAAAGAGGGGTCGAACAAACATGAATGCATCGCATTTTGTGCGCCGGTCGTTGTTGGCGCTATGTCTGTCTGTG
>MGSI01000105.1 GCA_001798455.1 Deltaproteobacteria bacterium RIFCSPLOWO2_02_FULL_57_26 | reverse complement strand
CCTCAAGTTCCTCGCCCGCCTCTCAGCCGAGATCGGCAAACGCGGCGTCATTGACGTGCTGCGCAAGGGCGTGGAGCACGGGCCGGTGCACTTCGATCTGTTCTACGGCACGCCGTCGCCGGGCAACGCCAAGGCCGAGGCGCTGCACGCGCAGAACCGATTTTCGATCACGCGCCAGCTCGCCTACAGCATGGATGAGACGCGCCGCGCGCTCGACCTGGGCCTGTTCATCAACGGCTTGCCCATTGCCACCTTCGAGCTGAAGAACAGTCTCACCAAACAGACCGTCGAGGACGCCGTCGAGCAGTACAAGCGCGACCGCGACCCGCGCGAGCGACTGTTCGACTTCGGCCGCTGCGTGGTGCACTTCGCGGTGGACGACAGCGCGGTGGAGATGTGCACCGAGCTTGCGGGCAAGCGCTCGTGGTTCCTGCCCTTCAACAAGGGTTACAAAGACGGCGCGGGCAACCCGCCAAACCCGCACGGCCTCAAGCCCGATTACCTCTGGAAAGAGGTGCTCACCCCCGCGGGGCTGACCAACATCCTTGAGAACTACGCGCAGATCGTCGAGGAGAAGGACCTGCGCACCGGCAAGAAGAAGCGCAAGCAAGTGTGGCCGCGCTACCACCAGCTCGGTGTGGTGCGGCAGGCGCTGGCCGACGTGCGCGCCCACGGCGCGGGCAAGCGCTACCTGATCCAGCACTCGGCGGGCAGTGGCAAGTCGAACTCTATCGCCTGGCTCGCGCACCAGCTCATCGGTTTGAAGCGCGACGACAGGGAGGTCTTCGACTCGGTCATCGTGGTCACCGACCGGCGCCTCCTCGACGACCAGATCCAGACGACCATCAAGCAGTTCATGCAGGTCGGCGCGACCGTGGGCCACGCCGAGGGTTCCGGCGACCTGCGCAAGTTCATTGAGGAAGGGAAGAAGATCATCGTCTCGACGGTGCAGAAGTTTCCACACATCCTCGACGAGATAGCCACCGAGGGTGGCAAGACCTTCGCGATCGTTATCGACGAGGCGCACTCGAGCCAGGGCGGCAAGACCTCGGCGGCGATGAGCCAGGCGCTCGGCGACCAGGCGGGGGACGAAGACGAGGAGAAGGACTCCGAAGACACGGTGAACGAGGCGCTCGAGCAGCGCATGGCGGCGCGCAAGATGCTGACCAATGCCAGCTACTTCGCCTTCACCGCCACGCCCAAGAACAAGACGCTGGAAATGTTCGGCGAGCCGCTGCCGCTCGACGCCGAGGGCAAGGTCAAGCACCGGCCCTTCCACAGCTACACCATGAAGCAGGCGATCGAGGAAGGCTTCATCCTCGATGTGCTCAAAACCTACACGCCGGTGGACAGCTACTACAAGCTGGTCAAGAAGACCGAAGACGACCCGGAGTTTGATACCAAGAAAGCGCAGAAGAAGCTGCGGCGCTATGTCGAGAGTCACGACCACGCGATCCGGCTCAAGGCCGAGATCATGGTGGACCACTTCCACGAGCAGGTGCTTGCCGCCGGGAAGATCGGCGGGCAGGCGCGCGCGATGGTAGTGACGAGTGGTGTTGAGCGGGCGATCCAATATTTCCATGCCTTCAAGGCGTATCTAGTGGAGCGCAAAAGCCCTTATCAGGCAATCGTCGCCTTCTCGGGCCAGTATGAGTATGGCAGCGCCAAGGTGAGCGAGGCCTCGCTGAATGGATTTTCGAGCAAGGACATCGCCGCCAAGATCCAAACCGACCCGTACCGCTTCCTGATTTGCGCCGACAAATTCCAGACTGGCTACGACGAGCCGCTGTTGCACACGATGTACGTGGACAAGCCGCTTTCGGGCATCAAGGCGGTGCAGACGCTGTCGAGGCTTAACCGCGCTCATCCGCAGAAGCACGACTGCTTCGTGCTCGACTTCCAGAACAACAGCGAGGCGATCACCTTCGCCTTCCAGGACTACTACCGCACGACGCTGCTCGCCGAGGAGACCGACCCGAACAAGCTGCACGACTTGAAGGCGGCGCTGGATGCGGCGCAGGTGTATTCGCCGGAGCAGGTGCAGAAGGTGGTGGAGTTGTTCCTCGGCGACGCCGACCGCGACCAGCTCGACCCGATCCTCGATGCGTGCGTCGCGGTCTATGTGGACAGGCTCGACGAGAACGGCCAGGTGGACTTCAAGGGCAAGGCCAAGGTGTTCTGCCGCACCTACAGCTTCCTGTCGTCAGTGATTCCCTACAGCAACGCCGAGTGGGAGAAGCTGTCGATTCTGCTGAACCTGCTGACACCCAAGCTGCCCGCGCCGCAGGAGGAAGACCTCGCCAAGGGCATCCTCGAAGCCATCGACATGGACAGCTACCGCGTCGAGAAGAAGGCGGCGATGAAGATCGCGCTGGAGGACAAGGACGCGGAGATCGAGCCGGTGCCGACCGAGGCGGGCGGCCGCAAGAGCGAGCCCGAGCTCGATCGCTTGAGCAACATCCTCAAGACGTTCAATGAGCAGTTCGGCACGCTGTTCACCGACACCGACCGTGTCGCGAAGCGCATCCGCGACGACATCGCCCCCAAAGTCGCCGCCGACGCAGCGTACCAGAACGCCAAAGAGAACACGCCGCACACGGCGCGCATGGCGCACGACCAAGCGCTGGCCAAGGTGATGCAGCACCTCCTGAAGGACGACACGCAGGTCTACAAGCAGTTCGTGGAGAATGAGTCGTTCAAACGCTTCGTAGGCGACATGGTGTATGCGATCACGAGTCAGGGATGACGTGCTGCCGACGCGGGCTAACATCAGCATGCAGCTGCCGGCGCTTCGCGCCGCAGCTGATGTGGGCGTTATGCGGACTTACATTGCTGGGGCTGGAATTCAATACACAGAGTCTGTCAACTTAGAGTATGATCTAGAAATCTGATTCCAACGGACTTTTTTTTGGTGAAGCTAGCGTTGCGGCAAATACGAGAAATCGAAGACCTGGCTAACCGGAACTTCTTTCGTGATCGCTTCGACCTGGAAGCTGTCGCGGATGGTGTCGGCTGCAATCACATTGTCGATCTTGCCGTCTGGGGTCTCGGCGCGCGCGGGTCTATGCGCTGAAGCCGGGGATGCGCATATTTACAACGAGGGCAATGTGCATTCGCCCAAGCGTGTCGCCACGACGGGGCTCATCCGCATCGAGGACAAGAACCCGTAGAAGATGAAGCTCTTCGCCTACAAGGCGGTGGGATAAGAAAGAGGATAAGGACAAAAGGATAAATCGCCGGGATGCGCGAACGTGATTGCGGTGATGGGTTCAGAGAAAAGCAAATCGGTGCTCGTGGACGGGAACGTTACTTGAGGCTTCTGAGCACCGAGAAGTTGAAAGTTTTTTGCACCAGACTTTTATCGGTCCGTCCGACCTCGTGTTCGAGCACTTTCGCTTGCCAATTGTCCGAGTTGTATCCGTGATCCGTGAACAGCGGCATGATGCCGTCGTAAACGCTTTCGGCGACCTCGGGCTGGAGATTTAGAAACTTCGCGCTGATCGCGACTGAACCCTTACGATTAGTTTTGAAGAACCTCAGCCCCCGCCAGGTCGCGCGGAGAAAACGCGCCGCTGCGTCCGGCCGCTCGCGCAAAAATTTATCGCTCACGCTCACTCCGCCGCCGAGAAAAGGGCCAAAATCCTCCTTGCCGAAATTCGCCAGCTCGCGAAAACCTTCCACCTTGGCGCGGGACTCGAACGGCGGCAACAGGACAGCCGCCGGTACGGAGCCTCTGACGAGAGCTTGATAGTTGACGGCGGTCGCGCCGATGTAAACGATGGTGACGTCCTTCCGGGGCGCCAGTCCATGTTTGGCCAGCCATCGCTGCAGCAGCACATCGCTGGAAGCTCCCGGCGAACTGCTGCCGATGATTTTCCCTTTGAGATCGTCGGGCGAGGCGATCTCCTTCTTGGTCATCAGCCAGTAAGTGGGCCGGTCGTTGAAGACCATGACGATTTTCAACGGCGCGCCGCGGTTGATTGCGGCCCGGAGCGTCAAACCCAGGATCTGGCTTGCGTCGACGTTACCGGCGATCAGCGCCTGGATACCGGCGCCGGTCGGCATCGTGAGGAAATCGACGTTGACGCCTTCGTCGTGATAAAAGCCCTGCTCCTCGGCAATTTGAAAAACGACGCTGAGGATGGAAGGGCCTGGAGTGTGAACCTTGACCGTTGGTCTCGATTCCTGCGCCAAGGTGACGAACTGCGAGACGCAACAGGCGAAAACCGCGGCGAAGAGCCAGAGTAAGCGACGAGTCTTCATGCGCCTCTCGATAGCATAGCGTGGGACGGCTATTCAAATTCATCAGGCCAACGGAGACCGCCCATTGCTCGTTCAGCGCCGAGTCGTTGACTCCGAAGCATGCCCAACTTATATTTGAATCACGCCCTCGGAGGTATCGTATTTATTGGATCCTCGCGCGATGAAAGTCGCGCTCGCAGTGTCTGCTGGCCTATGTTCCCGAGCTGGACGCGTCGCTAATCGAGTTCTATGAGCCTATGTTCCTGTAGCGTGCAATTCGGTTTTTAAAATATCTTGGGTTCTTGCACCGGTGTCTCGAGCGCCGTGAGGCCTTTCTCCATAAGGCCGACGCGCCAGCGAAGCTCTTCTTCCGGCGTCAGCTCCGGCTGTCCCACCGGATAATGAAACTTGCTCCCGCCCATGATCCTGCCTATTCCCACCTGCGCCGCCACGTTGGAGAGGCAGGTGATGAGCACCACGGGGATTCCCCTTTTCTCGATTTCTTTGCCGATCGTAGCGCCGCTACGCGTGCCGGTTCCTCAGGTAGCGGTTAAAATGACGGCGCCGATACCGGAACTGACGAGCTCTTCGGCAATGCCGGCGCCGATTTCTTCCATTTTGCTCGGCATCGCACCGGTGCCGGTGGTGACAAAGTAGTCATCGTGGAGCTTCTTGAATCTCCGGGCCTTCTCCAAAACGCGCATGGCGTCCAGGGGGACGATCCGGTCAGGATCCTGGTCGACGGTGGAGGTGTCGTAACCCGTATGCATCGCTTCGAACTCGCCGCGCCGCAAATTCTCGCGCCCATTTAACGAATATTTGAAATATCTGGAGCCGCGCGAGCTCTCAAGACGGTCGGGATTCCCTTTCGGCACCAAACCGCCTTCGGTGACCAGGGCGACGGTGGCGTCGGTCAAGCTGCC
>MGSI01000104.1 GCA_001798455.1 Deltaproteobacteria bacterium RIFCSPLOWO2_02_FULL_57_26 | reverse complement strand
TTCTGCTGGTGGGTGGCGGGCCAATAGAGCCGGCGGGACACGGGACAGACGGAGAACTTCTCCTGCGTGGAAAGGCGAGAAAAGACTCCCGGTACATTTTTCTCCCTAAGCTCCCTATGAGCGCCGAAAATCGTTGGACACGATTACGCGGCTTGCAGTCGCTCGGCGAGCTGGTCGCGGGCGTGAAGTTTGTCGACGGCGTTCGTAAGGAGAAACCCAAGCGCATTCAGCATCAACCCCAGCAGGCCGCCGCCTGATCAACTCGCTATACGCCAGATTTGACGATAGCTCTAGCCTATTTCTCCATCAGAACGCCAAGCCCGTCGGCGCATGCTCGGGCTACAGTAAAGCTAGCCTTTTCTTCCCCGGGCATCTTATCCCAGCCCCCTTTTTCAATGAAGGCAGCTCTCTCCCAGGAACGTATCGCCTTCAATTCTTTGAGCCTCTCTTGATAGTTCGGGGCCTTGGTAAATTGGGCGACGCAGATCGCCGCCCGAGTCGTCAAGACCGCCGCTTCGGTCATCTCTTGGGAAGTGCCCCTGGTTGTCCAACCTCCCCACGCGAAGCCGATGATCATCGCGATGACTGCCCCAAGAATCAGGCCCCAAACTCCATACTTAACCTTCACTTCAGTTTCTGGTTTCATTGACATTACCTCCAGTTCGAATGATACGAACTTGTTTTTTAGGTTCAGCCACCGAGAACTCAAAATTCTGGCCCGCAACCCTTCGCCGGCGCGCTTTCGAGACCCTAAGGAGCACAGCGGAAGGGACGGATCGGCCCCATCCGCAATTTGGACTGGACAGTATCCGATAACGACGTGTTATGTCAATCTCAGCTTGGTCTGAAGGCAGGGCTGGACAAATGCTGATTCACCGGCCTCCAAATCCCATCCCCTTCAACTCCTCAACCATCTTCTGCTGGTGAGTAGCGGGCCAATAGAGCCGGTGGCACATGGGACAGAAGGAAAGCTTCTCGTGCGTGGAAAAGACGTACGGAGGCACCCTTTCGCGCACGGCTTCCTTCGCGATCGGTTGAAGCGGCGCATTGCACTCCACGCACCGGGTAAACGCATCCTTGAGTGGATCCAAACCGCAGGCATGAACCACCTGCTTGAGCTGATCACGAAAGCGATCGCTCTCAATCCAAAGGTACTTGGGGGGCTTCTTCCCGCCGATCCGGCGATCGCGCGTGAGAATGAGCCGTCCCTCCCGGCGCGCCGCGCGGACAAGCCCCCAACCCGACAGATGCGAGCCGTAAGCTACATCCTGGCCGATGACTCGAAGCCATCGAGCCAGCCTTCCCAACATCTTGTCGGCGACAAATTTCATCGAGCGCAGAGAAGGGCCAAAGTTTGAAAAAGGATGCCGCTTCCTTTACACTGGAGACAGTTTTTTATTTCTATGGTTGTGACGCGATACTTTAACGTCGCTATTGTCCTGTTCTGGTGCCTCATGAACGTCCTCCTCTTCAGGCGCCAGATTTGGGCGCCGCCCCCTGCCGTCCGCCTTCAGACGGTCTCCGCCATCACAGAACCCATGGAAGAGTGGTGGGGCATTTACTTTCGCGGGGAAAAGATCGGCTACGCAGCGCAGAGCATCACCCCTGAAACCGACGGTTATCGCGTGCGGGACTTTTCGCTCCTGCACCTCAATCTCCTCGGAACTACACAGACCGTCAAGACCCGGCTTGAGATGGCCGCATCTTCGGACTGGGCCCTCAAGCAGTTTGAATTCACGCTGGACTCCCGCGATATCCGCTTTAAGGCCCGGGGGAAAGTCTCTCCGGGAAAACTCGCGTTAGAGGTGGACTCCGGGGGCCACCAAACTCAAAAAACAGTCCCGATGAACCAGATCCCCTACCTGCCCGCGGGCCTCAAGCCCTACATCGTAACGCAGAACTTCGAACCAGGAAAGGAGCATCTCTTTTTGACCTTCGATCCCTCGACCCTGTCCCAACAGATCACCACCGTCACCGTCGAGGGCAGAGAACGGATCTCGATCCGAGGTGAAACCCATCCCGCCATTCGCATACGCCAACGTTTCAGGGGAGTATCGGTGGTCTCGTGGGTCGACGCCAGAGGAAGAACGCTAAAAGAGGAGACCCCCACCGGACTCGCGCTGGTCAAGGAGCCGCCCGAAGAGGCCCAGGCTCTGTCCGGCACCAAATCCCTCTCGCTTGACCTGATCAGCCAAACCGCAGTCCCGCTGAATACCCCCATCACGGATCCAGAGCAAAAAAAATTCCTCAAGCTCAAACTCTCGGGCTTCGATCCCAACTATTTTTCGTTGGACGGGGGCCGACAGCGCCTGAGCCACGATCTCCTGGAGGTGCGGCGGGAAGACTTAAACCGGCTGAGCACTTACAGGATTCCCATCCAGGGGCCGCGGTTCGCCTCCTATCTTCAATCGACTCCGTTCTTGCAAAGCGACCATCCCGAGATCCGCGCCGTGGTTCAGAGGGTGCTGAAGCAGGAAACCGACGCGTTGAAAGCTGTCGCGCGGCTGAGGGAATGGGTCTTCAGCCAGCTTGCCAAAGAGCCAACGGTGAGCATCCCTAACGCCCTGGAGGTCCTGCAAACCCGCAGAGGAGATTGCAACGAGCACACCGTGCTCTTCAACGCTATGGCGCGGGCGGCGGGGATCCCGGCCAAGACCGTGGTCGGCATCGTTTATCTCCGTGGAGCGTTTTACTACCATGCCTGGTCCGAAGTCTGGCTCGGCGAGTGGGTCTCGGTAGATCCGGTCCTCAACCAGTTTCCGGCGGACGTCACGCACATCAAATTCCTCGAGGGCGAGATCGACCAGCAGATCGACATTCTCCAGCTCATCGGCAAACTAAAAATCGCGCTCATAGAGGCTTCCTGACGTGATCCAGCTCGAAAATCTCAGCAAGTACTACGGCAAATTGGCCGCCGTCGAATCGCTGAACCTCGAAATCCAGCCGGGCGAGATCTTTGGCTTTCTCGGGCCCAACGGCGCCGGCAAGACCACGACGATTCGGGTCATGATGGGGATTTTGAAACCCAGCTCTGGGCGCGCCACCCTGGGAGGATACGATGTGGTGCGAGAACCGGAAAAGGCCAAGGCGATCACCGGCTTTGTCCCGGATCGAGCTTTCATCTATGAGAAACTCAGCGGACGGGAGTTTCTCAAATTCGTCGGCAGCCTGCACCGGATGGACTCCCCAAGGCTCGAACGCAGGATCGCGCATCTGCTGGAACACTTCGAGCTTTGGGAGTGGAGAGACGAGCTGGTCGAAGGCTATTCGCACGGGATGAAGCAGCGGCTGGTTCTCTCGGCTTCGCTCCTTCACGAGCCCCGGATCCTCATCATTGACGAGCCGATGGTGGGGATCGACCCCAGAGGGGCCAAGATGCTCAAAGACCTCTTTCTCTCCCTGGCCAAAAGCGGCACGACAGTCTTCCTCTCCACCCACAGCGTCGGCGTCGCCGAAGAAATCTGTCAAAGGGTCGGGATCATCCACAGAGGGAGGCTCATCGCCAGCGGGTCGATGGCGGAGCTTTACCGCATGGCGAGGATTGAAGAGGGAGGGCTGGAGAGCGCCTTCCTCGAACTCACCCGCGACGGCACTGCCTCGTAATTTTGAATTGTGAATTATGAATTTTGAATAGAAATTGAGAATTGAAAATTAAAAATTTAAAATTTCCTATTCCAATGTCCGCGCTGGTTGTCCTGCTCTCTCCGCCGGTCCTTTCCTGGAAAAACGACCTTAGAACCGGGAGCCCGGCAAGATGGCTGCGCCGTCTGGTCCTGCTCGGTCTGGGCGCGGCCTTCTGGATCGGCACCTACTGGACCCTCAAGCGCGTCCTGGCCTATTTCCAAACCGTCTATGAGTTGGGACCTGCCCTCGCCTATCAGCTTCTCCTGATTATCCTTTTGACCTTCCTCTCCATGCTCCTCTTTAGCAACCTGATCACCTCGCTCTCCACCTTTTTCCTCGCCCGCGATCTCGACCTCGTCCGCTCCGCGCCGATCCCGCCTTCATCCTTTTTTTACGCGCGGCTCATCACGACGACGGTCAACTCCTCCTGGATGGTGTTGTTCTTCAGCTTCCCGATCTTCGCTGCCTACGGAGCAGTCTTCCGCGGCGGCGGGCTGTTCTATCTCTGGACGCTCCTCGTCCTTCCCCTCTTTCTGATCATCCCTGCCGCGCTCGGGGTGCTGATCACCCACCTCCTGGTCTATTGGCTCCCTGCCAGAAGAATTCGCGACATCCTGTTCTTTATCGGGCTGTTCGCCTTCATCGTCCTGTACTTCCTTTTCCGCTTCTCGCAACCGGAGCGCCTGGTCGAGCCCGAGACCTTCGGCCATTTCCTGGAGTTTCTTACGGCGATGGAAACCCCATCCTCGCCTTTTCTCCCGAGCAGTTGGTCGGCGGAAATTTTTGCCTCTGTCCTCTTTGCCAGGCCGGTGAACCGCTGGTTCTTTTTCGCCTTGCTGTCGAGCTATGCCCTCTTCCTGCCGCTCGCCGCCTCATGGGTCTCGGCTGCCGTCTATATCTCTGGCTGGTCCAAAGCCCAAGAGGCGAGGCAAGGCCGCCATCACAGCGATCTACTCGACCGCATCATCCACTGGCTAACCCATCCGTTTCCGCAGATCACAAAGGCGATCATGACTAAGGACATCAAGAGTTTCCTGCGCGACGCGACGCAGTGGTCGCAGCTTTTCCTCCTGCTCGCCCTCGTGGCGGTCTATCTCTATAACTTCAAAGTCCTTCCGCTCGATCGCTCGCCCATTCCCAGCGCAACGCTGAGGACTGTGGTCTCCTTTACCAACGTGGCCTTGGCTGGATTTGTCCTGAGCGCCGTGGCCATGAGGTTTGCTTTTCCAGCGGTCAGCCTGGAAGGCAGAGCCTTCTGGATACTGCAGACCTCTCCGATCGCGCTCAAATCGCTCCTGTGGAGCAAATTCTGGCTCAACCTCATACCTCTGCTCGTGCTCGGCGAACTTCTCGTCTTTTTCAGCAATACCCTGCTGCGCGTCCCCTCGTGGATGATGACGCTGTCCCTGATCACCGTCTTTTTTATGACTTTCGGGATCACGGCGATCGGCGTAGGGGTGGGAGCCCTCTACCCAAAATTTCACTACGA
Source organism: Deltaproteobacteria bacterium RIFCSPLOWO2_02_FULL_57_26 (assembly GCA_001798455.1). Lineage (GTDB taxonomy): Bacteria > Desulfobacterota > Binatia > UBA9968 > UBA9968 > 2-12-FULL-57-22. Next base: position 1,272 of record MGSI01000104.1, on the reverse strand, counting down.
TCACGTCGCGGAGATCCCGACCAGCTTCGGCGGAGCGATCTGTATGATCTTCAGCGTCGCCTTCATCGGCGCCACCGTCATGATCGAGGCCTGGCCAGTCTACCTGCTCGCCATGGAAGGGTTGAACCCAGGCAGCACAAGCGCAGGAAGCTGGGTGCTCGCCCCTTCCCTCGCCGGCGTCGCTCTCCTCACCGTCCTTGCGGTCGTGGTCCCCATCAAGCTCGGTTTGAGCGGCCTTGAGGAGATGCCAGATTAGGCGGGTCCGGCGACGGCGGATGTTCACGGCGTTGCGGTTTGCGCGTGGCATCCACATGAGGTAGAAGAACCGTATGGCCGGATGACTCCCCATGCGGAGCCGCGCAGAGGTAGAAAGTTTACGGAGCGATGCAACTGATTCACGCCGTTCATGAGCCGCGCGGGGAAGGCCCGCATCCTGCGGTCATCGCGCTTCATGGTTGGGGGGCGAACGCCCTGGACCTTTTGGGCCTCGCGCCCTATCTCTGTGGCGGCCGCTTTTTGGCCATCTGCCCTCAAGGCCCGCTCGAAACCCCTATCGGGCCGGGGGCGGTGGGATACGGTTGGTTTCCGCTCTCCTTGGGTGACCCACCCAACGTGTCAGCCATACTCGCCGCAAGCGAGCAATTAAGGGCCTTTCTCGACCTGGCATTGGCCCGTTACCCGATCGACCCCCGCAAGCTCATCGTCCTGGGCTTCAGCCAAGGCGGCGTGATGGCCCATAGCCTCGTGCTTCGGGAACCTCAACGCTTTTCCGCCGCCGTCGTGTTGAGTTCCTGGCTCTCGCATGAGCTGGCGGAGCGCTTCACGCGACCAGGGGCGGACAGCTATCCTCCGACCCTTGTTCAGCACGGCTCGCGTGATGAGCTAATCGGAGTGAGCCGGGCCAGAGAATCCATCGATACTTTGCGCCAACTGCGCGTACCCGTCACCTATCGGGAATACGATATCGGCCACGAGATCAGCCCGCGCAGCTTGGCTGAACTCTCCTCCTGGTTGGAAGAGAAAATCTTCTCGCCGCTGGTAGTGTCGGCCTGATCAGAAATCGGCTTATGCGCTTTGGAGTGATCTTTCCGCAGACTGAGATCGGAGCTGACCCGATCGCCGTGCGAGATTACGCCCAGGCCGCCGAGGAACTCGGCTATGATCACCTTGCAGCCTATGACCATGTTTTGGGTGCCAACCCTGCGCGCCGCCCTGGCTGGAGCCCTCCTTACAGCCACAAGGACATGTTCCACGAACCCTTCGTCCTGTTCG
>MGSI01000103.1 GCA_001798455.1 Deltaproteobacteria bacterium RIFCSPLOWO2_02_FULL_57_26 | reverse complement strand
CAATCCCGCCGCCGAAAAACTCTTAGGCATCAAGCAGGGACAAGGCCTGGGCGTCCCGATCGGCCAAAGCCTGAGGGCCGAACACATCATCGCCCTCACCAAAGGACCTCTCCTGGATGAGGCGAATGAGGTGGCCAAGGAAATCGAGGTCCGAAGTATCGACGATGAGACGCGGAAGATCCTCCAGGCAAGCTCCGCCGTGATTGAAGATCAGGAGGGCGAGACCGTCGGAATGGTCGCGGTCTTGAGCGACATCACTAAGCAAAAAAAACTCGATAAGGTGAAATCCAAGTTCGTCGCTCATGTCTCGCACGAGATGCGCACTCCCCTGCTCGCCATCGAACAGTCGCTGCACATCCTTCTGTCCAAAGAGGTGGAGGCCGTCAGCCCGGAACAGGAAAAGTTCCTCCAGATCGCGGCCCGCAACATCAGCCGTCTTTCCCGTCTGGTCAACGACCTTTTGGATGTGGCCAAGTTCGAGGCGGGAGAGATGAAGCTCAAACCCATATCCTTTAAGATATGCGACATGGTGCACCACGTGGTGGAAACGGTCCGGGGGTGGGCCGAAAACAAAAAGATCGCGATCGAGGAGAAACTTCCAGTGCCCGACGTTGAGGTGGAGGCGGACCCCGACCGCATCATCCAGGTCGTGACCAACCTCCTGGGGAATGCCGTCAAATTCACCCCCGATGGGGGAAGGGTCACACTTGAGATCGACCCCAACCGCAAGGAAGAGGAGGTCTCCCAGGAGCCCTGCGTCGCCATTTGCGTTCAGGATACCGGTGTGGGGATTCCGCTTGAGGATCAGGATAGGATCTTTCGAAAATTCGAGCAGGGAAGTCTCCCTTCTCCTTCCGGGGGCGTTGGCAGCACGGGCCTCGGTCTCACGATCGCCAAGGAAATTGTCGACCTTCACAAGGGAAAGATTTGGGTCGAGAGCGAACCAGGGAAAGGGAGCCGCTTTATCTTTGCCATTCCCAAGCGACTGAAAGACCGAGCCACGGAAGAGCAACAGGCCCCCGCAACGTAAGCCGCTCAGCTAAACAGACTAATTCCTGTGACGGATGGGCCGCAGGACCCAGGCGCGTAGGCCGCCGACCCCTCGACGTGGGCCACGGCCTTAGCCGTGGGCCCTTGCTCGGGGTCGTCCCGAGCGAGGCGCAGCCGAGTCGAGAGACGGCGAAGTGGAGCCACGGGCTTGCCCGTGGGGCTCCACGACGGGGCGGAGTCCCACCACGCTGAAAAACAGCTCTTGGCTCGAAACGGCTTGCGACGGCCTTACCTCCTGAAAGCGCCGCGACAAGAGAAAATAAAAACCGAGCCGGCAAAGCGAGGAGAGCCCAAAAAGGCTATGCAGGGAATAGCCCAACAGCGGCGGCAGGCGGGAGGCAAGGAAACCGCCTAGAGCGGCCCCAAAGAAAAGCGCCGTGCCATTGATGACGTTAAAATAACCGATGCACCGAATCCGCTTCTGTGGGGTCACGGCGTCGTAGACAAAATTGGTCGCCGACAAGGTGACGCCACTCCAAGCGAAGCCCGCAAACATCTGCAGGAGGCCGAGGTAAACGAGGTTGTGGGAAATGAGCCAGAGAAGGGGGACGAGCGTCGCCAGAAAACCGGACAGCCTGAGCACGCGGACGTTCCCCACCAGATCCGCGTGCCTCCCCCACCAGGGCAACGCGACCAGCCCGGCCACGGTGGAGGCGACCTGAAGGACCATGTACGTGAGATAGCTGAACTGAAGGTCGCGAAGCATGAAGACCGTAAAGAAAGGGGAGGCCAAATAGGATGAGAACGTGAGAGTAGCCACGTAGGCAATAAACTTGACGAAGTTGCTTTCTCTAAAGCGGGCTACGAACATGAAAAAGGTGAAGTCGTGAGCCGGATTTTTTTTTATTGGCACATCGCTCATCCGGGCGATGTACGCCGAAGAGACCAAGCGCGCCGCAGCCCCGACCAGAAAGATGATAAAAAAGCCCATGGAGGGGGAAAACTCTCGCGTCCAGTAGAGAACGAGGCCCGCGCCTACCATGCTGAGAACCGCGATCATGCCAAGAATCCGGTTGCGCCACCCAAAATAGCTACCCCGCTTGCTCAGAGGGATACAATCGCTCATCAGGCTCCCCCAGGCAGGGCCGATCAAGCCTCCGCTCACCGTGAAGAGCGCCAGGAGCAACAATAAAAGCCCCAGACGAAATGAAAGCTCAGTCCCCGCCAGCGAAGCGATGCAAAGCAACAGAATCGCCTGTGCGATGACGGCGCGAACCAAAAATTTCAAACGCCCGCCAAGGCAGCGGATGAGCGGCACCGCGAAGAGCTGGAAGATCGAACCCAGCAAGTTGGGTACGGCGCTGATCCAGCCGACCTGCTGCACGGTTGCGGCCATGAACAGGGCGAAGGGGATGGCGTAGTGCTCGGTGACTCCCAACATGATGGCGGCAAAGATGCCATCCTTGAAAGAGGCCCTCAGACTACCGTGGACGTCAAACCTTCTCCGCTTCATCGAAAAAATCTCGCCGGTTGGCGCACACAAACAAAAAAGGGGGACCTGCTCGTTCCCCCTTTTCCAAACACCCAAACGCTTTGAAGCTGCTTTTGTTACTTAAAATCAGTGTTTCGGTTCGATCCTTTTCCCGTAGCTTACCTCCCCTTTATCAACCCGGAGAGAAAAACCGCAATCTAGATTGGTACAGGCCCACGCCTTGAACGTCACCGAAGCTCCATCCTGGCCGTAGTCCGATAATGGGATGAGCACCCCATTATTACACTTCTGGCATTTCGGCAACTCCATCTCCACTCCTCCTTTCGGCTCACCAATCGAAACCCACCCAAAGCTCGAAAAAAGTTTATAGAATATCCCGGGTGAAATCAAGCAAGCCGGTTTTGGAGGCAGTCGGGCCAGCCGCGCAGCCTTTAAAGCAGAGGGGAGGGACGGCTCACCAAGTAAGCCACCCCTCCCCAGAGACCCGAGGGCCCTAGGTTACTGACCCTTCTTCTGTTCTGCTTTTTCCTCTGCCTTTTTTGCCTTTGCCTTGGCCTTGGCTTTGCCTTTTGCTTTGGCCTTGGCTTTCTTCCCTTTCGCGTCGTCTTGCTTCTTTTCCATCTTTTCTACCGCCGGACTGGCCGGGGTAGCCGGAGTGGCTGGCTTGGCCTGGGCAAAGCTAACTCCGCTGAACGCCAGGGTAATTAAGGCTACGAGCAGTAGCTTGAGCGCGCTTTTCATGAAATCACCTCCTTCCGTGCCGTTTAGACGTCGGATCTGATCATCTCTTCAAAAGAATCTCGTTGACACCATCTGGGGGTGGGGGTATAGTCAAATTCCGTGATGCGCTTTCCGCAAGGGCCGTCGCGGCTTTTTATTTTCAGGCATCGGCTTCCAGACCGCCTCGCTCCTGGTTGTCTCTCAGCGCAACTTAAGCCTCGGATTCCATGACTGTCGTGGCAATTATCCCGGCCCGTTATGGCTCCACGCGATTTCCCGGAAAGCCTCTAGCCCTGATCGGCGGTAAGCCTATGATTCAGCACGTTTACGAAAGCGCCTCTAAGGTGCCCGGCCTGGACCGCATTCTGGTCGCCACCGACGATCGCAGAATTCTCGAGACCGTAAGGGGATTCGGCGGAGAAGCCGTCCTCACCTCTCCCAACCACGCCAGCGGCACCGATCGCTTGGCCGAAGTGGCCAAGAAGCTCAAGGCCGAATGGGTGGTGAACGTGCAGGGGGATCTGCCCTTTGTGCAACCCCGGACAATCGCGCGAACCTTAAGGCCGCTACGCCTTGATCGCTCCATCCCGATGGGAACGGCCCGGACTCCCATCTTTCAGCGGGAAGAATGGTTCAACCCCAATGTCGTCAAGGTAGTTTCCGACGCCCACGGTTTCGCCCTTTATTTCTCCCGCGCACCCGTACCCTTTCTGCGCGAGGGAGCCCCTTCCCGCGACGGGACTAACTCCCCGGCTCTCGCTCGGGCCAGAATCTGGGGGCATCGGCATGTGGGGGTTTACATCTATCGCCGGGATTTTCTCATGAAGTTCGCCCGTCTTCGACCCACGGCGCTGGAGCGGACCGAGGGCTTGGAGCAACTGCGCGCTCTGGCGCATGGGTACCGCATTCGTGTGGCCGACGTGGACGAGCCTTCGGTGGAAGTCGACACTCCCGAGGATCTGACGAAGGCCGAGCACTTCCTAAAGAAAAGAGGGGGATAACAGCATCACATGGCCGGCGTGAAGACTAAATTTATCTTCGTGACGGGAGGAGTGGTGTCCGGCTTGGGCAAGGGGCTCGCCTCGGCATCCATCGGGGCGCTCATGGAAAGTCGTGGTTTGAAGGTGACCTTGCTCAAGATGGACCCTTACATCAACGTCGACCCGGGAACCATGAGTCCCTATCAGCACGGGGAAGTCTACGTTACTGACGATGGCGCCGAGACCGACCTCGACCTCGGCCACTACGAGCGCTATGTCTCGACGCCGATGGGACGAAAGAATAACTGCACTACCGGGCAGATCTATGAAACAGTGATCGCCAAAGAGCGGCGGGGAGATTATCTCGGGGGCACGGTGCAAGTCATCCCCCATATCACGGACGAGATCAAGCAACGCATTCGTAACGCCGCCGATGGCTATGACATTGTAATCTGCGAGGTCGGCGGGACGGTAGGAGACATCGAAGGCCTTCCCTTCTTGGAGGCGGTGCGACAGTTCGGCTGGGACTGGGGTAAAGAGAATGTCCTCTATGTCCACCTCACCCTGGTCCCTTACATTGCGGCGGGGGGAGAGCTGAAAACCAAGCCTACGCAGCACAGCGTCAAAGAGCTGACTGGCCTGGGGATCCAACCGGACATCCTGCTCTGCCGCACGGATCGGCTATTGGATAAAAAACTGAAAGCGAAGATCGCGCACTTCTGCAACGTGGAGGAGGATGCGGTCATTACGGCCAAGGATGTTGAGTGGATCTACGAGGTTCCCCTAATCTTCCACCAGGAAGGTCTGGATGAGAAAATCGTGGAAAAACTCCATATGTGGACCGCAGCCCCTAACCTGAGAAAGTGGCATCGAATCGTCCAGGTCTTGAAGAGCCCCAAGGAATCGGTCCGTATCGCCGTGGTGGGCAAGTACATGAGCCTGAAAGAATCTTACAAGAGCCTCATCGAGGCGCTCACCCACGGAGGCATCACCAACGAGGCGAGGGTGGAGCTCGACTGCATCGAAGCGGAGCAAATCGAAGAAGTGGGGCCGAGCCAGCTCCTGAGCCGAGCCGACGGCATCCTGGTTCCGGGAGGTTTCGGCGACCGCGGCAGCGAAGGAAAGATTGAGGCGGTGCGCTACGCACGGGAAAAACGCGTCCCCTTTTTCGGGATCTGTCTGGGAATGCAGATGGCAGTGGTGGAGTTCGCCCGCAATGTCTGCGGGTTTAACGAAGCAAACTCAAGCGAGTTTGACGAGCGAACCGCGCACCCTGTGATCCATCTCATGGAAACCCAGCGGGGAGTTGAGAACAAAGGGGGCACCATGAGGCTCGGGGCCTACCCCTGCGTGCTACAGGAAAATACCTTAGCCCTGAAACTTTACGGCAAGAGAAAGATCTCGGAGCGCCACCGCCACCGCTACGAATTCAACAACGGCTACCGCGACCTCTACAAGGCCCAGGGCATGATTTTGAGCGGTCTCTCCCCGGATGGCAACCTGGTGGAGATGATCGAGCTCAAAGATCACCCCTGGTTTCTCGGCTGCCAGTTTCATCCCGAATTCAAGTCCCGTCCCATGGATTGTCATCCCCTGTTCAAAGGCTTCATCAAGGCCGCGTTGCAGAACCGCATGGCCCTGCGCGAGGTGCCGAGGATCAAAGTCGCCCGCAGATGACCTCCTCAAGCGCACGAACGTCAATAACGTCCAGGGCTGTAAAAGTCGGCACGATCGCAATCGGTGCGGGCAGGCCTGTGGCGTTAATTGCTGGTCCCTGCGTCATCGAGGGACGAGAGTCGGCACTCCGGCACGCGTCGCTGCTCATTGAGGCGGCCCGCCGGGTCGGCATCCCGTTCATCTATAAATCTTCCTATGATAAAGCCAATCGCACCTCGCTCGAATCTTACCGGGGTCCCGGCCTCGAGCAGGGGCTGGAGATTCTAGCCGAGGTGAAAAAGGAGTTCGGCGTCCCAATCCTCACCGACGTCCACGAAAAGGATCAGGTGGGCCTCGTGCGAGAGATCGTCGATGTGCTCCAGATCCCCGCCTTTCTGTGCCGCCAAACTGATTTTGTTATCGCGGTAGCCCGGGCGGGAAAGGTGGTCAATGTCAAGAAGGGGCAATTCTTGGCCCCTTGGGACCTCCGCAACGTGGTCGAAAAGATCGTCTCCACCGGAAACGAGCAGATCCTGGTAACCGAGCGGGGCGTTTCCTTTGGTTACAACAACCTGGTTTCAGACATGCGCTCTCTGGTCATGATGAGGGAATTGGGCTTTCCGGTAGTTTTTGACGCCACCCATAGCCTGCAACTCCCCGGAGAGTTGGGGAAGGCTTCGGGGGGGCAGCGGCAGTTTATTGCCCCGCTGGCACGGGCCGGCGTGGCCGTCGGGATCGACGCGCTCTTCATGGAGGTCCATGAAGATCCGGACCATGCGCTTAGCGACGGCCCCAATTCGCTACCTCTGAACGAGTTGGAGGAACTCCTCAGGCGGGTTAAAGAGATCGATGGGCTCTTAAAGGGAAACTGATGGACGCGGCGACCATTCTCCAACGCGCTCGGGAAGTTCTCAAGATCGAAGCGGAAGGGATTCATTCGCTGATCGACCAGCTCGACGAGAGCTTCGTGCGAGCTGTCGACTTTCTCCATACCTGCCCCGGAAAAGTGGTGGTGACCGGCATGGGCAAATCGGGCCTGATCTGCCGCAAGATCGCCGCCACGTTCTCAAGCACCGGCACACCTTCACTCTTCCTCCACGCGGGCGACGCCGGCCACGGTGATCTCGGTATGATCGTGAAAGGCGATGTGGTTCTGGCCATCTCCAACAGCGGTGAGACCGACGAGATTTTAACACTCCTGCCCATCATCAAGCGCCTGGCGCTCAAGCTGATTGTGATCACCGGCAATCCCGAATCCACGCTGTCGCGCGCGGGCGATGTGGTCTTAAACGCTGCGGTCAAAGAAGAGGCCTGTCCGCTGGGTCTTGCGCCTACAACCAGCACGACCGCAGCACTGGCCCTCGGCGACGCCCTGGCGGTGGTCCTGCTGGAGAAAAAAGGATTTAAGAAGGAAGACTTTGCCTTCCGACATCCCGGCGGCATCTTGGGCCGCAGGCTGCTTCTACGGGTCCAGGATCTGATGCATCGGGGCCCAGAGCTGCCGATCGTGCACGAAGAGACTCCGATGAAAGAGACGCTTTTGGAAATCACGTCGAAGAGACTTGGAGTGACCGGGGTGGTCAACGGCCGCGGAGATCTCGTCGGCGTGATCACCGACGGAGACCTGCGAAGGGGGCTAGAGCAAAAAGGCGATATCTTCCACCTCAAGGCGAAGGATTTGATGACCCGCGATCCCAGGACCATACCGGCCGATGCTCTGGCGGCGCGGGCTGTAGCGGTGATGGAGGAGCATTCGATCACTTCGCTTTTCGTTCTGGAAGATAGCGGGCGCAGACCCGAAGGTGTCGTTCACCTCCACGACCTCTTGAAAGCTGGCATCGTTTAACTCCCCAGTGAAACGCATTGCCGCCGCGGTCCGTAAGAAGGCGCAGGACATAAAACTCCTCCTGCTGGACGTCGATGGAGTGTTAACGGACGGCTCGATCGTCATAAACGGTCGGGGGGAGGAGATTAAGCGCTTTCATGTTCGCGACGGCGAAGGGATAAAACTCCTGAACCGGGCGGGCATTCGAATTGGCCTGATAAGCGGCCGCTATTCCCAGGCCGTGACTCACCGTGCGAGGGAACTCGGGATCCGCATCGTCTACCAGAGGGTCCTGGATAAGGGCGAGACCTATAGGAAAGTTAAGTCCAGGACCGGCCTTGCCGATCGTGAGATTGCCTACCTCGGGGATGACCTGGGGGACCTACCTATTCTATGCCGGGCGGGTTTGGCCATGGCAGTAAAAGATGGTTGGGGCGGATTAAGAGCGCTGGTGGATTATGTGACCGAAAGCGGAGGGGGACAAGGCGCGGTAAGGGAGGTGGCAGAGCTCCTCCTGCGGGCGCAAAGCAAGTGGGAGGAAATCACCCGAAAATACTACCTCCGTTAATTAGCCTGCGCGGCTAAGCAAATTTCGTGCCTGTCTGCTTTACAGCCACCCTCAAAGGTGGTATTTTTTTGCTTTAGGCCCAGGTCGACCAGGTTAACCATGAAACGAAAAGGTGTGAGGACTCTCTTGCTTCTCTTAATTGGTGCCACCCTGGGCGGGGTGGGCTACAAGGTCGCGCACACCATCTGGACGGCGCGAGTCGACGAGATGCGCAAGGAGCCACTCAAGTTCTTGGACCGGCTCCCCGACGTTGCCCTCCAGCTTAAAGACTTCCATCGCGCAAAGATTGAAGGGGGGCGAAAAGTGTGGGAGCTCTGGGGGGAAGAGGCCCGGTATCTCAAAGGGGAAAGACAGGCCGTGATCAAAAAGCCGCGCTTCATCTTTTATGATAAAAATGAACGAACCCTAGAGGCCACAGGTGACGAGGGCCGCCTTTTCTTCACGGATGAGGAACTAGAGGAGATGAACATGAAGGGCGGCGTCCGAGTGAACTATCAGGGCTACGTCCTTCGCACAGAAGAGGCTTCTTATTTCAAAAGCAAAAACCAGGTGGTTGCCCCCGGTAAGGTAACTCTAAAGGCAGAGGGGCTGGAGCTGGAGGGGGTGGGGATGGAAATCAAGCTCGAAGAAGAGAAGGTTCGTCTGCTGAAGGAGGTGAAAACCAAGGTTCATCCGAACCAGCTGGAAAACCAGGGGCTAAGAGCCGATGGAAAGAGAAAGAGCTAAACCGGGGTCAGCAAACCGGGGTTACGGCTTATGGGCAATCCTGCTCAGTTTGCTTTTTGTCTATTCTTTCGCCCTCGCGGGCGCGGCGGGTCAAAAGTCCATCGGGGCGACAAAAGCCGAATCCACAGGGGGCGTCTTTGGAGCCAATAAAAAGGAGCCAATTTTTATCACTTCGGACCGGATGGAGGTGGACCAGAAAAAACAGACGATCACCTATACCGGCCGCATCGTCGCGCAGCAGGGTGATCTGATCATGAAGAGTCAGGTGCTCACGGCTAATTACGATGCTGATATGAAAGCCCTTAATGAGGTGGTGGCAGAAGGCCAAGTCCAAGTGACACAGGGGAATCGCGTGGCAACGGGAACCAAGGCTGTTTTCAACGACAAAAACCAGACCATCATCCTCACCGGCGATCCGGTCGTGCGCCAGGGAAACAACCAAGTCTCTGGCTCGCGGATTACTTTTTTCGTCGAACAGGAACGGGCCGTGGTCGAGGGGGGAAGCCAGAGAGTTAAAGCAACGATCTTCCCGGAAGAGATTCAAAAACGAGAGAAAGAGCAGACGAGTCCAAGCAAAGGGCAATGATCGTTCTCAAGGCTGAAGGGGTCACGAAGTCGTATAATGGTTGCCGCGTGGTCGATGGGGTCAGCCTGGAGATCAGCGGAGGTGAGGTGGTAGGGTTGCTCGGGCCCAACGGAGCGGGAAAAACCACGACTTTTCATATGATGGTCGGTCTCGTCCGCCCCGATCAAGGAAAGGTTTTCATGAACGGCGAAGATTTGACCTCCACCCCGGTTTACCTCAGGGCGCGCGCTGGCCTCAGTTACCTCCCCCAGGAACCCTCCGTTTTTCGCCGTCTCACCGTTGAGGGAAATTTGCAGGCGATCCTTGAGACTCTCGACTTGAGCGAACAGGAGCGCCGGGAGCGCTGCACGATGCTCATGCAAATGCTCGGGATCTCCCACTTGGCCCGCCATAAGGCTTACACCCTATCCGGAGGCGAGCGCCGTCGGGCGGAAATCGCACGGGCCCTGGTGCTCGCCCCCTACTTTATCCTGTTGGACGAGCCTTTCACCGGCGTGGATCCTATCGCGGTGGCGGAAATCCAAAATATCATCCGCAAGCTCACCACCAGCGGCATCGGCATTCTCATCACCGACCACAATGTCCGTGAGACACTCGGAATTTGCGACCGGGCCTACATCCTCAATGCGGGGTTGGTCCTGGAGGAAGGAACGCCGCAGCGGATCGCCTCCAGCCCGAAGGCCCGCAAAGTTTACCTAGGGGAGGGGTTTAGACTCTAGCTATGGCCCTTGAGATCAGACAGGTCCAAAAACTGGCTCAGCAGCTGGTCATGACACCCCAGCTGCAGCAGGCGATCAAGCTGCTGCAGCTCTCCCGCATCGAACTAGAGGAGATGATCGCCCAGGAGCTCCAAGAAAACCCGGCGTTGGAGGAGGAAATTGCCGCCGAGGGCGGAGAGAAGGCCGAGGACGAGCCGAAGAATGACGCGGTGCCTCCCGAGAGCGCCCCGGAGCCGGAGATCAGCCGCGAGCTCTCAGCCACGGATAAAATCGGTACGCTCGATTGGCAAGAGTATATCGAATCCCACTCCAATTCCATTCACGGCTCTTTGACGGCCGAGGCCACCCGCGATGACAACGATGGCCCTCCCTCGCTGGAGAACACCCTGAGCAAGAGCGTATCGCTGGAAGATCACCTGATCTGGCAGCTCCGTTTGTCGGGCCTGACGGATCGGGAGAAGTCCATCGGCGCTTACATCATCGGGAACCTGGATGGAAACGGCTACCTCGAGGTGTCGCTAGAGGAGATCTGCCAAGCCACGGACGCCGAGCCTCCGGAGGCAGAGCGGGTTCTGAAAGAAATCCAGCGGTTTGACCCCATCGGCGTGGCCGCGCGTGATTTGCGCGAGTGTCTGCTGATTCAGCTCGAGAGCCTCAGCTTGGAAGGCACCCTGGCGGCCCGCCTGGTCTCTGATCATCTCGCCCAGCTGGAGACCAGACGCTATGAAAAGTTAGCGCGGGAACTCGGGGTTACCGCAGAAGAGATCGACGAGGCCGCGCGCGTGATCGCGTCTCTCCAGCCCAAGCCAGCTCAGGGTTTTGAGCAGGAGGAGGTCCACACCATCATCCCTGACGTAGGGATCGAGAAAGTTGGCGACAAATACGAGGTGTTCCTGAACGACGAGGGGATTCCTCGTTTGCGGGTCAGTTCTCTGTATCGTCGGCTGGCCACGCACGAAGGCGGAGAGGAAGCCGAGGCCAGGCAGTACCTGCAAGAGAAAGTGCGGGCGGCGGCATGGCTCATCAAAAGTATTCACCAAAGGCAGCAGACGCTTTTCCGCGTCACGCAAAGTATTTTCAAATTTCAGAATGATTTCCTCGAGTACGGGGTTAGCCAGCTCAAGCCGATGGTGTTGCGGGATGTTGCGGAAGACATCGGGATGCACGAGTCGACCGTGAGCCGGGCGACGGCCAACAAATATGTCCACACTCCTCAGGGCCTCTTCGAGCTGAAATTCTTCTTCCAAAGCGGCCTCAAGGCCGGCAACGGAGAAGATGTGGCCTCGGAGACCGTTAAAGTGAAAATCCGCGGCATCATCTCCGGCGAGGACCCGAGAAAACCCCATAGCGACCAACACATTGCTGGGCTCCTGAGCAAGGAGGCCATCGATATCGCCCGGCGCACCGTGGCCAAGTACCGCGAGGCCATGGGCATCCTTCCCTCGTCGAAGCGGCGACAGCGTTACCTGCGAAAATAAGGCAGCCTTACGGGAGGATCGCCATGACAGACGTCAAAGTTTACGTAACCTTCCGGCACACGCAGCCGACCGACGCTTTGAAGCGGTACGCGCAACAAAAACTTCTCAAAATCGGGAAGTACTTTTACCGCCCCCCCGAGGCGCATGTGGTACTCTCTGTGGATTCCCGAGACCGACAACTTGCCGAGGTCACGCTACAGGCACGCCGGTTGACAATCCACGGGCGCGAGGAAACTTCGGACCTCTACTCGGCTATTGATTTGGTGATAGACAAAATCGAGCAGCAGATCAGGAAATACAAGACCAAGGTAAGGCTCCGACGCAAGAAGGTAAAGCGGTGAAGATTACGGATTTCTTAGATCCCGCGATGGTCATCCCTGATCTCCAGGGCAGGAATAAAAGCGCCGTGCTTAAAGAGATGTCGGAGTGGATGGCCTTGCACAGCCAGACTATGAACGCGGGGTTGCTGTTCAAGGCCCTGCTTGAGCGGGAGAAAATCAGTAGCACAGCCATTGGGGAGGGAGTGGCGATACCCCACGGAAAACTTCCAGGGGTAGAGCGGATCGCCGGGGTCTTTGCCCGGAGTTCCCAAGGGGTGGACTTCGATTCCCTCGACGGCGGTTTGACCTACCTGTTTTTCGTTCTGGTGGCGCCCGAAAACTCGGCGGCGGATCATCTCAAGGCCCTGGCGCGGATCTCCCGCCTGCTCAAGGACGCTGCCTTTCGCGCCCGGCTGATGACGGGGAAAACCCAGGAGGAAATCTTTAACACCATCCGTGAGGAAGACGACAGGTTTTAGCTCGCCGAACAAAAACACGCAAGCCAGGAGACAGAAGCCGACTCGAGCTTGACCCCTTATCTATGCCTCCTGGTCACCGGACCTCGTAGCGCCATGAAGACAGCCAATGGCCTGGATATCATTATCATCACGGGTCTCTCTGGCTCGGGAAAGAGCGTGGCCATCCGGGCGCTCGAAGATAACGGTTTTTTCTGCATCGACAACCTGCCGGTCGTTTTGGTCCCCAAATTTATCGACCTCTGCCAAGGGTACGGAGAAGGGGTTCAACGGATCGCCCTGGGCATCGACTTGAGGGAAGGGCGTTTTTTCCAGTCGTGGCCTCAAGTCCTCTCCGAGCTGCGCGCGGCGGGACACCGTCTGGAAGTGCTCTTCTTCGACGCCTCCGACGAGGTGCTGTTGCGCCGGTTCAGCGAGACCCGCCGCCCTCACCCTCTTGCCGAGGGAGGCTCGACTCAGGAGGGAATTGCCCGGGAACGCAGGGCACTGGAGGGGATGCGCGCCGTGGCCGATAAAGTCATCGATACCAGCCAATTTAACGTCCACGAGCTCAAAAAAGAGGTGGAGCAACACTATAGCCAGATCCTGAGTCCCCACACGACGAGCCTGTTCCTCACCTCCTTTGGCTATAAGTACGGAATCCCGCACGACACCGACATGATTTTCGACGTGCGCTTTCTCCCCAACCCATTTTTTGTCAACGAGCTCAGGGGCAAAAACGGGTTGGCGCCCGAGGTGAGAGAATTTGTCATGAAGCGGGAAGAGACGACGATCTTTTTGGACCGCTTCTACTCCCTGCTAGAATTCATTCTGCCGCAGTACGTGCGGGAGGGGAAGAGCACCCTCACCATAGCCCTTGGCTGTACCGGAGGGAGACACCGCTCCGTCGTCCTGGTGGAAGAGCTCAATAAAAGACTGGACAGCGAGCGCTTTCGAATCCACGTGAAGCATAGAGACATCGACAAGTAATCGTTAAAGGGACGAGGTGGTCAAGAAACTCGAGATCAAGAACAAACTCGGTTTGCATGCCCGGGCTGCCGCGCTGTTAGTCCAGACGGTGCAGCGCTTTTCCGCTGAAGTGAAGATCTCCAAAGACGGCCATGTGGTCGACGGGAGGAGCATCATGGGGGTGCTTACCCTCGCCGCCACCAAGGGGAGCAAGATCCACGTGGAGGCCAAGGGGAAGGACGCGGAAGAGGTCCTGCGGGCGATCGAGAAACTCGTGGAAAAGAATTTCTACGAAAGCGAGTAAACTTGATTCCCTCCGGCTTATACGGTATAGGGGAGAGAATTGCATTCTGGGGTACACCGCCTCGGAGGTAGGTTGAAATGGCTACGAACAATTACCTTTTCACCTCGGAGTCCGTCTCTGAAGGTCATCCGGACAAGATGTGCGATCAGATTTCCGATGCCATCCTCGATGCTCACCTGAGAGAAGATCCGGAGAGCCGGGTGGCCTGCGAAGCGCTCGCGAAGACCGGCATGATCGTGATCGCCGGCGAGATCACCAGCCAGGCGCGAATCAGCTATAACGAGATCGCGCGGGAAGTCGTGCGTGACATCGGCTATACCGATTCGGCGCTCGGCTTTGACGGTAACACCTGCGCCATCATCACCGCGGTCGAGCGCCAGTCCCCGGATATTTCCATCGGGGTGACCGAGTCGGAGGGCAAAGAGCAGGGAGCCGGAGACCAGGGGATGATGTTCGGCTTTGCCTGCGATGAAACCCCGGAGCTCATGCCACTGCCCATCCAGATGGCCCACATCCTGGTCAAGTATCTTGCCAAAATCCGCAAAGGCGGAGAAGCCCCGTTTATCAGGCCCGACAGCAAGTCCCAGGTCACCGTGGAATACCATGGCGGCAGACCTGTACGCGTGCAGAGCGTGGTGATTTCGACCCAACATTCACCGGATATTGAGTACGGTAAGCTGAGAGAGACCATCATCGACGGCGTGGTTCGGGCCGTCATACCCCGGGAGTACCTCGACCAGAACACCACTTACCATGTCAACCCCACAGGCCGCTTCGTGGTGGGAGGGCCTCAGGGCGACTGCGGCCTTACCGGACGCAAGATCATCGTCGACACCTACGGCGGAATGGGACGCCATGGCGGGGGCGCCTTCTCAGGCAAGGATCCCACCAAGGTGGATCGCAGCGCCGCCTATATGGCCCGCTACATCGCCAAAAACATCGTCGCCGCCAAGCTGGCCCGCAAATGCGAAGTGCAGCTAGCCTACGTGATCGGCGTGGCCCAGCCCGTTTCGATCGCGGTGGAGACCTTCGGTACCGGGACGATCCCGGAAAAAGAGCTATCTCAGATCATCCGTGAACTCTTCGACCTGCGGCCGAAGAGCATCATCCAGACCCTGGACTTAAAGCGCCCCATCTACCGCCCGACCGCCTCATACGGCCACTTCGGTCGAGCGCCGGAAAACGGCTACTTCACCTGGGAGAAGACCGACCGGGTCGAGGATCTTAAGCAGGCAGCAGCCAAGGTCTAGAGGAACCGGCGGTGGGGAGGATGCTGTAACCTTGGCGCAGAAAAGATACGATATCCGCGACCCGGGACTTGCCGGGCAGGGAAACAAGCGCGTTCTCTGGGCCGACCAGGACATGCCGGTCCTAAGACGAGTGCGCGAGCGCTTCCGCAAAGAAAAGCCGCTTCGGGGAATGCGTTTTTCCGCCTGCCTCCACGTGACGGCGGAAACGGCCAACCTGGTCAAGACCCTCAAAGCCGGAGGGGCGCAAGTGGTGCTGTGCGCCTCCAACCCGCTTTCCACGCAAGACGATGTGGCCGCCACCCTAGTCAAACATGAAGGCATACCCGTGTTCGCCATCAAAGGCGAAGACAACAAGACCTACTACCGCCATCTGCACGCGGCGCTGAACCACAAGCCGGTCATTACCATGGATGACGGAGCGGATCTGGTTTCGCTGCTCCACAAAGAATTTGCCCACCTGGCTGAGTACATGATCGCGAGCATGGAGGAGACGACAACAGGGGTGATACGACTTCGCGCCCTTGCCGGCGAAGGGAGGCTCAGAATCCCCGTCATCGCCGTCAATGACGCCGCCACGAAGCACCTCTTCGATAACCGCTACGGCACCGGCCAATCGACGATCGACGGCATCATTCGCGCCACCGATATTCTCTTGGCGGGAAAGAGAGTCGTGACGGCGGGTTACGGTTGGTGCGGCAAGGGCGTAGCGTCGCGCGCCCGGGGAATGGGGTCAAAGGTGATCGTGACCGAGGTCGATCCGATCCGGGCCCTGGAAGCGGCCATGGACGGCTTCGAGGTGATGTCCATGAAGGAGGCCGCTAAGATCGGCGACCTGTTCATCACCTTGACCGGCGACATGCATGTCATCGGTAAAGAACACCTTAGGCTTCTCAAGGACGGAGCGATTCTCTGCAACTCGGGCCACTTCGACATCGAGATCGACCTCAAGGCCTTAAGCCAGATGGCGGTGAAGGTAGAGAAAAACGTGCGCAACTTCGTCGATGCCTACATCCTGCCCGGGGGGAAAAGAATCTACCTTCTGGGAGAGGGACGGCTCATCAACCTTACCGCCGCTGAGGGGCACCCGGCCTCCGTGATGGATATGAGTTTCGCCACCCAGGCTCTCGCATCCGAGTGGGCGGTGAAGAATCGGAACCGCCTTAATCCCCAAGTTTACGATGTGCCCAAAGAGGTCGAGGACTGGGTAGCACGGCTTAAGCTAGCCAGTATGAGAATCCGCATCGACAAGCTCACCAAAGAACAGGAACACTACCTCACTTCGTGGACGATCGGCACTTGATAGTTTTGAGTTTCGAGTTTTAAGTTTTGAGTTGCGAACTAAAAACTCAAAACTAAGAACTAAAAACTTTCTACGAGACAGCCCCGTCGGAGCAACTCTACCTGATCAGACGAGCCTCACCGCATGGCGACGTGAGCCCCCGTCTCGTTTGTGCCCAGGGTCTCGTCAAAGTCGTGTTGAGCGCGACTAAAAATCCCTCTAAATCTCCCTTTACAAAGGGAGACTTCCAATTCCCCCCTTTAGAAAAGGGGGGAGAGGGGGGATTTTCGGACAAAGGGCTCTTGCGAAATCAATTCACTAGGGTGAAACTGACTTTGACGTTGCCGTGCGTTTGTGCCTCACACACCTTGACGCCTGCCCTCGGGTCGGACTATTAATGGGTCTTAGCTTTTTCAAGGCTAAACTCGGAAAAGAGGAAAGGAGGAGCCCGATGAGCGGGCCGGGCGATTATAGCGAGGAAGACGTCGGCAACATCGTATCGCTCGAGCACGTCAACCTGCGCATCGCCGACCAGTCCGTAGCAACTCTCTTCTATGTCGTCGGGCTGGGACTCACCCGCGACCCGTACCTCACGGTGGGGACGGAGAACATGTGGATCAACGTGGGCGAGCAGCAGTTCCACCTGCCGAGCGGAAATGCCCAGCGGATCCCGGGCCATATCGGCGTGGTCCTGCCTGACCTTGACCTTCTGCAAGGCCGATTGAAGGCCGTGGAAGAACGTCTCAGAGCCACTCGCTTCTCCTGGACCCGTGAGGCCGACCATGTTTCGGTCGTCTGCCCATGGGGCAACCGTTTTCGCTGCCATGCTCCCGCGCCGCGCTTCGGCGACATGACCCTCGGCATTCCTTACGTTGAATTTTGGGTTAAGCCCGGCGCGGCCGCTGGGATTGCCCGCTTTTACCAAGAAGTGATGCGTGCCCCCACGACGCTGAGTTCCCAAAACCGTCTCGCGGCAGCGCGTGTGGCCACTGGACGCAATCAATGGCTCCGGTTCCGCGAAGTGGATGAGGAGATAGCTCCTTACGACGGCCACCACATCGCGGTTTACGTGGCCAACTTCTCCGGGCCCTACGGCTTCCTCAAGCGCCACGGCCGCATCATGGAACATGTGAGAAACCATCAATTCCGCTTCAAGGATGTGGCGAACCCCGAAGATGGAACAAAGCTCTTCGAACTGGAGCACGAGGTGCGAAGTCTCCGCCACCCGATGTACCATCGCACCCTAGTGAACCGCGAGCCCGAACAGACCCAAAGAAACTACCGACGCGGCGGCGACGCCCTGACCCCGTTCGGCACGGAAAACCGCGAGGGCCGTTGAAGGAGGAAAAAGAGATGTCCACTTGGGTGGATGCGCACGAAGAGTGGCTCGAGCAAGCTCAAACCGTTTAGGAGACGCCCATGGCAGAAACTCAATCCTCCGAAAAACCCAAGATCGCGGTCTTTTCCGGGCCTACAGCGACGATCCAGAATACTGAGCCGCTGGTTACTAGCAACAAGGCGAGGGAGAAATATGATCTGCCGCGGCGCAAAAACTCGGATGGCGGCCCGACGCGTTTCGACGCCTTGCGGCCGCAGCGCCTGGCGGCGCCGGTAACGGTCTACGTCGAGCAGTTCAGCGCCCATCCGCTGGAGGGCGATGCCGCCGAGCTTTACGCTCCCCCCGACGGCTACATCGATTCTTCGGGCCAGTTTCACAAGCAGCGCCAAGGGGCCAATGACATTCCCGTTTATGAGGTCACTCTGCGGCCGGAGGATGGGCTCTATCCCCTGCCCTACATGGCACGCCAGGCGAGCGGTCAAGCCTGGGAGGGGGACGGCGCCGATTCCAACGCGCCAGCGGAGAAGTGCCGCCAGCCGTTCTTTCCTGACGGCTCGCGTTTGTTTGAGGAGATCGATCGCCTCGGAGTCGGCGATGAAGGCGTGTGCTCCCAGCTCTCTTCCAAGGCTGAGTTCGAATTCTACCGCGCTGCGCCATCCGGCGGTTACACGAAAGGGCTCCCGCAAGGCCTGCGCTCGGACGCGGGCCAAGGTGACATCCCGCTGGAGATTCTCGGAAAAGATTTCTTCCCCTACCGCCCCGGCTATTTAAGACGGGAGCCGCCGATGGCCATCCTGGCGCGCCTGACCAACGTAGTCCAGCAGGCCTTAAAGCGCGGCTTGTATAGCGGAGCGATCTGGCTGGAAGGAAGCCCGTTCGTGGAGGAGACAAGCTATTGGCTGAACCTTCTCATCGACACGACCATTCCGATAGTTGGCAACGCCTCGCAGCGAGCCCATGGCGCCGTGAGCAACGACGGCGATCGCAACATTATCGACTCGGTGGATTATATCGTCTCCCGGATTTGGGCGGACGAAGGCGGCCGAGACTCGATCGGGGGGGTGGTCATCCAGGACGAGCAGATCTTCACCGCGCGCGATGTCCAGAAGGGCGACGCCCGCCCCGGAGGCTACGTGGCCACCGGAGGTCACGGCGGGATCGTCGGAACGATGGGACAGCCCGGTCCCCCTGCCCTGACCTTCAAGACCGTTAAGCGCCATACGTACACCTCAGAGGTTAACCTGACCCGGCTGCCCGAATCGGTAGAGGGAGCGCGGTTGGATGGCGGCCGGATCATCCGGATTCCGATAAAAATCAAGGACGCCCAGGGCAACCTGCTTCCGACTGCGATCCCGAAGGTCACGATCGCGAAGCACGCTCGCTATCTCCAGGAAGACGAGTCCGGCAGCGCGGCTTCGGAGGTGGACATTCTCGCACGAATCGAAAAAAACCTGCGCGAGACACCGCTAGCCGGTTTCGTCGCCGAAGGGGCAGCTCCCTTCGGGACGATGAGTAATTCGGCGGACGCAGCCTTACGACGAGCCGTATTTAGCGGCATGCCGGTGGTGAGGGTGGGACGAGGCAACGCCGAAGGACCGGTGGATTCGAAGCGCAATCCGCTCTCGATCGGAGGGAGCAACCTGACCGCTACTAAGGCGCGCCTGCTGCTGATGGCTTGTTTGATGAAATTCGGGAGCCTTCCTTCGGCCGCCGCCCCGGACAACCCCACAAAGGCGGAGCGGGAAGCCGTCGATGCCAAGCTTGCCCAGTACCAGGCGGTGTTCGACACACACTAGAAAAAAAGGGGAACCCTCAGTCTCTTGACAAGCTTTTCAGAGGCTGTTCGAAAACTCTTTTAGCGGGTCATTTTGACTGCCTGTCATTCTGAGAGCGACGAAGAATCTCCAGGCTTTAAAAGAGATTCTTCGTCGCTCTCGGCCCCTCAGAATGAGCACCGAGAGTTTTTCAACGGTCTGTTTCATGAATGACCAAATTCTGAAATTCTAAATTGTGGAAATGGAAATTGCGGGGACACCATACTTAATTATTGACTTCAGGCTTACGCCGCCATAGCCTTGCTGCATGGCAAGACTCGCACGGGTCGTGGCGCCAGGCCTGCCCCATCACGTCACTCAGCGGGGCAATCGCAGGCAGGAGACCTTTTTCTGTGAAGAAGATTATGAGGACTACATCCGTCTGATGTCTGAGTGGTGCTCGCGCTGGGACGTGGACGTCTGGGCCTACTGCTTGATGCCTAACCACG
>MGSI01000102.1 GCA_001798455.1 Deltaproteobacteria bacterium RIFCSPLOWO2_02_FULL_57_26 | reverse complement strand
TCGCCATTTTGCTGCCAGGAAAGCCCCAGATCCGGCAGCGCAATCAAAGCCCGATACCCGCGTTTCTCGCCGAGGCGGTCGTAAGGAGGAGGAAGAACAGCAAATTGGACCTCTCCTTTTTCAATCTGGGCCATGACGTTCAGCCAATCCGGGCGGGGCATTTGGGTGAGCTTCACGTCCTTCTCGGGGTCGATACCGAGCTTTGCCAGACCGAATCGCAAGGCCACATCTGGGGCCGTGCCAAAAGTGGCGCCCACCTGTCCGGTCTTTCCCTTGAGATCCTGGACCTTAGAGATTTCCTTGCGGGCCACGATCGTATAAGGAAACACGTTGATCCAAGACGCCACCAGGACAAACGGAGGGGTCCCTTGCAGTGTCGCAGTGATAAAAGCCGCCCCAGCCGATCCCGTGGTGAGCTGGACGCTCCCCCCAAGCATAGCCTGCACAGCGCTCGATGTGGTGGTAGGGATCACCTTCACATCCAGGCCATGCTTTTCAAACAGGTTCTCCTTTTGAGCGATAAAGTAGAGGCTGGTCCCCGGGTTGATTCCCGCCTGGGCCACGGTCATCTTTATCGTCTGAGCGCCGCTGTCCCGGACCGGCACCGCAATGCTCAGGATGCCAAGGCAGAGAACAGCAACCGGTGCTCTATAAGCTCGCCATAATCGGAAAATCCGCATTGCGCTACCTCCTTGATTTCGGACGCTTGTAAGATAGGCAGACCATACGTATGTGTTGGAAAGTTGTCAACGCCAGCTTTCGCCGGATCGCTTCGCCCCTAACCGCGGGTTCCATGAATCACGAACACGAACCCCGACTTTTTCCGGTTAGCGCAACAAATAGCCGAACTTTTCGCGCGCCTTGCGGGTAACTTCCGGGCTCGGGGCGTTTACTTTTGGAAACTGGTCCCTCCATTCAAAGGGGCGGGTGGCGTCAATGACAGCGCGGGAGTTGGTGAGGTCACTCACTGCCCGCTGTTCGGGCGTGAGCCGCGGATCGGCAGGGCTTGTCCGCATTCGCCGCAAGATGTCCATGGAGGTGGCCGGGTCGCAGCGGGTGACCATGGCCCACATGAGCTCCTCAAAATTCGACACGTCGACGTCATCATCGACGACGATGACGAACTTGCACCCGTAAACGGTAGAGCCACAGCTCGCGCCGAGCACCCCTACTTGTTTGGCATGGCCGGGATAACGCTGCTTGATGGCAATTCCGTGAAGCATGCGCGAGGCCCCCACCTCATGGCACCAGACCTGTGTGACGTCTGGCACCCCGGCATTGGCCAACTCCTGTTTGAGCATGGCCGAACGCATGACGGCCCGGTAGCGCGCCATCTCGTCGGGGCCCTTACCCAGCGGCGGCACCCCGAGGATAATGGGATCGTTACGGTGGTAGATAGCGTGGATGTCGAGCACGGGTTGCGGGCTCGTGCCACCCGCATAGTACCCTGTCCACTCGCCAAATGGCCCCTCGTCCTTGCGGATTTTAGGATCCAGGTAACCTTCAAGAACGATCTCGGCGTGTGCCGGAAACGGTAGCCCGGTCACTTTGCCCCGCACCACCTCGACCGGACTACCCCGCATGCCGCCGACGACGTCAAACTCGCACACACCGTAAGGCACCTCCGTACCCGCGAGAAAGAAAAACAGCGGATCGCTTCCCACGACCAGGGCGACGGGCATTCGTTCACCCCGGCTGAAGTATTTCTGCCGGTGCACGTGGCCGTGTTTTCCGGGAACCATGAGCAGACTCACGGATTTGCGATCCTGAATCATTGAACGATAGCAGCCCACATTGACCCATCTCTCGTCAGGGTCCATGGTCACGGAGAAGCAACCCGTGCCGATGTAGCGCCCGCCGTCGTCGACGTGCCAGATCGGCGCGGGAAACTTGGTGACGTCGATCTCCCCTTCCGTCAGGATGTTTTCAAAGACGGGGCCATCTTCCACAAGGGTGGGGGCGATGCGCCGCTCTTTCTTGAGGTAGTGCTCGAAAAAAGCCTGACTGAGCTCCTGTTTGGTAAGATCGTCGGGAAAGCCCAAGGTCATGTTGCGCCGTTTACCCGCAAAGACATTGACGAGCACCCGAAATCCTTTGGGGCAACCGGGCACTTCGTCAAAAACAACCGCCGGCCCGTCGTCGGCCCGAATGACGACGTCCGCCGCAAGACCGATATCCTCCTGCCACGACGCTCCCAAAACCGTACGAAGCTCACCCAGACGCTCGGTCTCACGCATCCACTCGCGCAGGTCGCCGTAGCGTAACTGGGGTTGGATTTGGCCGTCATTCATAGTCACTCCTTAGCGTACCCTGGTTTAAGTGTCTTTTACATCAAGAATCCGGCTTGCTGTCAACGCCGCCCACGTTCCACTTTTTCCCTTTCCTCCTGGTCAACCTTTATCTTGATAAGAATCCGAACGACGCTGCAACTCGGGCAAGATCTCTTGGCAAAGGATGTCGATGGCTTCGTCCAAGTCGGGTCCCAAAGGAGTGGCCATATCGACAATATCGAAGCGATGGGGCTTGGCCAAACGGAGAAGCTCGTCGAGTTGCGCAATGCATTCCTCCGGCGTGCCGGCAGCGATAATGCCGCTCTCCTCAATTAGCTGGTCGCTGACCATCGGCTCCATGTCGTCCGCACCCATCCCCTGGTGATACGCGTTCTCTATGGCGGTCGCCTCCTCGGCGGGTAACCCGAGCTGAATGAGTTTCTTGCGTCCGAGATTGCTTCGGGCCAGAGCGATAGAGGCCAGGCGCTTGGAGAAGTTCTTCGCACGACGGCCATCCCGCGCAACCGAAACGTGCAGATGAAGCACTTTGGTAAATCGGCCCCCATCACCTTGAGAACGGCGCCCCTCTTCGACTTTGGCCATTGCGCCGTCCAGGACGCCTTGTCTTATCAAAGCCGTGGGAAAAGAGAAATTGCTCAAGATCAAACCATCCCCGAGCTCCCCCGCAAGCCGCAGCATCTGCGGGCCGGCGGCAGCCACAAAAATCTCCGGGGGCTGCGCTGGCGGAACGCGAAGGAGGGTTTCTGCCGTCGCATCCAGGCGAAAGAAATCCGTAAGATTGGGGAACTCCCCCAAGATCACCTTGCGGCCAGCGAATAACTCACGGAGAAAGAGCACCATCTCTCGAACCATTGTGACTCGCCGCCGCTTGCGAATCATGTCCGAAGTCACGGCGCCGCTTCCGATGCCGACCGTGATCCCCCGCTCTCCCGCCAAATGGGAGAGAGCCGCGAAGCTCGATGCCAGGTCTACGGGAGTCCGGCTGAAGGGTTGGGCCACAGAAGTGCCCACGTGAGCGGAGGTCTCCATGATAAGGGAGGCCAAGGTAACAAAAACATTCTCATAGGAAAGGTGGTCGGGCACCCACACCTTGTCAAAAGGGTGTTGGGACAGCGCTCGCTTAGCATAGCCCACCATCTCCGGGGCAGTACACCAAGGAAACAATTGGATACCGAATCGCATTTCAGCCATGGACACCCTCCTGACTCAAAACTGCTAACTGCTATTTCCGCGGATCTGCGACCGACTTTTGTGACTGTTAAAGCAGGCCAAGCGGAGATTGTGTGGTCCGACCTGCTGACCTTCATACGTTGTTTCATGCGTCGACATTAGGTCAACCAGCCAGCCTCTCTGTAAGCACGAAGCGCGCCAGGATGCAGCGGTACTCCGCCCATCTCCAAAGCGGCAGCGCCCTTCGAACGCAGCGGCTGGAAAAGATCCTTCAGCCCTTTGAACAGGGGATTCATTTGCGGAAGCGTGTCCAGATTCTCGATAATCGCCTCAACCATATCATGGACAGCCTCCTCCTGGACCCTTTCGTGCGTCACCAATACATTGACGACAGCGAGTTGAGGCACGTCCTCAACGACCCCGCGGAACGCTCCTTTCTCTATGGTGATGCCGCGATAGAACGACACCTCAGAAAGAACCTTCTCAATCTGGCCTGGAGCATAGGGAATAACACGGACTTCAGCGCGTTCGCTCAAATTTGTCATCACCCGATTGGGAATCGGACGCTGGAACTGCGCATCAACATCGCCGGCGATCAAAGCCTCTGCTCCATCGGCAAAGCTCACATAAACTGGAGTGAAACTATCAAACGGGATACCCAAGACGTTAAAGATAGTAGTGACGTGCTCCACCATACCGGCCCCCTGGGGACCCACAGCGACGCGTTTGCCCGCAAGCTCACCAACGGTCCTTATCGGGGAATGGGCAAGGGTGACAAAGAAAACCGGGCCAGCATTGACCGGAGACACCATGCGCAGGGCGATTCCGCGAGTAAAAGGCGGCATCCCATCCTTAGCCCGGCCGATCCAGTTGGAAGCCATGAAACCGAACTGGATTTCGCCTCTGTCGAAGAGATTGGCGTTATCGAAGCTGGCCAGAGTTGTCTCAACTACGCACTTCTCTTTGCCTGGAGGTCTCCGGTTAAAAAGCCCGGCGATCGCCACTCCTTGGGTATGAAAGGTGCCGCCGGCCTCAGACGTGCCAATTCTCAGTGTCATGGATTGCGCACCTTCCGAGCCTCTTCCAGCCTGGTGATTTTTGTTGCCATAAGGAGAGAGCGTTATCACAAAAACCGCTCCATGGGAACTTGAGATAAAGGGGTCGCAAAATAAAAAAGGGGTCACCCGTTAGATGACCCCTTAGAGACCGCTTAGAGATGACCCTTAAAGATGCGACTCCAACACGCTTTTATTTTTGGTAGGCAAAGGCTGCTTGCCGCGCCCGGCAGGCATGGAGCTGAGAGGTAGCATTGGGAGAGGGCAAGAATCCCTCCCCCAATGCTAACCCTGGGAATTTCATTCGCTGCCGTCGTTGCCACCGTCGCCGGCTGTAGTAGCCTGAAGGCGCTGTACAGCGATTTCCACCTTCCCTAGTGGGTCATGGTCGCAAGGACCATGGAAGTCGATGATGTCACTGGTGTCCGCGCTCTTCAGAACCGGTTGGTCTGAAAACAGCGTAAGCTCTTCAATCGCCGGAAACTTCATATGGCAATAATCGGTTCCGTCGGCACGGACTTTGGACAGGACGTCGGCCTGGACCGAGGCGGCCAAAACCGCCGTCAGAAAAAAACCAGCCAAGAGAAACCCACGAATCTTCATCCGTCGTACCTCCTTTCTAATAGGATTTACTTCAACTCGAAAGCAAGGAGTGTGCCAGTCGTAGGACTTC
>MGSI01000101.1 GCA_001798455.1 Deltaproteobacteria bacterium RIFCSPLOWO2_02_FULL_57_26 | reverse complement strand
CGCGGGAACGAACCCTGCCAGATCGCGTTCGTCCTCATCGGCGCCCGAGTCCCGTGGGCGTAACCGCACCCTGCCAGGCTTACTGGCCAGGTACGTAATCGTTGAGAACCACATCAATTAAGGCCAATCGTCCCGCAGTCCCATGTTCCAGGGCGCCAGCAACTGCCGGTTCAATATCTTTGGGATCTGTCACTCTAACCCCGTAACCCCCATAGACGTCAGCATAGTGACGGTAGTCGGGATTGGGTAGGATGGGGCCGCCGAAGTGAATCCGCGTCTTTTTTGCAGCGCCGTCCGGATAATACCTGAGGAGGCCCCTTTCCATGGAGAGATAGCGCTGGTTATTAAACACGACCACGATGATCGGCAGGTCATATTCCTGCGCCAACCCTAAACATGACGGCACCGGATTGTAGTGGAAGGCCCCGTCGCCGATGAGCACGAAGACTGGCCGCTCTTTCATGGCCAGCTTTACGCCTAGCGCGTAACCCAGGCTTACGCCCAATCCTCCGGTCACGCGGGCGATGTGCGACATCGGTTGAGTCCGGTGGATCATATTCTGAATCAGCGTCCGATGCACGGTGGTCTCTTCCACGATGACCGCGTTCGGCGGAATAGATTCGTTGAGCGCCTGACAGAGCCAACGCGGATCGACCGGGATATCGTTCTTGTGCTCCACGGCGGCACGCTGCCGCGTTGTCATCTGCTTATCGTGTTCTTCACGAATACCACGGAACCGCTCCTCATACGCAGCCCGGTTTCCAACGAACCCTTCTGATGCCTTGACTCGGTTGACCAGCCTGGCCAATGTCGCTGCCGGCGGCGCAACCAATGCCAGATCTACTTTGTATCCCCAGAAAGGGAGCCGGGAGTAGGGATATTCATCGCCCAGGAAAACGACCTTGGCGTTGCCTTTCGGCCCTCTACTAACCGGATACCAGGGAGTGACCGCATCGGCGACCAGCACCAGGTCGGCGGACTCAATGCGCCGAGGATCGTAAGGAAGATATAAAGGGTGATTACGCGGGAAATTCAAAAACGCAGGCCGGAAGGATTCCATAACCGGAATGGCCAACGACTCGCACAGTTCAACGAGAGGACCCACGACCGACGCATCTCGGCCTACATGCTCCGTTACAAGCACGGGATGCTGGGCACTCAAGAGGCTGTCGACAGCCTCTTGGATCGCCGCCTCATCGATTGCGAAAGCGCGCGCCACCCGATTGGGCTTGTTCTCCTCGGGCAAAGATACTTCGTCCAACATGCTCTCAAACGACACACCCAGAAGCACCGGTCCCGCAGGAGGCTCCACGGCAATTTGCATGGCACGCTCCACAGACGGGACAAAGATCGATGAAGCAGTGACGCGCTCGCTCCACTTGACGCAACGCCGGAGTAGCTCCGCGGGTCCGCCGATGTCCGTAAGGTCATGAACCCACTGGTTCCCCGGGTCCGGAAGCCGGCGTTCCTCTCCGAAGGCAGAGGTCTCGCCGCAGCAGATCACCATGGGCACCCGCTCCTGATAAGCAGCGCGCAGAACCATGGCCGCGTTCAGCGGTCCCGCCGTAGCATGCAGCAAGACCGCCTGCGGTCTGCCGGTCACCTTGGTGTAACCCGACGCCATGGCGACAGCCAGCGCTTCATGGCGGCAGTTTATGTACCGGGGCCGATCGATCCCTCCCCCCTGTGCTTCGGCGAGCGCCTCCCACACCGGCGGCCACTCGGTTCCAGGGGAGGAAAAAATGTAATCAACCCCCGCCCGTTCAAAAATCTTAACAAGCGCTTTCCCGCCATGCATGATGAGTCCTCCAAGCCTTTCGCAGCTTCGGGTTTCGAGTTAACCGCAAACAAGAAACCAAGAACTAGCCACGGAGAAGTCAAAAATAGTTCCGGCCACCAGCACCAGTTGGACGCGAGACTATCCGACAAGATGTTCCTGTGTCAACTTAAGTTCGACCGCTTGCATTCTCATATGGTCCTGGAATACGTTAGCAGCCGTTTAAGACACGACCGCCCCGCACGATGTTTCACCGGTCTCGGCGGCAAGCCCCTGCGACCGAGGGGGCGCGAGCGAGGCTGCGGACAGGCCCTTCGGGATTTCAAATGGCAAATTTCAAATCTCAAATCTGAGATATGAGATCTGCAATCTGAAATTCTGAGCGAAGCGAGGACACTCCATCGGCCGCAGCCGACGGTTCGACTTTGCTCACCGCACTGAGCTTGTCGAAGTGGAGCGCGTTTCCCGAGGGAGCTTTGTTATGGACCAGGGTGTGACGCCACCGATCTTTGATTGTCATGCTCATTACTTCCCTGAAAGCCTGATGGTGCCACTGCGCCGGGCTGCTGCCGGTAAAGAGTATGGCCCCAATCTCCAATCCTCGACCTGGGACCACATGGACGAGCAACTCGCCCAGTTGGATGCCTGTGGGGTTGCTTGCTCGGCGATGACCTATTCGGCGTTCTTGGAAATGGCCATCGGCGCCGCGGGGCTAAGCCGCTCCGAAGGTGTGCGGATCGCCAACGATGCAATGGCTGAGGCACAGGCCTGCTACCCAGGCCGGATTGTGGGCGCAGCGGCCTTTGACGCGGAAGGAGGCAAGGGAGGGCTGGCGGAGCTGCGGCGAGCCCTGGACTCGTTGGGCATGCGAATTATCCACATGATGACCAGTTACGACGGGCTTTATCCGGATGATCCCCGGTTCTGGCCTGTGTACGAGATGGCGGCGGAGTACAACGTTCCCGTCTTCGTGCACCCGTTTGCATCCCCGGCCAACTGGGAACAGCTCATGCACCGCTCAGCACAGGGGCCCCTGCTCCTGCGCGGCCAGGTGGGGATGCTGCTCGATACAACGCTGTGCATTGGCCGACTAGTTCAGTCGGGCGTATTCGACCGCTTTCCCCAAACCAAGTTTCTATTCTGCCAGTTGGGCGGGTTCATTCCCTTTTTGGCGGGACGTTTTGACAGCGCTTACCTGATGCACCGGTATTACGTTGAGCAGGGAAAGATCCCTGCGTCAGCTCCGGTTCCGGCCCGGCTGCGCGACTACTTCGGCCGCTTCTGGGTGGACATCCACGCTGTGGACGGGGCAGCCATCGCCTGCGCCGTGCGCCAGGTGGGTATCGACCGCGTGGTTATGGGGACTGACGCGCCTTACCGCCCGCTGGAGATGGGTGTGCGCTTAGCCATGGAGGCGCTAGCCGAGTCGGGCCTGACCGCCGAGGAGCAGCGCCGCATCCTGTGCGACAACGGCCGTGCCCTTCTGGGAGTTGAACCCTGAGAGACACGTCGAGGAGGACAACATATGAAGAGGGTTTGCATCGATGTTGGCGGCACGTTCACGGACTGTCTGGTCATGACCGAATCGGGGGAATTGCGCGCGTTCAAATCCCCCTCAACGCCCACAGCACTAGCCACAGGATTTCTGAACTCCCTGGAGAAGGCAGCGCGTTTCTTTAACGAGCCTCTAAAGGCGCTCCTGGGCGAGGTGGACATCTCAGTACATGGCACGACCCTTGCCACCAATACCTTGATTACCGGCCGCGGCGCCAAGACCGCGATGATCACCACCAAGGGTTTCCGCGATCTCGTGGAGATCCGCCGGGGAATCAAAGATGAGCGGGTCTCCTTGTACAATTTTTTTATTCCCCCCTACGAGCCGCTAGCGCCCCGGTATCTAAGGTACGTAGTCGAGGAGAGAACACTCTATACGGGCGAGCTGATGACTCCCCTGAACGAGAAAGAGCTCGACGAGATCATCTCCCAGCTCAAGAAGGAGCGAGTCGAGTCCGTGGCAATCTGCTTTCTTCATTCCTATGCCAATCCCCAAAATGAGAAAAGGGCGGCGGAGATTTGTAGCCAAGAGTTAGACGGGGTCTATGTCAGCGCTTCGCACGCGATTTTGCCCGTGTGGGGAGAGTTTGAACGCTTCAGCACAACCCTGATAGACGCCTATGTCGGGCGCATCGTGTCTGGCTACTTCAACAGCCTGGAGAAGCAACTGCGCGAATCAGGTTTAGGCGGCAAGCTCCTCATCATGCTCACTAACGGGCTTATGCAGACGGTGGATTATTCGGCGCGTAGCGCTGTCTACCTGATCGGTTCGGGTCCGGCAGCAGCCCCCTCGGGCGCCCTGTATCTGGGAGACCTGACTGGTCACAAAGACCTGATCACCGTCGACATGGGGGGCACGAGCTTTGACGTCTGCGTGATCCGGGACCGGGAGATCCCTACCACTACGGAGCGCTGGGAGGGGGATCACCGGCTCGCCATCAAGATGGTAGATGTTCACAGTGCCGGCGCCGGCGGCGGAAGCATCGCGTGGATCGACTCTCTGGGTCTTCTCAGAGTCGGCCCGCAGAGCGCCGGGGCCGAACCCGGGCCGGCCTGCTATGGCAAGGGCGGGGCCGAGGCGACGGTGACAGATGCCGACCTGGTGCTGGGTTATTTGCCGGCTGACTACTTCCTCGGCGGCGAGATCATGCTCAAGGAGGAACTGGCACGTGCCGCGGTGGAGAAAGTCGGCAAAGCTCTCGGGATGGGAGCCAAGGCGGCGGCGGAGGCGATCTTCACGACCATCAACACGGTCATGGCCAATGCAATCACCGATGTATCTACCAAGCGCGGCTTTGACGTGCGCGATTTCGTGCTCGTGGCCGGAGGTGGAGCCGGGCCGGTGCATGCGGCATTCATTGCCGAGCACCTCGATATCCCGACGGTGCTGATTCCTTCCTACTCGGCAGTGTTCAGCGCCTTCGGCATGCACGCCATGGATATCGGGCGTGACTACGCCCGCACCTATGTGACCCGAGCGGACCGGCTCGAGATCGATCGAGTCAATGAGATTTACGCCGAAATGGAGCGAGAGGCCGGGAAAGACGTAGAATCCATGGGTTTCCCCGCCAACGACATCGTGCTCTCCCGCACGGCTGAAATGCGCTACATTCGACAGTTCCACCAGGTCGAGGCCGAGATTCCACTCGGGAATCTGAGCCAGAGTGATGTCGCGCCTATCGTCGAGCGATTCCATAAACGGCACGAAGAGCTCTACACTTTTTCCATGCCGTGGAGGGGTGTTGAGTTTATTACTTTCCGCCTCAAGGCCACGGTCCCGAGAGGCACGATCACACTGAAAAAAATCGAATCAGGGTCCGAGGATGCTTCAGCCGCCCTCAAACGTAAGCGGAT
>MGSI01000100.1 GCA_001798455.1 Deltaproteobacteria bacterium RIFCSPLOWO2_02_FULL_57_26 | reverse complement strand
ATGTTCGCGCTCCTTTCTGCGGGTCACGGCCATCTGGCGAACCGCTCCCGATTCCTTGAGAGCCTTTACGATCTTTTCCCCCGTGATGGGTAGATCCGTGATCCTCACCCCCACGGCATCGTAGACCGCGTTGGCTACGGCGGCGGCGATCGGGCACGTGGGGATCTCGCCGATGGCCTTGGCGTTGAACGGTCCCGCGCCGGGCGCTCCCTCGACCAGCAAGGTGACGATCTCGGGCGCATCCCGGGGTGTGCAAAGCTTATA
Organism: Deltaproteobacteria bacterium RIFCSPLOWO2_02_FULL_57_26; assembly: GCA_001798455.1. Lineage (GTDB taxonomy): Bacteria > Desulfobacterota > Binatia > UBA9968 > UBA9968 > 2-12-FULL-57-22. The sequence goes on along the minus strand of MGSI01000100.1, from coordinate 5,117 downwards.
GTCCGCCAGGGTTGGGTTTGCGATCTTCCCCTCACTTCGCTGCATCTCTTCGAGCAGGGCAAAGCCCACTCCTGAAAGGATTCCCCCTTCGATTTGTCCTTCGGCCGCTGCCGGGTTAATGGCGAAACCGATGTCATGTGCAGCCGTGATGCGCAGGACTTCCACGACTCCTCTTCCAGGGTCCACCTGCACCTCGGCGATGTGAGTCGCAAAGCAGGTATCATCCATGTCGTTAGAGGAAAAAGTCTCCTCGGCCATGATCTGGGACTTTTTGGACGCCTTTACGGCCTGAGCGTAGGAGATTTTCTTATCCGGATCCGATTTCACGAAGAGAAATCCGTCCCTGGTTTCGATCAGCTCCTGGGCTTTTTCCTGCGGACAATTCAGAAGCTTGGCAGCGTTCTGAACGAGTTCCTTTCTTACCTCCAGAGCGGCGTTGTATGCGGAAAGCCCGGCGACGAACGTGGTCCTGCCCGCACCAGCGCCCTGATCAAACGGCGCAGAATCGGTGTCCACCAGGTTGATGGTGATCCGGTCCATGGGAACTTTGAGGGCTTCGGCGACGATCTGGCAGAGGATCGTGCGCGCGCCTGTCCCAGGATCGGAGGAGCCCGAAATGATATTGACGCTTCCGTCTCCATTCACGATGACCACAGCGCTCGATTCCCCTGTCCCTGTGGGTCTCTCCGCACAGGCAATGCCGATGCCGTAGTGTTTGTCGGGCTTGGGCTTCCCCCAACTGCTCGCCTTGACGGCGGCCGTCATCGTCTCCTTTAGATTGATTCCCTTCCACGGTTCCCCCGTGGGCGAGAGGTCTCCTTCATCGAGGGCATTCATCCAGCGAAAGCGGAAAGGATCGATTTTCAGGTGGGAGGCGATCATGTCCATGAAGGATTCCACGGCAAATGAGGCCTGAGGATCCCCGGGGGCGCGGCAATGGCCGCATGGGACCGTATGGGTGTACACGTAGTAACCGTCGATGCGCACGTGAGGAATGCGGTATGTGCCGGCGAGCTTCTTTGTGCCCCCGAGTCCCACCTGCGGTTTATATGCAGCGTAGGCCCCGGAGTCGAAGATCGCGTTCGCCTCCCAGGCCAGGAGTTCTCCAGATTGCGCAACGCCTGCTTTGAGCCGGATGATGCTTGGGTGACGCGGGCTGCCAGCCAGAAACTCCTCCTGCCGAGACATCACCATCTTGACAGGGCGGCGGGATTTGAGCGCCAGGTAGTAGCAGAGAGGTTCGTCAAAGACCATCCCTTTGCCGCCAAAATCTCCCCCCACAAAGCTCGGGATGACCCTCACCCGGGTGATCGGCGCGCCGATAATCTCCGCCATCAGGCTGCGCACTCGAAAAGGCACCTTGTTCGAACTCCACACCGTCACGCTTCCGTCCGGAGAGACGTCAACCATGGCGGCGTGGGTCTCCATATAACCCTGGTGGACCAAAGGAGTTGTGAAAGTGTGCTCGAAAATCAGATCGGCCTCGGCAAATCCCTGCGCCGTGTCCCCTTTGGAGAATGTGTCGTGATAAAAAATGTTTGTTCCTTTCGCCGGGGCTGGAAGCCCTGAATAGGTGTGAAGGTTCTCGTGGACGAGAATCGAACCTTCCTTCATAGCCTCTTCCACGTCGGTTAGCGCCGGCAGCTCTGCATACTCGACATCGATCAGGTCGACCGCCTCCCGCGCTGTCTCTTCGTCCACTGCCGCCACTGCCGCTACTTTCTCCCCCACAAACCGCACCTGCTCCCTGGCGAGGATCGGCACGTCCCGAAGTCTCAGTCCAAGCAGGATGTCGGAGACGTCCTTAGCCGTGACCACGGCTTTAACTCCGGGCAAAGCTTCGGCTCGGCGGGTGTCAATCCGAACGATCCGAGCATGAGGATAGGGGGAGCGCTTGGCCATGCCATAAAGCATCCCAGGCAACATTACGTCTGCGCTGTAGACGGCCTCACCTGTCACTTTGGCGAAGGCATCTACACGCGCTACAGATTTCCCCACAACGTAGAAATCCGACATAGACTCCCTCCTCTGGTGAAGCGTTACGTTACCCGGTTAAGCCATGCCCAAATCTTATTGTGTCTACCAAACCGCGGGCACTTTTAGCCGACGAGGTAGTCTCAGTGAGAGACCCCTGAAGAATCATTCGAGGAATGATGCTTTTGGCGAAACCCGGTCTCAGCGGGGTGCCACCAAGATTTCGTCCCTGGGAAAGTGGTCTATGATCTCGGCGCCATCTTTGGTGACCACGACCATATTCTCCAGCCTGACGCCTCCCACCCGGTGCTCGCCTTCCCTGCACTCGACAGCGATGGCCATCCCTTCTTCGAACGTCTGGGGGTATTTCAAAGACCACTGCCGGTTAATGATGGGTATATCGTAGTTGCCGCCCGGCCCGCCCATTCCAATGCCGTGGCCGACCTCGCTGGCTAAAACCTCACATTCCTCCTTGTAACCCCAGGTGGAAGCAGGAGGGAAATGCTTGGCAGCGTCCGCCGTCGTCTTTCCCGGTTTGATCTCTTCGATGATGGCGCTGACCCGATCAAGGACCTTCTTATACCAACCTTTCTCCTTATCGTTGGGCTTCCTGGCGACGATGAAGGTGCGGTAGGTGCAAGTCCGGTAACCCATGTAGGTCAGGCCGCAAAGAGACCCGTACACGAGGTCGCCAACTTGCATAATACGCGCGGCTTGGTGGAACCCCCGGTCGAAAGTAGTGGGCCCGGTGCGCCAGCCCCCGGGAACGGCAATCTCGGCGCCATACTCGTTTCCAGCAGTCGCAGCCGTAGTCCCCAATGCGGTATCCTTGATTCCCGGGCGGCAGACCTCCCAGACCCGGTGCCAAACACCTTCAACGATGGCGGCTGCGATCTTCAAGCAGTTGATCTCGTCCTCGTTCTTGATGCTCCTGGCTTCGAGCATCATCGCCCGGCTATCCACAATGTTCTTGATACCGGCGGCCACCAGAGCCTCGCGCCCGATGCCATCGAACCCCCCCAAGGCGAGCTTCTCGCCGAGGAGGCCGCGAGCTTGCAGATCGCCGCGGATATCAGCGGCAAACTGCTTCGCCTCGTCTTGCGACGCCTCTATCCCTGGAGCGCCGGTAAGCCAGGCACGGGCGGGACGCCACTCTTTAATCCAGGGGGCCTGGTCAGGCATCTGATGGTACCAGCCGTCATGCTCGTACATAACCGGCTCGCCTTCAGCGAAAAACAGGACATACCGAACCATGGGGTATTCGTAACCTCGCAGTGCTGTAAGGTAGCGGATATTAGCCGGAACGGCCTCCAGCAAGGCCGGGATGCCGTGCTTGCGCATCATTGTTTTTGCCCGCTCTGCTCGGTACCGGCGCATGCGCTCCGTATTGATGCGCGCCTGCCAGTCTGCGATCTCGGGGCCAAACGTAAGCTTGGGTGCAAACTTTACCATGTGTTAACTCCTTTCATTTTGCTCAAACCGATCCTGCTAAATCACCGCTGGAGCCTCAACGATGCCGGGGAAAATCCTTGTTTAACTATCAGCTTGAACCTAGTAAAGGACGGAATGTCTGTCAACAGGAAAAAACGAGAGCAAGAGCTTGGAGGCATCCAATGCAGTCGCTCCAACTAATGCCTCACTTCCCTCGTAGTCCCACGCCTGAGTAAAGCCGGTCGATATAGCCGCTGCGATCGAGCTCCGAGAGCACTCTTAAATCGATGAATTCCGCCGGCTTGCGTTGCGCATAGCGCGAATCCGTTTCTGCCAGGTGATTCAAAACCGCCTGCACGGCGGATTCCGAAACATATGGCTTAGGAAGCATGACAGGGGAGTAAAACTCCCACGTCTCATCGAGGGCCTCCCGCTCGCTGGTGCGGAAGAATTTGCCGAGAATCTTGACACTTTCCTCCCGCCGTGTCCGGAAGAAATGGACGCCGCGGACAAGAGCGCGAACCGTGCGGAACGTCAGGTTGGGATGGGCGCTCATGAAAGACCTGCGGCTGGTCAGCGCGGCCCCCTGATAGTCGATATTGAGGTCCGCGATGTTGACGAGAAAATTCATACCCGCTTTTCGAGCCGCGATAGTCCTGGGCGGGGAAATCATCGCCGCGGAGACTCGATTCGTCTCCAGCGCCGGCCACAACACATCGTCGCTCCCAAGGTAGTTGAGCGTTACGTCCTTGTCCGGGTTGAGACCCAAGTGCTGCAGGGCAAACCGGGCCATCTTCTCCACGGCATCGCCCGGACGTTGAATACCGACGATCTTCCCTCGAAGCTCTTTGGCCGTGCGGACCTCGGGGCGGGAGACCAGCATCCTCCCGGCAAAGCGGGTGGAAAAGCCCCCCAGCATGACCAGATCACCACCGCGCCGAATAGAAGCCGGAATGAGAAGAAAAGCTGACATGATCGAAAAATCAACCTCCTCCGAGATCAGAACCATGGGGGACAGAGAACCTGGCGTTCGGATAAACTCGATCTGTATCCCCTCCTCACGGAAAAGGCCTGCTTCGCTGGCGACAATCGGAATCGAGAAGACGGCGGATTGGACGGAGTAACCGATGCGGATGCGCTCTTTCTCGGGCTTCCCCTGAGCGAACGTCGCCGGAGAGAGCGACAGGAGAAACAAAAGGACTAGGAGGGCACTTCTGCATTGCGGCCCCATAGCGGTCACCTCCTGTTGAATATTTGGCTAATGAAGCAAAAGACTACAGGCCTGGCGCTTTCATGTATTTCTTCCTCAGCTCGTTCCAGGCTTTGGCGCGAAGGTCAGCCCCAGTCTTCCAATTTTCCGGCAGGTCGCTGATGCGGTACGGTACCCGGCACGGGCCTCCTTTGACATAGCCGGCGACATTGGTCAGGTACTTGTTGATCTGGGCGTTGTAATGGGGAAACCCGGCTGCGAAATCCTCCGGCGAGGTAACCGGCGGAACGGAACGAAGGTCTTGCCAGATCTGATCCACGCGCTTTTCGTCATCCTTGAGAATGGCGTCAGCCAAAGCAACCACTGGCTCAGGCCCCATGCAGGCCATTCCCGACGACCAGATGGTGGTGATCCTGGGCCTCGCCATCCGATAAGCTGGGTAGATCGAGGTTTCACCGGGCATGAAGTTGATCTGATGCCCGGCGACCCTGAGGTCATCAAG
>MGSI01000099.1 GCA_001798455.1 Deltaproteobacteria bacterium RIFCSPLOWO2_02_FULL_57_26 | reverse complement strand
TCCACGATCTTCGGGCTCTCCTCATCCAAGAACCGATGGCCGCAGTAGGGACAGAGTAACTGAATTTTTTTGTGCCTGAGCTCCTGCCAGTGGCAATAAAATTCACCGCTGCATTGGGGACAGGTGACCCAAAAAATTTTTGTCATGCGTCTCTTTCTCCCTCGCCCGACCACGTTGGTGAAAAGGGGCTCACAGCCTGGGGGTGTCTTGAGGGGCTGATGCATCGGACGGGCAGATTCAAGCGTTGCTCGAAGATGCAATTATCACTTTGGCGAGCGTAGCAGAGGTGTATTGCATCGGACCCGAAAGATACTCCCAGGCTGACGGGCAGATGTTTCGACTTTCTCCCCATCCTCTCAGACCTTTGGCAGCCTGTCGAGAATCCCGCGGGGAATAAAGTCCTCGAGCCTGGTCTTCTCCATCGCCCCTTTCGGGACCTCCACCCTCGCCTCAAAGGGCCGCTGTACCGACCGGGTGGCGTCGATGATCATCTTGGCGGTCATGATGTTATCCATCTGGGAGGGGTCGAGCGTATTTCCCTTCACGTTCTTGATGACGTCTACGTCCTGGTCCGCCTGCACGCGTGTCGCCACGGCCCACATGACTTCTTCTTCGTTATAGATGTTGATATCGGCATCGACGACCACAACGTGCTTAACGAAATCGCACCCTCCGAGGGCGGCCAGAGCGGCTTGTTTGGTCTCTCCGTCTACTTTCTTGTCAATGGAGATATAGCAGTTGAAGCGGCACCCACCGGAGATCGGAAAATGAACGGCCTTGGTGGTCGGGACAATCCCCCGGATCAGGTTGAAGAGGCTTCCCTCTTTGGGAATCCCGCCGAGCACCCAGGTATCCCGGTGGCCCGTGAAGATGTGCTGAAAGACCGCATCGCGCCGGTGTGTGATCGCCGTGACCTCGATCACCGGGCGAAGCCGCTGCGGCCCATAATAACCGGTGAATTCGCCGAAGGGACCCTCGACCTCTCTCACGTGTGGCAGGACGTACCCTTCAATCAGGATCTCAGCATCCGCAGGCACCAGAAAATCCTCCCCCCAGGTCTCCGAGGCGGTCAGCCGAAGCGCCTCCCCCATGATCGCACCAACGCGCGCGTAGTCATCGACGCCGAAGGGGGAGACGTTCAAGGCGCCCAAATAGAAGGCTGGGTGGTGGCTTACCACGATCGCCACCGGGGTCGGCCGATTCTTCTCCTCGTTTTTTCTATGCATCTGCCAGTTGTGCCTGGGAGACATGTGGATCCCGAGTTTGCGCGGCCCTTTCACCATGTTGCGAAGAAACGCGATGTTGTAAAACCCGCCTTCCGGATCTTTCATCACGGGTGTCATATCGAGATAGGGGGCGGGATCCATCGCGTGGTGGCGCACCACGGGGAAATCATAGATATCCGCCTCATCGCCCCGCTTGACGATCTGTTTGACGGGAGCTTCTCGGGTCGGGACCACAACGGGAGGGATGAGTTTCTCCTCCCGCGCCGCGTACTCCAGGCTGAGGGAAAGGCCCTCATCCGCGGGATCCATACCCAAGGCCAAAGCGCACCGGCGCCGGGTGGCAAAGACGTTACTCAAAAGGGGAAACGCCGAGGGCTCGCCCTTGAGGTTGCGGGGCTTGGTAAAGAGCAGCGCGGGGAACTTGCGCTCGTTCTCCAGGTGCTGCAGGACAGCCGTCACTTCAAAGTTGGCCGGAACAACGTCGCGCTCCACCCGCACGAGATCCTGGGGTAGACGCTCTTCCAACTCGCGTAGGAAACTTCGAAGATCCTTTCCCATAAGCTAATCAGTCTTCACGTTGCCGCCCCTAATCTCCAACCGAAATCAGATCGTCCTCCTCCCTGACCAAAGATTCCACACCGGAATCCGTGACCAGGCAAGGCCTTGAAATCAAGGCGCTGCCGCAATCACCGCCCGAAAAGCACGCTCGAAGCGTCAACACCATCCCGGGTTTGATCTCCGTGGTTCCTTCCGTCCCGAGATACGGTTCTTCCGTCAGGTCCAACCCCACGCCGTTTCCCAAACCGTAACTCTGCATCGACTCGCGCGCCGCCGGCGAAGGAACTTCCCTCAACCAGCCCGCCGCCGTCTTGGGCGAAACGCCCGCCTTCGTGCCCTCGACCAGCTGACGGAACATATGGCTTGCCTGGTCATGGTTCTTCTTGATCTCCTCCGAAGGCCGCCCCAGGCAGAATGTCTGGCCGAGCTCCACCCAGTAGCGCTGATATGACGCCGCCACCAGCACGAGGACCCCCTCGTCTTTCTCCAAGGCCGATGGGCCTGCGGGCCTGAGACCAATCTGTGGCGCGGAGGAGCGGGCAAGCAAGAACCTGAAGTCCTCCACTCCCCGACGTCGCGCCGCGAGGTCAAGCGCGGCGAAGACTTCGCACTCCTTGCTCCCCGGCCTCGCCTCTTTGCCAAAGAGCGAGAGCGTCTCTTGTAAAATCCGGCTGGTCTCTTTGAGCAGCGCCAACTCGGCGGAGGACTTGATGAGACGGAGCGAGATCATAAGATCGTTGCAATCACAAAGCTCCGCCCCCCCGAGCAGCTTCACGATCTCCCCCCACTCACGGATATTGAGCTGCTCTCTGACCGTAACGAGTCCCACTTTCTTGGGGCTTAATTTTCTCGTCTCGAGCGCGCCGCTTAGTCCCTGCGCGAACTTTCCCACCGAGCGGACTTCATCGATCCATGTGAGGGTTTTGGAAAAAGGATTGTTCCGGCTCGGTTCCTGGACGACCAGCGCCGGCTCTCCCTCCAAGGGAATCACCGCCAGAGCGCCGCGGTTCTTCGGCATGAAGTGACTCACGAAGGCCAGGTGACCGAAGCGCCAGGAATCGCCGTAAACCAGCAGCAGATCCACGCCGCGCTCTTTCATCCCTTCCCGGATACGGCCCAGACGCCGGCGAAACTCTTGTTCGGGCATCCGCGTTTGTTCCCAGAGGCTACAGCCGCGGTTCAGCACTGTGTGAAGCGTATCCATACTCCTCAGACCTCGATCGTAAAAAGTTTCATCACGCGCGGGGACAGGCACCGCTTCGCGGAGCCAGTCCCCTCAACCCTCGACAGTAAAAAGTTTCATCGGCGTCGTGGTGAGGCGTCGCGCACCGTTCGCCTCCACCCAAACCGTATCTCCCAGCATCAGGTAGCCCGTTTCGGGAAGGTACTGGTTCGGATGGACCACGAAGCACATGCCTTCTTCAATCACCGCCTCATTCTCGTCGACGATCTCAGGGAAGGGCATGGACAGGAAACCGAGGCCATGGCCCCTGACACGCATGTAGGGAGGCCGGCAGTATTTTTCGTAGCCGTAAGACGAAAACACATGATTCATGATCTGCGCGACCTCGCCGACCTTATTGCCGGGCCGCACCCGGTCCAGACTCTTTTCCATCGCCTCTTCCAGGATGGCGAATTTCTCCCTGAGGAGCGGCGAAGCGGGGCCGACCACCGCCGTGCGGCAGAGCTGAATGAAATGACCTTCGCACGCTGGCGTGATCTCGGCGATGATGACATCACCCGGCTGTATCCTTCGGTCCGCAGGCGGGTGCGTACAGTGGCTGTGATCGGAAGCCGTGACCATCCCGAAATTGTCCTCCGCTCCCTGTGAGCGCATGGCGTATTCGACCTCAGCCGCCAGCTCGTGCTCCGGCATTCCGACTCTCGCCTTCTCAAGAATCGCGGCAAAGCCGATATCCGCCATCTCGGCCGCCCGCCCGATCGCTCCCCGCGCCTCCTCCCCCGGAAACCGGGCAAGGGTGTTCAGAAGTTTATCAGCGGGTCTAAGTCTGATGTCCGGGATTGCTTCCAGGCCTTGATAGACGGCGGCCGGCATGAAAGACCAGCCGGCGATGCCCAGCTCTCCCTTGATCCCGCCCCGCCGCAGGAGCTCAGCCACTCCCTCGGCAAACCCATCGACGACGCGAACGTCCTCGATCCACGTCTTCTCCTTCACTCTCCCCACATCCCATGGGAGGCTGACAAGTATGCTGGCCTCGCCCGACGCGCCGAGAAAAACCCCGGTGTGCGGCCCCATCGGCAAAACGCCAGAGATCCACAGCACCGCATTGACCTCGAGCATGCTGAGCTGCCCGCCGGAGTAAAAAAGCAGCCCTGAAAGCCCGTCCCGCCTCATGGCCTCCCGCAACGCGGCCACTTTCTTGCGAAAAGCGCTGGATTCCTTAGCCGCTTTCGTTTCCATGGCGTTCCTCCATTTTCAGAAAAAGCCGGCTCACCGTCTTCGTCATTTCGAAAAGCCGATCATCGTCGTAGTCCCTGGGATATTCCACATCGATCGCCACCGTGTCAAAGACCCTGGTGGGCCGCTCAGTCACCACCAGCAACCGGTTGGATAGATAGACAGCCTCGCTGATGTCGTGGGTCACAAAGATGATCGTCTTCTTTGTCTCCTGCCAGATCCGAATCAGCTCTGCCCTCATCTTGCGCGCGGTAATCTCATCCAGGCTGCTAAACGGCTCATCCATGAGCAAGATATCAGGCTCTACGGCCAAGGCCCGGGCGATGGCGACCCTTTGCTGCATGCCTCCGGAGAGCTGCTGGGGAAAGTAGTCCTCAAACCCTTTGAGCTTCACCAGTTCGAGATAACGTTGCGCGAAATGCCACTGCTCCTCGTTCGAGAGGGCCCCGTGTTCCAAAGGAAACTTCACATTCTCTCGGATGGAGCGCCAGTTGAGCAAGCGCGGCTGCTGAAACACAAACCCCAGCCTCACCCCATCCTCGCTTTCCAGCAATGGCCTTTCATTCAGCAAAATCTCCCCGCCGCTAAGGGCTTCAATTCCGGCGAGGATATTGAGCAGCGTGGACTTCCCGCAACCCGATGGCCCGAGAATCGAAAGAAACTCCCCTTCTTCGACTTCAAAGCCCAGCCCCCCGATGACATCGAGCCGGCTTTCATCCGGGCGGATGAAGTGCTTGGTGAGATCTCTGACAACGATCTTCTTCATGGAGGCGATACAAGACAGTAAAGAACCGCTCGCTAGATTGTCGTTCTATCTGGTTAGCTCACCTTATAATTCACGAATGAAAAGCGTCAAGGGACCTGTTTATCGTGGGCGGAATATTCTTGGGGGATATAGGGGGCATGGTCATATTTGATGCTGTACGGCCCATACTCTTGCGCACGTTGGCGATCCCTCTCCCGTCCCATTCGATCCCCTCCCGCAAGCCAGTAAGGTCTTAAACCTCTTCGCCTCCACCAAACCTCCGGTGCCCCCTTAAGACTCCAGAGATCACAGCGCACACACCGTAATGCCTCCTCCCTCGCCTCCTGCTCCGTATATCCTTGCTCCACGACGTCAAAACAGCGCTTGCGCTTCTCTGGCGCAAGCTCTGACATCGAAACACACTCCTTACCATAAGCATGAAGGTCGCTAGGATACTCCATTTCCTCCCCGGCATCCGGTGCCAATACCTCTCCGATCTCTCCAGAACCCCCGAGAAACCGGTCGATCTCCTCCGCCGCCCTGCGCCCCTGGGCGATGGCCTCAATAATATTTAGAGGACCAAGCACCACATCGCCCCCAGCAAACACTCCCTCACGGCTGGTCCTAAGTGTCCCTCCCTCAACCAAAATCGTCCCATCACTGTTACGCGCGAGTCCCCAGCTATCAGAGACCCCAGGAATTTGCCCAATCGCAACCATAACTGTGTCCACATCCATCCCGTACTCGCTCCCAATCACAGGCCGGGGCGCCGCCCGCCCACTGGCATCCATCTCTCCTAGCTCCATCCGCTGCAACCAAAGCTTGAGCTGACCTTCGCTCTCCTCAACCTGCACCGGTGCCACTAAAAAATCTACCCTTACGCCCTCCAGCTCCGCAGCTCGCATCTCGAACTCATACGCCGGCATCTCCCTCCGAGTGCGACGATACAGAATCCGCACCTCTTCAGCCCCTAGACGCAGAGCTGTACGTGCGCAATCTACAGCCACGTTCCCAGCGCCTATAACCACGACCCGCTTCCCTGTCGGAGGAAAACGACCACGTTCATGCCCAAGATTCGCTTCTTTGAGAAATTGCACCCCCTTCCACATCCCAGCGAGATCCTCCCCAGGTATTTCAAGATCACGCGGAACGCACGTTCCGACTGCAAGGAACACCGCTTGATAACCCGCCCTGAACAACTCATCAAGATCTTCAACCCGATGATCGCAACGTATCTTAGCCCGATTCTCACATATCACCCCAATCTCCTCATCAAGAACCTCACGCGGAAGGCGATTTGGCGGTATTCCTATCCTTAACTGTCCCCCCGGTCGCGGCTGTGCCTCAAAAACCGTTACCTCATGCCCACACCGCTTCCCCAAATAATACGCAGCCGTCAGCCCCGCAGGTCCCGACCCCACCACAGCCACTCGCTTGCCCGTAGACGGCGCTATCGTTTTCTTCCAACGCTCCCTCCATATATCCGTGTCCCGCTGAGCCGCTGCCTTCTTTATCGCATTGATTGCTACTGGCGCCTCCCACAATGCACGCCGACAAACAGGCTCACACGGCCGATAACAGATGTAACCACAAACCGCGGGAAACGGTATCCTCTCACGCACCACTGCCGCTGCTTCCCCAAATTGCCCCAACGCTACGTAACCGATGTACCGAGGCACGTCGATTCCCGCAGGGCAGCCCAAAGTACAAGGCGCATTCTGACGCCCGCTTACAGATAAAGTCTCTCCATTACCATCATTCTTCATGCTTTACCCCCACGACCAGTACTTACCACGCCGTCACCATCCGACGCTCATGCACAGCCACTACCTCAATGGCATCCTCAGGACACTCTACCTCGCAAAGAAAACAGCTCTGGCAGTCCCGGAGATACTTGATGTAGGCCTTTTTGCTCACAGGATTCAGCCGGATGACGTCCAGCGGACATACATCCACGCAGACATTACACCCGATACATAACTTCATGTCTATTTTTCGAATTCCCATTGAACCCTCCCATCCTGAATGCTCACAATACCCAGATCCCGTGGGACCCGCCAAAGATAAGCCAGTTCCACTTCCCGCTTTGGAGCCAACGGATAGCGCTCAATAGGGATATCTTCCGTCCACCACTTCTGCCTGTCTCCTTCCTTACGCACCATGATCCACTTGAGCCAGTTCACATTGTCAGTAAAAGGGTAATCTTCGCGCAATATATTGCGGGTTTCGGTTCTTTGTATGGCAGCCTTGAGCTGTAGCTCCGCAGTCAAAACCAGGTTCCTCATCTCGTGGCACAACCTTAGATAGTGAAGGTCGTAGGCCCCAAGCATCGGAAGGTCCTGATCACGAATGGTCTCAACCCGCTTTAGAGCACGTTCCATTCGGCTGCCTTCACGGAGCAGTAGGACATCGTACGGGATAACTGCTTCCTGGAGTTCCAGCAAGACGTGGTCGGGCTCGAGTCCTCCGGCTCTAGCCAAAGGTCCAAACGCTCGTTCGCGGAGCTCACCCACAAGGCCGTTATCTCCCACGATGCCATTGGAGTCGTGCGCGCACCGGGCGGCTGATGCCCCGGCGCGAGCCCCCGAGGTTGCAGCGGCCGCTAGCCCAGTAACAACCGCGCTTGGTGAACACGCCTCACCAGCGGCAAAGAGGCGCGCAGTCCGTGAGGCGTAGCTCCGGTCTACAACAACGCCCGGCCTGGTAGTTGGACCGGTGGGACAAAACTCGACCAGCTTCTGAAACTTCCCATCTTTCACCACTCCGATGCTCTCGAACTCCCGCTGGGGCAAAGGCAGCATCTGATAGAGGCGCTCCATGTTCTCCGGTCCCAGATGGGTGGCATCCATGAGGATAGGCGCCCTACCCATCCTGGCCTCAATGCAGAAAAAGGCAATGATTTGTGGAAGCCCCGACCTTTCCTTTAGCTTGGGGCTATAGCGCTCCATAAACCGCTCTCCCTTAGCGTTGCGGAAAACAGCCCCTTCTCCCATCCACTTGTTCATCCCGGGACCCACATCAACCCTGGCTGGCATCGCGTTGGCTGGCTGGTCATTTTGTTCACCGCCGCACAAAGTCGCTCCTATACGGTAAGCCATCCCAAAGCCATCAGCGGTACAGTCGCGTTGTCCCGGATGGATTCCCTTGTAATAGGTGCTCCCGGTAGCTAGAACCGTGCTCCTGGACCTGAAGACATAGAAATCGCCGCTGTACTGGTGAAAACCCACAGCCCCACTCACTTCACCGTTTCCCGCCAGCAGCTCACTTACATAGAGGCGATTGACTTGTTCCACGCCAATCGCCTGCGCGTGCTGTCGCAACGCATCCATAAGCTGAGTACTATAAAACATGACGACCGGGTAGGCGCCACGACCCGCCATGCGTCCGTAGGTGCCGTCTGGGTTCATGACCAAACGCACACCGTAGCGTCGCATATCTTCCAGGATTGGGTAACTATCCTGGAGGTGGTCTTGGATCAGATCCTGTTGTGCGAGGTAACCCTCTGCACGGGTCAGCCGCATGAGCCGGTCATCCAAATCGTCTTCCGGAAAGCAGACATGAATCACACCCGCTGCAAAACAACTGTTGCCGGTCTTGCCCACAGTTCCCTTGTCCACCTGCACGACACGCCGCGCGCCTGCCTCCTTTGCCTTGATCGCAGCAAATGTCGCCGCTATGCCACCGCCGATGACAAGCACATCAATATCCCTCACCTCATGTGTCTGATAGTCCATGATCAGGGCCTCCATTCTTCTAACCCGCGCTCCCGCGACGCCAGGTTTTTCCGGTCCACCTTTCCCCCGGGCAACCTCGGAAGGTCGCAAAGCAGAAGGATTTCGTCTGGGAACTTATAAGTTGCGATTTGCGTTAACTTGAGAAAATCCCGAATGTCATCCTCCGTCAAACTCTGCCCATCGCGGGGAACGACGCATGCCCGTGTCGCCTCACCGAGCTTCTCGTGCGGAATCCCTACC
>MGSI01000098.1 GCA_001798455.1 Deltaproteobacteria bacterium RIFCSPLOWO2_02_FULL_57_26 | reverse complement strand
AGCTATTTTCTTGTTGGCACGATTGTCTAGAAACGAAAGCCTGACCCCAAAGCTTGACCCCTTGACCCCAAAGCTTGACCCCAAAGCCAATCTGATTCGCTGCTTAATAAGGGACTTGGGTGGGGTGGTAAAATCGTCCTGCCAAAAGCATGAGAGCTGGCCCATACCGATTGTTTGAGGCGCGATTGTGTTATATCAGCATCCTTTATGGAAAGATTTTTTGCCACTTGCCCCCGCGGCCTGGAAGAGTTCCTGGCAGAGGAACTGCAACGACTGAAGGCGGAAAACATTCATGCCGTAGCGGGTGGAGTCGAGTTCGGCGGTGAGTTTTCCCTGTGTTACCGGGCCAATCTGGAAAGCCGCATCGCGAGCCGCATTCTGTGGCAGGTGGCGACGGAGCGCTACCGCAACGAGGACGATATATACCGCACCGCTTACGCGCTCCAATGGAACGACTGGTTTGAACCGGAGCTCACGATACGAGTCAGCGTTACGGCCACCCGGAGTCCTCTCAGGAGTCTCGGTTTTGTTACCCTCAAAATCAAGGACGCGGTGTGCGATAAATTCCGCCGGCTCTCGGGACGCCGTCCCAGCGTGGACACCCGGCGGCCCGATATGCGCATCCAGGGCTATCTGACAGATCGCGACTTTACCCTATATCTCGACGCCACGGGGGATGCCTTGTTCAAGCGCGGCCGGCGCATGGCTCAGGGAGAGGCGCCGCTCAGGGAAAATCTCGCCGCCGGGGTCCTGCGCCTGGCCGGATGGGTCCCCGGCACTGTGCTGCTCGATCCCATGTGCGGCAGCGGCACGTTCCTGCTGGAAGCGGCGCAAATGGCCCTCGATATCGCGCCCGGTTCGGGACGCCATTTTGCTTTCGAGAAACTGAAAAATTTTGATAAGCGCCACTGGCAGGGACTGTTGCAGCAAAGCGCGGCCCGGCAAAAACCCAGCGTCCCGCTTTCCATTTACGGCAGTGATCTCTCCGGCGAGGCATTGAAATCGGCCCGCACCAACCTCGCGGCTGCCGGTTTGGAGGAAGTGGTGAGCCTGAAGCGGGCGGACATCCAGGAAATCTCCGCGCCGGCAAAGGAAGGCATCATCGTCACCAACCCGCCTTATGGTGTGCGCCTCGGCGAGCTGCAGGAGCTGGCGGAGCTGTACCCAAAGCTGGGCGATGTGCTGAAGAAAAAATTCAGCGGCTGGCGGGCCTATATTCTCAGCGCCGACATGCGCCTGCCGAAGCTCATCCGGCTCGCCGCATCAAAGCGTACGCCGCTTTTCAACGGCGCCCTCGAATGCCGGCTGTTCGAGTACAAAATGGTGGAAGGGGGAATGAGGCGAAAAAAAAGTGAGGGGACAGGTGTAAGGAGTTAGCAGGGTCAAACTTTAGACCCCAGTGAACTCATTATAGAAATGCTCTCAGAACTGAAGGGCCTGAATCCGTACTATGCCGAACGATATGCTCAATAGGTTGGTGGCTCACGGACCGACGATGGCCAGGACGTAGCGGTCCGGAGAAAGATACTGTCGGACCGCACGGAGGATATCTTCCGCGCTTACCTTTTCGATCCCTTCACGGTAGCGCTGCGCGAAGTCGCTGCCGAAGCCGAAAAGCTCGTTGAAGGTCAGATCGGCGGCTCTCGCTGCGTTGGTCTGGCGCGCGATCAGGTAATTCCCAAGAAGGTAATTTTTGGCTCGAATTAATTCTGGATCGGTGACTTTTTCTTCTTGGAGTCGCTGGACTTCACGAAGAATGCCCTCCTTCAACCCTTCGACGTTCGCGGGGTCGCCTGCCGCATAGAAGCCGAAAGCACCCTGGAACGGGTCCTCAAGGGAAAAAGCCCCCACCGAATAGGCCAGCCCCTGCCTGTCTCTCAGATCCACGAATAACCTGCCGCCAATCCGTGATAGGATCACCTCCAGCACCTTGAGGGTGAAGTAATCGGCATGCCCCTGTGCGGGGGCAGGATAACCAAGAACCAGGTGGGCCTGCTTGAGCTTCGTAGATTTTTTGCCCACCCGTGTTTCGCTGATCTCTACCTCGGCGGGAGGAGGGGTGAAGCTCGAGGCGCTTTGAGGCAGCTCCGAGAGTTTGTGGTGCAGGTGTCTCAAGATTTCTTCGCCATCGATGTCGCCCACAAGGGTCAGAACTACTCTATCCGGAGAGATCAACCTGTAGTAATGGCTCACCAGGTCCTCGCGGTGAAAACGCAAGACCTGCTCCCTTTCGCCCGCTGGGGGGAGCCGGTAGGGGTGGCTGCGGAAAAGGGTTTGATAAAAGAGGCGGAACACCTGGGCACGGGAGCGTTCGTCGCGATTCTTTATCCGGAGGAGAGTCTCCTGTCTTTTCTTTTCGAGCTCTGCCTCAGGGAAAGCCGGATGGAGAAGGGTATCAAGGAAAATTTCCAAACCTTTTTCGGCGTTCTCGCTTGGAAAAATACCGGCCAGGCTGAGCGTGCTATTCCCCGCTGAGCCGTTCAGGCTTCCCCCGAGGTGCTCCACTTCGTGCACCAACTGGGAGGAAGTGAGGCGGGGGCTCCCTTGGGTCAGCATTGCGGCGATGAAATTGTGGATTCCATTGTTGGCATCGTGTTCGAGGAGCAGCCCGCCGATCACACCGGCATGGACGGCGAAGAGCGGCAGACGATGGTCTTCCTGAATGAGGATCCTCAAGCCGTTTCCCAAGGTGGCTCTGAGCACCCCGTTCTCCCGTGTCGCCTGCGGCGTGCCGGACGACCCCTGGAGGGAACGGATCAAGCTCGCGATCTCTTGGGGATCGGGCAGTTCGGCTGTCTCTTCGGGGACGAGCAGCGACACCGAGAGGCGGTCGGCGCGAAAGAAGGTTTGCGTAACCTCTTGCAGCTTACGCGCGTCAAGCTTCCGGATCGTCTCCAGATATGACTTTTCGTAGTTCGGATTGCCATAAAGCGCCTGAAACCTGCCGAGCCGGTCGGCCTCCCCTTGAACTGTCTCCTTGGTTTCGACAAAGGTGCGCTCGAAGTTGACGTGGGCGCGGCTTAGTTCCGATGGGGATACCGGCTCTTCCCGTAGGCGGAAGACCTCTTTGAGGGTGGCCTTCAAAGCCCCCAGGGATTTGACTGTCTCGAGTTGAGCTTCGATGAGGAAAAGGCCGGGGTCTTTGGGAGTAAAGGTGGAGGCGGAAATGGAATTGACGTAGCCCTCGGCAATCTTCACTTTCTGCGCCAAACGAGAACTCTCCCCTCGCCCCAGGATGAAGGCAAGGAAATCGACGGCCGGGGTCTCCGGGTTCGCCGCCCTGGGCATCGGAAACCCGATCACCAGATGCGACTGTCGGACCGGCGCTCGCACGACCGCGATGCGCGGCTCCGCTTGCGGTGGCTCCAGGGCACGATTTCGGGTGGGGGGGCTGCGCTCCGGGAGATCCGCAAAAAGCTGGGCCAGGTTTTTTTTCGTCTGCTCGCTCTCGACGTTTCCAACCACCACAAGCGTCATATTCGCCGCCGAATACCAGCGGGCATGAAAGCGGCTCACCCTCTCCCAAGTCATGCCTCCCAGCGTATCCGGAGTCCCGATAATCGGCCGACCATACGGGTGGTTGCGGTAGGCCATTTTGAACAGCTCTCGGCCAACTCTGGTCCTGGGATTGTCCTGTGCTTGCCTCCATTCCTCGAGCACCACTTGGATCTCGTTCCGGAGTTCCTGCTCACCCAGGCTGGGCAAATGCATCAGCCGCGCGAGGATCCCGAGCCCGCTTTGGACCTGGGAGGCAGGCACGACTAAGTGATAGACAGTGCGGTCGTGGGAAGTAAAACCGTTTATCCTCCCGCCCAATTTCTCGACTTCCCCTGCAAGCTTGCCTTTTCCTTCCTCGGACGAGCCCCGGAAAAGGATATGTTCCAAGAGGTGTGCCAGGCCGACCTCGTCGGGTGCTTCATCGGCCGCGCCGGCCTCCACCCACAGTTGCAGGGCTACCAGGGGGGACGAGGTGTCTCTTTTAAGGATGACTTTAAGTCCGTTGGGGAGGGCGAAAGACTCCAGTTCATGCGTTAAGGCAAGGGTTGGGCTCGGGGCAAGGATATAGAGAAGCAGGAAAACCGGCCACCACCCTAGGATGGAGAATCTTTCTATTGGGACACAGCTGCGCATATAACGTTTAACCATCCTACCGAGCTTGGCGCTTACCGTCAAGAAAGACGGGGGCGTTGCTTGACTTGAGAGATAGATCGGATAAAATAAATAGGTTTCAAGCGGGGAGATCCTGCATCCACCCAGGGAAGAGTGGGGGGTGATACGGAATTATGACTGGAGTAAGAGTCAGAGACAACGAGTCGATAGAGAGCGCGATTCGTCGCTTTAAGAAGCTCTGCGAAAAGGCCGGCATCCTAGCTGAACTGCGTAAGCGGGAACATTACGAAAAACCCAGCGTGAAGCGGAAGAAGAAGGCGATAGCGGCCAAGAAGCGCGCCTTGAGACGATCCCGGCACTACTTCTAACTTGGCGGGCTCAGTCAGCGCAGCGGTAGGCGAACGATGGAACTCAAGGCCGAGATTCAGGATGCCATGAAAGCGGCTATGCGGCGCGGGGACCGCGTCACTCTCTCCACCCTGCGGCTTCTTTTGTCGGCCCTCCACAACGAAGAGATCAAGGGTCGCCGAGAGCTGACCCAAGAGGAGACACTGAAAACCATTGCCTCCTTATATAAACAAGGGCAGGAATCCATCGAGTACTTTCGCAAAGGCGGAAGGAGCGATTTGGTGGAGAAGGAAGAGGCGGAGCTTGAGATCTTGCGGCGGTATCTTCCCGAGGCGTTGAGCGAGGATGAAGTTCGCGCCCTGATTCGGAGCGCCGTCGAGGAGGTGGGGGCCGCAGGGGTGAAAGACCTTGGAAAAGTGATGAAGCAGGTTATGCCCCAGGTCACGGGCCGAGTGGATGGTAAACGGGTGAGTGAGATCGCTAAGGAAATACTGAGTAGCTGAGACGGTC
>MGSI01000097.1 GCA_001798455.1 Deltaproteobacteria bacterium RIFCSPLOWO2_02_FULL_57_26 | reverse complement strand
CACATGCTCCACCGCTTGTGCGGGCCCCCGTCAATTCCTTTGAGTTTTAATCTTGCGACCGTACTCCCCAGGCGGGGCACTTAATGCGTTAGCTGCGGCACCCAGGGGGTCAATACCCCAGACACCTAGTGCCCATCGTTTACAGCGTGGACTACCAGGGTATCTAATCCTGTTTGCTCCCCACGCTTTCGCGTATCAGCGTCAGTATCCGACCAGGGGGCCGCCTTCGCCACCGGTGTTCCTCCCGATATCTACGCATTTCACCGCTACACCGGGAATTCCACCCCCCTCTTCGGTACTCTAGCTTACCAGTTTCATGCGCCATTCCCCGGTTGAGCCGAGGGCTTTCACACATGACTTAGCAGGCCGCCTACACGCCCTTTACGCCCAATAATTCCGAACAACGCTTGCACCCTCCGTCTTACCGCGGCTGCTGGCACGGAGTTAGCCGGTGCTTCCTTTGAAGGTACCGTCACTTTCCGCCATTGTTCGTGGCGGAAGCATTCGTTCCTTCCGACAGGGCTTTACGACCCGAAGGCCTTCATCACCCACGCGGCGTTGCTGCGTCAGGCTTTCGCCCATTGCGCAAGATTCCCCACTGCTGCCTCCCGTAGGAGTCTGGGCCGTGTCTCAGTCCCAGTGTGGCTGGTCATCCTCTCAGACCAGCTAACCATCTTTGCCTTGGTAGGCCATTACCCTACCAACTAGCTAATGGTGCGCAGGCCCATCTCTAAGTGATAGCTTGCATGCAGAGGCCACCTTTGACCCCTGTCCCCGAGGGGACCGTGGTCTTATCTAGTATTAGCTCGTCTTTCAACAGGTTATCCTAGTCTTAGAGGCAGGTTACCTACGTGTTACTCACCCGTGCGCCGCTTTACTCAGGGTATTGCTACCCCTTTCTCGCTCGACTTGCATGTGTTAGGCACGCCGCCAGCGTTCGTTCTGAGCCAGGATCAAACTCTCCAGTTAAAATCTTCAATCCGCCTTTGGCGGTGGATTGACTGAATCGTTTGATAGCTGTACCTCATCGGCTTAACAGAAGCCCTAAACCGTCCCACCCAAATTTTGGATGGTTGCTACTATTTAGTTTTCAAAGACCAATCTCTTTTGCCCTTCAAGAGGCAAAAACACCTTATATGTGAATCCAGAATCCTTGTCAAGAGAGGGAGCGCTCTAAATTATTTTTCGGTCCCTCCTCAACCTGCGCGATGCGGGTTTTGCCCACCTCGACCAGCCGGTGAACCTTTCCCTGAAACTCGAAGTCCGCTTCTTTGACCGTTTTCCCGTCGACCCTGACCGCTCCTTGAGCAATCAACCTCTTGGCCTCTCCCTTAGACCGCGCGAATTGAAGGTCTACCAGAAGCTGGCAAATCCCAATCCGGTCGGGAGGCAAAAATCGTCGGCGGATGTTTTTCGGAACCGACTTCCTCCTCTGATGCCGGGCTGCAAAATAATCCTGCGCAGTATCTGCAGCGGCCTTCCCGTGATAACGAGACACGATCTCGTAAGCGAGGGATTTCTTAAACTCCATCGGGTGGACCCGACCCTCTCTGACCCGCTGGCGAGTCCTTTGAATTTCATCGAGATCTTGGTCGCTCAACAATTCGGCATAGCGCCACATCAACTCATCCGAAATGGACATGGTCTTCCCGAAAATCTCCTCCGGGGGTTCACTGATCCCGATGTAGTTATTGAGCGACTTGCTCATCTTGTTGACCCCGTCAGTGCCCTCCAACAGAGGCATGGTCAACACCACCTGAGGCTCCTCTCCGTACTCTCTTTGGAGCTCTCTGCCAACGAGCAAGTTAAATCGCTGATCTGTCCCTCCCAGTTCCACATCAGCCTTGAGGACCACCGAGTCATAACCCTGAATAAGAGGGTAGAGAAATTCATGGATGCTGATGGGTTGCTGGGTTTGGTACCGCTGCTTAAAATCCTCCCGTTCCAACATTCGCGCCACGGTATATTTCGCGCTGAGCTTAACGAGCGATCCCGCATCCATTTTTTCCATCCAGCGGCTGTTGAACTCGATCCGGGTTTTTTGCGGATCGAGTATCTTAAAAATCTGCTCTTTGTAGGTCTCGGCGTTCTTAATGATCTCCTCCCGGGTAAGCTGTTTACGGGTCTCAGATCTCCCGGAGGGATCTCCGATCATGCCGGTGAAATCCCCAATCAGAAAGATGACCTCATGCCCCAGGTCCTGGAACTGCTTCATCTTCTGGATCAAGACGGTATGACCTAGATGGAGGTCCGGCGCGGTTGGATCAAATCCTGCCTTGACCTTTAGGGATGTTTTCCGCGCAAGTTTCTTGAGCAGCTCTTCTTCATGAAGAATCTCGACGGCTCCCCGCTGGATGATCTCCAAGTGCTGACGTGGATCCATTTTCACGCTCCAGGCCTCTTCCAGGGAATGCGCAGGCGTCGAATGTCCGAGGCCTTCCCCGTGCTCTCATCAACCTCCAAAACCGCCCCTTGCAACACGACATTCTCTTTAGCGACGTCGAACCTGCGTGGCAGCTGGGTCAAGAAACCCTCGACCACGATCTCCTTCTCGATCCCAATGACCGAATCCACAGGCCCGCACATCCCGAGATCCGTGATATACGCCGTACCGTTGGGAAGAACCCTCTCGTCTGCCGTCTGAATATGCGTGTGGGTACCATACACGGCTGAAACCCTGCCGTCCAAAAACCATCCCATAGCGCTCTTTTCCGAAGTCGCCTCGGCATGAACATCGACTATCACCACCCGAGAATAACCGCCGTGTTCGCGCAAGATCGTCTCCACACAGCGAAAGGGATCATCGACGTGGTTGGGCATAAAAACACGGCCCTGCACATTGATGATGAGGGCACGCAGACCCGCGTCACCCTGCCATTCCACCCATCCCCGGCCCGGCGTTCCCTTCGGATAGTTCGCCGGACGGAGAAGAAGGGAATGAGATTCTAAATAGGGATATATCTCTCTTTTTTTCCAGATGTGGTTTCCAGATGTGAGGACGTGCGCGCCGCCCAAGAAGAGTTCCTCGGCGCTTTTGACATCCACCCCCATTCCTCCGGCTGCGTTCTCCGCATTCGCAATCACCAGATCAATCCCCTCGCTACTGATCAAGGAGGGGACCAAGTCTCGGACTGCCCTTCGCCCCGGCTGGCCTACCACATCGCCTAGAAGCAAAACACGCATCAGTCTGAAAGTTTTTAGTTTTGAGTTTTAAGTTGAAATCCGGTAACTAAAAACCAAGAAATGAACTACCCCGCAGCAAGCTGCGGGGTATCTCCAAGGAATTCATCATCCCTATCGCAGCAAGCTGCGGGGAATTAGACCCGTAGAGAATTAAAAACTTAAAACCAATGTTAGCGGGCGTATTCCACGGCGCGAACTTCACGGATCACGGTGACCTTGATCTGCCCTGGATAGGTCATTTCGCTCTCAATCTTCCGCGCGATCTCGCGCGCCATCAGACCCGCTTCCTCATCGGTGACGGTATCATACTGCACAATAATCCTGATTTCCCTTCCGGCCTGGACCGCATAGGATTTTTCCACACCCTTGAATGAGTTGCTGATGCGCTCCAACTCCTCCAGGCGCCGGACGTAGGTCTCGACCATCTCCCGCCGTGCCCCGGGACGGGCTCCCGAAAGGGCGTCGGCCGCATCCACCAAGGGCGCCAAAATCGTCTCGGCCTTAACGTCTTCATGGTGCGCGGCGATCGCGTTGACAATCTTCGGCGACTCGCCGTACTTGCGGGCCAGCTCCGCCCCGATGATGGCGTGGGATCCTTCCACCTCATGATCCACCGCCTTGCCGATATCGTGGAGCAAAGCCGCGCGCCTCGCCTGCTTCTCGTTCAAACCCAATTCCGCCGCCATCATGCCACAGATAAAGGCCGCCTCGATCGAGTGCAGCAGCACATTCTGTGCGTAGCTGTAACGGAACTTAAGTCTCCCCAGCAACCGAATGAGTTCGGGATGGATTCCGTGCACTCCCACGTCGAAGACCGCCTTCTGTCCCGCCTCGCGGATCGCGTCCTCAATCTCCTGCTCGGCCTTCCGCACCACCTCCTCGATCCTGCCCGGGTGGATGCGCCCGTCAGATATGAGTTTTTCCAGCGATAGCCGGGCGATCTCGCGCCGAATCGGGTTATGACCCGAGATAATCACCGCCTCCGGGGTATCGTCAACAATCAAATCGATTCCCGTTGCGGCCTCTAAAGCACGGATGTTGCGGCCTTCGCGGCCGATAATCCTTCCTTTCATTTCGTCGTTGGGTAATGACACGACCGTCACCGTGCGCTCAGCCACGAAATCCCCGGCTAACCTCTCGATCGCCAAGGCCACAATTTTCTGCCCTCTTCGGGCGGCTTCCTCCTTAGCCTCTTCCTCAATGACGCGGATACGCTTGGCCGACTCGTGCTTGGCCTCCCCGACCATCTGTTCGACGAGATTTCTCTTCGCCTCCTCCCGTGTCATCCCTGCCACTTGTTCCGATTGTCGGCGCGCCTCTTGGGCTAGCCGCGTACACTCAGCCGCTTTCTCCTCGGTGCTCTTCTCTCGGGCGTTGACGCCGGCCTCGCGCCTACCCAACTCTGTCTCGCGTTTCTCTAAGGCCTCCACCCTCTTGTCCAAGCTTTCCTCTCGACTGATCAGCCGCCTCTCTAAGGACTGGAGCTCTCGCCGCATCTCCCGCACTTCTTTTTCAAACTCAAGCTTGGCCTGCAGCATGCCATCCCGGGCCTGGATCTCCGCTTCCTTCTTGACCGCGCTGGCCTCCTTCTTGGCCTCTTCAAGGATACGCGCCGCCGTGTTCTGCGCCAGCTCTAACTGGATCTGGCGCTGTTTCCTTCGATACCAAACCACAGCGACCGCCAACAAAAGCCCCAGCAAAAAACCTCCAGCTCCTATCAGCATGACTTCCAACTCCAAGGATATCACCCCCTTTACGACCGACGAAAACTATGGAACCCAGCCTGCTGGGGAAGCTCCGTCCCCGCAATCGATAATTCGTTTTTCCGTAATGATATGGTGCATTTTTCGATCCCACGCTTCAGCCGGCAACTTCTCTACCATTTGAAATTCATACGCCAATGCCACAAAACTAACCCCTTGCTCCAGCAAGCTCAGCGCCCGGTCATACCAACCCCACCCTCTGCCCAGTCGATTGCCTTGAAAATCAAAGGCGAGACCGGGGACAAACACGACTGAGCGCTGTTGATCTTCCCGGGTCAGTATCCTGTCCCCCATGGGCTCCAGGATACCGCAGCCCCCGGGCCTGAGCTCTTCGGCGGAACTCACATGGACCCAATGCAGATGCTTTTGGTCTCCGAGCTTGGGATAGAACAATTTTTTCCCCACCCTCAACGCCTGGTCACGGATGAATTCGGTGGCGACCTCACGCCCGATCGGGCTATAGAGCACGACCGTGCGGGCAGCGAGATAGGGTGAAAACTCGAGGACTTTTTGCTGAATCAGCCAGCCCCATCGACAAAGCTCGGAACCTGAAAAAGATTCGTGCCGCACAAGGGACCGAACCCGCAGCCGTTGCTTTTTCTCCCTCATCTCAACCTCGGAACGGGGAGTCTATGGAGGGAGGGTAACGAGCCGAGAGGATGAAAAGGAAGGCGAGTACCTAAAAGCCTGATCTACTGAGATGAGGAGCGCGTTGCCCTGCCGGCGCTCCCCGGAAAAGGAACCGACCGACACCCACGACGACCCACGTCAGGGCGAACGGTAATACAATCTCCGATCCTTCAACACTGGCCATCCCAACCATGATTAAATCCACAGGCACAAAAGCAATAGATCAGAACCTTTTACGGGACCCCCACCCCTCCCCCATCTTTCCGCCCTACTGGTGATTTCGGTTTCCCCCGCTTTGTGCCGTGTCAAAGGATCAACTTGAACCTGGAATACCAGGTGGACGCCATATTACCGCTTGAGTCTTCCCCGTAGATAGGGGCCTGACGGCCACGGCAAGAGACAGCTTCCCTTTTTTCTTTGTTGGTTCTAAGTTGCCTCCACTGATCACGAGCACCGCAGGGGAAAGGGATCAACTCAGTTTTTAGCCCTCCTCAGTTAAAGTGGTTGAAAGCCTTTTTGAGAGACGGCTTAACCGCGATGCGATGGCATCATAGCTTTCTTTCAACCGGTAATATTCGTCAGCGATGTTGAGCGCGGCCAGCATCGCCACACTGGACTTGGCAACCGGACGTCCCGTTTTGAGGACCTCCCGGATCTTCCCGTCCACATACTCGGCAACCTTACGCACGTAACCCTCCTCGGCATCGCTGCTGACTGTGAACGTCTGACCCATGATCTCCACATTCACAGTCTTTTTCATCAGGGCTTCCTCACGTCAAGGAAGATCCAAACGCTGAAAATGGCCGAGGAGTTTTTCTAATTTCTCCCGAATTTCACTTCGCTCCCGCTCGTACTGGCGCAACTGGCCCCGTAACTGATGCCACTCGCTTTCCTTCTCCTGGAGCTTTCTCTCCGCCAATTCTTTTTGCTCCTTTACACGCTCGTGCTTTTCGAGCAACTGATTGATCTTGACCTCAAGCTGCTCCAGATTATCCGGCACCATAGCTCTGCAGAAGACAAAATGTCAAGTTTAAGTTTAAATTTAACGCCCTCCCTTGTCAAGCCAAAGCCCAAAAATTCAGATTGTCCGTGGCTGGAAAGCCTCTAAGATAGCGTCCTTGGAGGAGCCAAGAACCGGCGGCCGGATCCCAGTAAACCTTCCTAGACCCAGAACGTCTAAAGAGACAAGGGCTGGGAGAAGCCTAAATTCTATTAATCAAAGGAGGGTTATCGAGGCAGGCCCTCTGGGTCCATCCTCCGAGCGTAACGAAAAGACCTGACTTCCTATGCTGAGGGGCCAAGCTGCGGAGATGGGGGATGAGGGGCTAGTGGCTCTGGCCCGGAAGGGTGGCAACAAGGCGTTCGAGGTTCTGGTGGAACGGTATAAACAAAAGGCCTATCGTATCGCCTTCCACTTCACGCGCGACCGAGAGGAGGCTAAAGATCTCTCCCAAGAAGCGTTTTTGCGCGCCTTTACCAACATGAAGGGTTTCGATCGACAATCGAGCTTTTACACCTGGTTTTATCGTATCCTAGTCAATCTCTGCGTCGACTATCAGAGACGCAGGAAAAGGGTCGCCTGGGAGTCGATCAACGAGAAGGCGGATAAGATCTCGGAAACAAACGGTATGACCGGGGCGGCCGTCGAAGCAAAAATTCCCTGGTGGAAGGGGGTATTTCTGAGCTATCGCTCTTGGTCGGTGCCGGCGCTTGCCACCGCTCTGGTCCTGATTCTTGCCCTCACCCTGACCTTCCGCAAGAGGCTTTGGATGCCAACGGACCTGCCGCCCGATGAAGAGGCCCTTTTGGAGATTTTACCCATCGCGGAAAACCTCGAATTCTTCAAAGCCATGGATCTGCTGGATTCTCTGGACCTGCTTGAAGCCAGAGGGGGCCCGGGAAGCGGCTCCGCGTGAGATGGAGGAGGGATGTGAGGCACGCCACATGGGTCTTTTTTCTCCTGCTTTTTTACTCCTCTTCTTTTGCCGGCACTAAACAGGAGGAGCAACCGAATCGGGAGATGCTGAAACTCATGGAACTCCTAAGGGATTGGGAAATGATAAAGGACCTCGACCTGATGCGGCAAATGGAAAATTTAGACCGAATGGAAGGGCGCGGGACGGAACCAAGCTCCCAAGACACCCGGCGGGGAAGAACAAAGGATAGGCAAAAGTGAAACGGATAATTTGGCGAATAGTTTTTCCCTCTTCCTATCGCTCCCTTTGGTCGCTTCGGCCCAAGAGAGGTCGGACGACGCGAAAGCAGCCCTCGATCGCTGGCGGCAGATGAGCCCGCAGGAAAAACAAGAGCTGAGAGAGCGATACGAGCGCTGGAAATCCCTTTCCCCCGCAGAAAAGGGCGATCTGCAAAGGAAACTGGAGACCTGGCGGAAGCTTCCCCCCGAGGAAAAGGCGACAAGGTCTATGGCCGCTGGGCTGGGCTGGAGCCCGAACTTCTTTATGAAGGCTGCGATCTCGATCTCACCACAGATTTCCGTGCGGTGTGTGGAGAAGTCCTTTCCCGTCACATGGGGCAGAGCGATCTTGGCAAAGCATTTCCGGGATACAAATTCCCGTCACGGGCTCTCCGACTTATCTAGGCAACGGGTTGTGCCGGGAATTGTTTTGCGACCTCAGACCACTTCCCGGCCATGAGATCGGCCATCGTCGCTTCGAGGGCGGTGATAGGGACTCGGATCTGTTGCATGGTGTCGCGGTCGCGGATGGTCACCTTCTCATCGGCAGGCGTCTTTCCATCGCCTACAGTTTGGACATCCACGGTGACACAGAAGGGCGTGCCAATCTCGTCCTGGCGTCGGTAAAGCCGGCCAATGGATGCCGTGTCATCGTAAACAGAGTGCCAGTGTTTCCGAAGATCGGCACAGATCTTCTTTGCGGTCTCGACGATCTGGCTATTCTTCTTCAGCAGCGGCAGGACGGCGATCTTGACCGGCGCGAGTTCGGGATGGAATCTCAAGACAACCCGTTTTTCGCCCCTGACCTCTTCCTGATGGTAGGCGTCAATGAGAAAGGCGAGGGCCGACCTGTCAGCGCCGGCTGAGGGTTCGATCACGTAAGGTATCAGTTTTTGCTTGCTTTCTTCATCGAAATACTCAAGCGTCTTCCCGCTGAACTCTGAGTGGCGCTTCAGGTCGTAATCGGTGCGATCGGCGATTCCTTCGAGTTCGCTCCATCCCATAGGAAATAGGTACTCAATGTCCACGCATCTCTTGGCATAGAAGGCAAGCTCATCCTTAGTGTGCTCCCGAAGTCTGATATTCTCCTTTCGGATGCCGTATCTCTGATACCAGGAGAAGCGCTCATCGATCCACTTTTGATGCCATTCCTCGTCCGTGCCTGGTATGACAAAGTACTCGATCTCCATCTGCTCGAACTCGCGCGTGCGAAAGGTAAAGTTGCCGGGCGTGATTTCATTCCGAAAGGCCTTGCCGATCTGGGCGATTCCAAACGGCAACTTCTTGCGCGACGCCTGGAGGACGTTATCAAAATTGACGAAGATGCCCTGAGCAGTTTCTGGTCTCAAAAAGGTTTTTGTGGCTGTCTCTTTCACTGGGCCGAGAAAGATTTCGACCATTAAACTTGCGGGCTTCGCAACTGACATCTTAACTGCTCCGCAATTGGGACACGGCACAGGTTCGGTCCGACTTCCATCAGTCGCGATTATCTTCCTTCCGAGAGTCTCCAGGAATTCGCGAAACTTAGGATCCTCTGGACCTTCAAATGGATATCCAGTAGGAACCAAAGGGTAATCCACACCCTTAGATAGCGGAAAATTGGGAGCAATCTTTTTGCCATCGCTTTCTGCCCAATTCAAAATCGCCAGCCACTCGTTCTTTTTGGCGGCTGGTCCCTCTAGCACCTTTTGGATCGCACGAAACCACTTGCTGTTCCATATCGCCTCGTAAATCTGATCCGCTCTATAATGCCGGCCACATTCAGAGCAACCTGTAAAGGGGTCCGAAAAACCCGCGACATGGCCACTCGCTTCCCACACCCTCGGGTGCATCGAGATCGCCGCGTCGAGGCCGACCATGTCGTCTCTGAGTTGGACATTGTCGCGCCACCAGAGACGCTTCACATTATTCTTAAACTCCACCCCGAGCGGCCCGTAATCCCACGCCGAGCCGAGCCCGCCGTAGATTTCGCTTGATTGAAAGATAAACCCGCGCCGCTTGCAGAGGGAAACAACGGTGTCCAGATCTACCATGAATAGATTCTAGTCCAGCCCTAACACGTCCTGCATGCTGTAGAGGCCCTTCTTCTGCTTGACCAGCCATTGGGCGGCGCGGATGGCGCCCCGGGCGAAGGTATCGCGGCTGTGGGCACGGTGAATGAACTCGACTCTCTCGCCCAATCCGCCGAAGATCACGGTATGCTCACCGACGATATCACCAGCACGGACAGCCATGACACCAATCTCTTTCCTGGTCCTCTCCCCAACAATCCCCTTGCGGCCGCAAACCCCGACCTTGTCCAGATCTCTTTTTAGCGCCTGAGCTACAGCGCGCCCCAAGGCTAGGGCAGTCCCGCTCGGCGCGTCTTTCTTGAAGCGGTGGTGCGCCTCGACGATCTCCACGTCATAATCTTCCCCAAGCGTCTCGGCCACTTTGCCTAAAAGACTTACCAGAAGGTTTACCCCGACGCTCATGTTGGGTGACATGAGCACTCGAGTCCGGCGCGACAGCCGTTTTATCTCAGCCAATTGCTTCGGATTAAAACCCGTCGTGCCGATGACGATGGGCGAACCGTTCCGGGCTGCAATTTTCAGATGCTCCAGGGTGGCTTCCGGGGTGGTGAATTCGATGACAACGACCTGCCCTTTCAACAGAGGCTCAATTTGAGCAGCGATCGGAACCCCAATCTTGCCGACACCCGCCACCTCACCTGCATCCTTGTTGATTTGGGGACTGCCGGACCACTCGACGGCGCCAACGAGCCTTACACCCGTGCTCTCCTGGATAAGACGCACCACCGTGCCTCCCATCCTGCCCGCTGCTCCGCAGACGACCAGACCTAACATGCCAACCTCAGATGAGGCCGAAATCGGCCATGGTCTGTCTGAGCTTCTTAAGATTGGGCTCCGCCATGGGGGTCATGGGAAGACGCAAGTCTGCCCGGCACTTGCCCATGAGAGAAAGGGCGGTCTTGACCGGAATCGGGTTGGTCTCGATGAAGACAGCGCGAATGAGCGGGACAAGCTTGAGCTGAAGACTTCTCCCCTTCTCCCAATCCCCCTTGAGACAGGCCTGAGCCAGCTCGGACATCTCTTTGGGAACTATGTTGGCCACCGTGGAGATGACTCCTTTACCTCCCAAGGCCATAAGAGAAAAGGTCAACGAGTCTTCGCCTGAATAGACTGCCAATTGATCCCCGCAGAGACGGAGCACATCGATGGCTTGATCGACCGAGCCGGTAGCCTCCTTCACGCCTGCGACATTTTTAATGTCGGACAAGCGTGCCAATGTCTCCGGCTCGATCTTGGAGCCTGTCCGGCCCGGGATGTTATAAACGATCAGGGGGATTCCAACCGACTCAGCGACTTTTTTGTAATGTTGATAGATCCCTTCCTGCGTGGGACGATTGTAGTAAGGGGAGATCAGAAGCGCTCCGTCCGCACCCGCTTTTTCCGCCTCGCGGGTGAGGCGGATGGCCTCTTCCGTGGAGTTAGACCCAGTCCCCGCGATGACAGGGACCCTTTTCTTCACAGCCTTGATGACCGCTACGATGACCGCATCGTGTTCCTGATGCGTGAGGGTGGCGGATTCGCCGGTCGTCCCGCACGGGACGATGCCGTGGGTGCCATTCTTTATATGGAACTCCACCAACCCCTCCAAGCTTTCCCAATCTACCTTTCCGTCTTTGAACGGAGTCACTAGGGCCACCATAGAACCGGAAAACATACGAATACTCCTGTTAAATTTTTACTGTCCCGTGAAATACCTCTTCTGCCCCGCCGGTCATATAGACGTGGCTGTTCTCGCGCCATTCAATCAAAAGATCTCCACCCCGGAGGTGAACCGTAACCTTCCTGTCGGTTCTGCCGGTCAACGAGCCCGCGACGGTTACCGCGCAGGCTCCGGTTCCGCAGGCTAGGGTCTCCCCCGCTCCCCGCTCCCAAACTCTCATCCTGGCCTCCCAGCGGTTGAGCACTTTGACAAACTCCGTGTTCACACGCTTGGGAAAAAACAGGTGGTGCTCAAAGCGAGGGCCGATCTTTTGAAGGTCTAGTCCCTCGATCTCTTCAAGATAGACGACACAGTGGGGGTTTCCCATCGAGACACAACTGACCTGGTAGACCTGCCCATCCACCTGTAAAGGGGCGTTGAGAACTTTCCCGTCCGCTTCAACCGGAATCTTCCTTCCCTCGAGGATCGGTTCCCCCATGTCGACTTCCACGAGATCTCCCACCAGCCGCGGTCGAATGACGCCAGCTAAGGTTTCCACGGCGAGCTCCTTCTTTTGAGTCAATCCATGCTCGACCACATATTTGGTAAAACACCGTATCCCATTCCCGCACATTTCCACCTGGCCGCCGTCGGCATTATAGATCTCCATCTTGAAGTCAGCGACCTTGGAGGGATGAACCGTAAGGAGCTGATCTGCCCCGATGCCGAAGCGCCGGTCGCAGAGTCGCTGCGCGATCCTACCAAGATCTGGGATCTCGTCCCGCAGAAAATCCAACACGACGAAGTCATTCCCACAACCCTGCATTTTGGTAAAGGAGATGTCTGCCATCTTCCCTTTAACCCTTCATCCTAATGGAGGATCGACGGAATCGCTTCTCCGCGGATGAGGTCTTGCAGGCTCTCTCTCTCCCTAACCACGTAAAAACTCTCCCCGTCCACCAGTACCTCCGCGGCCTTCGCTCGCGAATTATAGTTTGAAGACATGGAAAACCCGTAAGCGCCGGCGCTCATCACGGCCAGAAGATCCCCTGGCTTCGGCCTCGGAATCTCACGGTCTTTGGCGAAGAAGTCCCCGCTTTCGCAGATCGGCCCCACCACGTCTGCCACCATGGTCTCTCCTGTTCGTTCCTCCACAGGAAGAATCCCTTGATAAGAACCATAGAGAGCGGGACGGATGAGGTCGTTCATGGCGCCATCGACGACGACAAATTTTTTATCCTCGGTTTCCTTCAAGTAAAGGACCTTGGTAACCAGGATTCCCGCGTTTCCCACGATGACCCGTCCCGGTTCCAGGATCAGGATCACATTGAGACCTCCAAGCCCGCGGATTATCGCCTCCGCATAGAGATCTGGATGGGGTGGCTCTTCGTCCTTGTAACGGATCCCCAACCCGCCTCCCAGATCGAGATAACGAATGTGACAGCCTTCTGTCCTTAGGGCTCCTAGCAGAAGCTTGACTCGCTCCAGCGCGTCGACGAAGGGAGGAATCGAAGTGAGCTGGGAGCCGATGTGGCAGTCTACCCCGATCACTTCGAGGTAGGAGAGGGAAAGAGCCTTTTTGTATTCTTCGACAGAGCGTTTGATGTCGATTCCGAACTTGCTCTTTTTCATCCCGGTCGAGATATAGGGATGGGTCCGGGGATCCACGTCGGGATTGACCCTGAGGCTGATCGGCGCCTTCTTCCCCAGGCTCCGGGCAACTTCATTGAGGACTCGCAGCTCCTGTTGCGACTCTACGTTGAACATCAAAATCCCAGCCCTCAGAGCGTCTTCCATCTCGTCCGTCCGCTTCCCGACCCCGGAAAAAACGATTTTCTTCGGATCGGCTCCCGCTTTGAGGGCCCGGAAGAGCTCTCCCCCCGAGACGATATCGAATCCCCCTCCCGCCCGAACGAAAACCCGAAGCACGGCCAGGTTAGAGTTCGCTTTCACGGAGAAGCACACGAGGTGAGGCAGACGGGCAAAGGCCTGATCGAAGATTTGATAGTGGCGCCTTAACGTAGCCAGGCTGTAAACGTAGGTCGGGGTTCCCACTTCCTCTGCGATGCGCCGCACCGGCACCCCTTCAGCATGCAGTTCTCCGCTGCGGTACTCAAAGTAATGCATCAGGGCCTCCAGACGACCTCGACCTCATTGGAAGGCTCGCTGAGGGAGCCGTCCAGGAGCTGGGTAAAGACCCGGTAGCGGTAGATCGTCTTGGGACTGAGCTCCTCTTCGACGAAACGAAAACGTCTCCTTTTGATAAATTTCTGCTGGTCTTCCACATTCACCGCCGTCCTCTCCCGGTAGGGAACCGGGCACTCGGGACAGGATTGAGAAAGTTCCTTGCGAAAGATCACGAAACCCGCCAGGTCCCGGAGTTCTTTCCCGTCTACGTAGCGCTGCGGCCGAGTCCATGTCAGAACGATTCCGCGCGACTCCGCCTCCGCCTTGAGATCGTTGATCACCTCCGGCATGGCCTGCTCTGGCGCCCGCGGATCGCCTTTCTTGCCGCAGCCAAAAGAAAGCAGGCCGAAGGCGAGAGGCAACAGGCAACAGAAAAGATAGAAGCAGATCCTTGTTCCCCCACCTCTCGCCTCACGCCTCACGCCTGGATTCCTCATACTCCTAGCTCCTTCAAACGGCGGCGCACGTTGACCGCCGAGGTCCCCCCGGGGGCGCGGCGGCGCCGGATGGAAGCCTCCGGCGTCAAAAAGGCATGGACATCCTTTTCGAACCGGGGAGAGAATCGCCTGAGTTCTTTAAGAGACAATTCTTCGATCCGGCAGCCATGATCGAGGCAAAAACGAACTACCTTCCCGGCCAACGCATGGGCCGAGCGAAAGCTCAGCCCGCGCCGCACCAGATAATCGGCCAAGTCCGTCGCGTTCATAAATCCGTCCTGAGCCGCCGCACGCATCCGCTCTTTTTTGACCTTTACCTCCCGGACCACATCCCTCATCATCGTGAGGCATCCTTTAACCGTATCCACGGTATCAAACAGCGGAACTTTATCCTCCTGGAGGTCACGGTTGTAGGCTAAAGGAAGCCCTTTCATCACTGCCAGCAGGGCTTGCAAGTGGCCGAAGACGCGCCCCGATTTGCCCCGCACGAGCTCGGGAACGTCGGGATTTTTTTTCTGCGGCATCATCGAGCTACCCGTGCAATAGCGGTCCGGGATCTCGATGAAACCGAATTCTTCCGTAGACCACAACACCATCTCCTCTGCAAGGCGGCTCAAGTGGACGAAGAGGATCGCCGCAGCGGAAAGAAATTCCAAGATGAAGTCCCGATCGCTTACTGCGTCGATGCTGTTCTTGGATATTCGCGGGAACTTGAGCTGTCTGGCCACATAGGAGCGATCGATGGGAAAGCTCGTTCCCGCAAGCGCACCCGATCCCAAGGGCAGGACATTGACCCGCTCCAGACAAGCTCTCATGCGCTCGCTGTCGCGCTCCAACATCTCCGCATAAGCGAGCAGGTGATGAGAAAAAAGCACCGGCTGGGCCCTCTGCAGATGGGTGTATCCGGGCATGATGACCTGCAAATGCCGCTTCGCCGTTCGCGCAATTTCCCGCTTCAACCCCTCCAATGCCTCGTGGATCGCCCGCAGCTCCTCGCGCAGGTAGAGGCGCAAGTCCAGGGCCACCTGGTCATTCCGACTCCTGGCCGTATGAAGCCTTTCCCCCACCCGACCGATCTTTTGGATGAGGCGGCGCTCGATGTTCATGTGGATATCTTCGTCGGCCGAGGAGAACGGATAGGCGCCCCGCTCGATTTCCCGCTCGATCGACTTGAGCCCCTGGACGATCCGGCGCGCCTGGCGCGAAGAAATAATCCGCCGGCGCGCAAGCATCCTGGCATGGGCAATGCTGCCCGCGATGTCGTGGCGGTAAAGCCGCGCATCGACCTCGATAGAGGCGGTAAAGGCCTCGACCGACTCTGCTGTCGAGGCCGTAAAACGCCCCCCCCACAATTTTTTGTCTCTTTCCACCTTACCCTGAACCTTTTTTCCGCCTGCCACCCCTCATCGGTTGGCCCTGTTTTAAAGTCCGCAGTTTGAGCCTTAAAGCGTTGAGCCGAATAAAACCATCCGCATCAGCCTGGTGATATCCCTCGCCTTCCTCGAAGGTCGCCATCTTGGGATCATACAGGGACGACTGAGATTTGCGACCCACGACAAAAGCATTACCTTTGTAAAGCTTGAGGCGGACACGCCCGCTCACCTTTTCCTGCGCAGTGTCGACGAGCTTTTGTAAAAGCTCCCGCTCGGGAGAGAACCAATAACCGTAATAAATGAGCTCGGCATATTTCCAGACGAGGGAATCTCTCAGCCGCATGACCTCGCGGTCCATGGTGATGGATTCCAGAGCCCGATGCGCGGTATGGAGAAGAGTCCCTCCCGGCGTTTCATAGACGCCGCGCGACTTCATGCCCACATAGCGGTTCTCGACCAGGTCCACCCTCCCGACGCCATGCTTTGCGCCCAGGGCATTCGCTCGGGAAAGCAGCCGAGCGGGCGAAAACCGGCGGCCATTAAGAGCTACGGGATCGCCGCGCGAAAACTCGACCTCAATATACTCGGCCCGGTTGGGCGCCCGCTCTGCCGCTCGCGTCCAGAGAAACATATCGGGCGGCGGCTCCAGCCACGGGTCCTCCAGGATTCCACCCTCATAGCTGATATGAAAGAGATTGCGGTCGGTGCTGTAAGGCCTCTCGGGCGTGACGGGTACGGGAATCTTCTGGCGCCGGGCATAGGCAACTAGGGCAGTGCGCGAGTTCAGGTCCCAGATGCGCCACGGCGCGATCACCTTCACGTCAGGTTTAAGGGCATAATACGTAAGCTCGAAGCGTACCTGGTCGTTTCCTTTTCCTGTCGCTCCATGGGCAACAGCGTCAGCCTTCTCTCTTATGGCAACTTCAATCTGGCCTTTAGCGATGAGCGGACGGGCGATCGACGTGCCGAGCAGGTAGGACCCTTCATAGACGGCATTGGCCCGCAGCATGGGGAAGACGTAACTCCGGATGAACTCTTCGCGGAGATCGTCTACGAACACCCTGCTGGCTCCGGTCTTCAATGCCTTGCGCCGAACCGCCTCAAGGTCCTCTCCCTGCCCGAGGTCCGCGCAGTACGCAATCACCTCGCATTGATATTGCTCAATCAACCACCTCAGGATCACTGAGGTGTCAAGCCCGCCGGAATAGGCCAAAACAACTTTTTTGACGTTCACCTTTTTCCCTTTAACCCTTTAGCCCTTGATCGCTCTACCCCCTTTAGGATCCAGAGCAGAATAGCCTTCTGAACGTGCAGGCGGTTTTCCGCCTGATCAAAGGCGATAGAACGAGGCCCCTCCAGGACTTCTTGGGTGATCTCCTCACCTCGGTGGGCGGGCAGACAATGCATGACCACCGCCTCTCTCCCGGCCAGGGCCACCAAAGCCTCGTTCACTTGATAGCCCTTGAAGACCTTGCGCCTTATCTCCGCCTCGCTCTCCTGCCCCATGCTCGTCCAAACGTCGGTGTAGATGACATCCGCTCCCAGCGCGGCCTCTTCTGCACGGTGCGTGATGGTAATCCGACCGCCCCCTTCTTTCGCCGCCCTTGTAACCTCAGGATCAGGCTCATAACCCTTCGGACAGGCAAGGACAAAAGAAAATGGGAACTTTACCGCCGCCTGCATCCAGCTATGGACCATATTATTCCCGTCGCCGACAAATACGATCTTCAGCCCTTCCAGCCTTCGCTTATGCT
The DNA here is from genome assembly GCA_001798455.1 of Deltaproteobacteria bacterium RIFCSPLOWO2_02_FULL_57_26. Lineage (GTDB taxonomy): Bacteria > Desulfobacterota > Binatia > UBA9968 > UBA9968 > 2-12-FULL-57-22. The sequence continues at coordinate 13,709 of MGSI01000097.1, read as the reverse complement.
CCAACAGCGTGAAGCAATCAGTCAGGACCTGACAAGGATGGAAAAGGTCCGTCAATCCATTGACCACCGGCACGCTCGCGGCCACGGCCATCTCTTCGAGGACCTCCTGAGAGAAGGTCCGCGCCACGATGATATCCACCCACCGGCTCAAGCTCCGGGCGCAATCGGAAGGGCTCTCCCGGACTCCCAGTTGAATCTCCTGGGGGCCAAGGAAAACCGCATGACCGCCCAACTGGGCCATGCCCGTCTCGAAGCTCACCCGCGTCCTCAAGCTTGGCTTCTCAAAGATCAGGGCAAGTGTCTTGCCTTTGAGCAACCGGTGCAGAATTCCTTGCTTCTGCTCACGCTTGAGCCTTCGAGCCAGGGAAAAGACCTGGCCGATCTCTGCTCGGCTGATGTCCCTTAAGCTTAAGAGATCTCGCTTACTCATCGAGTCGGAGAAAGGCGATTTTCCTAGCGGCGCGCCAAGACCCTTTCCAGTATGGACAAGGCACGCTCGATATCCTTCTTCCCAACAGTCAACGGAGGGAGGAAACGGAGAACCTTCTGCGCGGTGCAGTTAATCAGCAGGCCTTCGGTGAGGCAGTCTTGAACAATTTCACTCCCATCGTGCTCGAGCTCCATCCCCAGAATAAGCCCCCTGCCGCGGACGTCGCGAACGAATGGAAAACGCTTTTTTAGCCTCTGAAGTCCGCTGAAAAGAAGCTTCCCCATCTTGACGCAGTTTTTCAACACGCCGTCTTGAAGCAAAGTTCTGATGACTGCGAGGCCGACGCCGCAGACCAAGGGATTGCCGCCAAATGTGGAGGCATGGCTACTGGGAGAGAAGCTACGGGCCACGGCCTCTTTCGCTAGCATCGCTCCCAGGGGGAGGCCTCCCCCCAAGGCCTTGGCCAAAGTCATAACGTCCGGCTCCACACCGAAATGTTCGTAGGCGAAAAGCTTACCTGTTCTCCCCATCCCTACCTGGACTTCGTCGAAGATTAAGAGGAGGCCCCGGCGGTCGCACAGTTCCCTGAGACCTTGAAGATACCCTGGGTCGGGAACAACCACTCCACCTTCCCCTTGAATCGGTTCGACCAGGATGGCAGCGGTTTTCCCATCAATCGCCCCCTCCATCGCGGGAAGATCATCATACGGAACCTGTCGGAACCCCGCGGGCAGCGGATCGTATCCGGCGCGGACTTTTTCCTGCCCTGTGGCCGTCAAGGTCGCCAACGTCCGGCCGTGAAAGGAATTTCGGGTCGAGAGGATCTCATATTTTCCTCCCAGCCGCTCTGCCCCGTAGCGCCGGGTGAGCTTGATGGCGGCCTCGTTGGCCTCGGCTCCGCTGTTACAAAAAAAAACCCGGTCGGCGAAGGAGCGTCGACAGAGCTCTCGCGCCAACTCCGCCTGCGGAGCGATGTGATAGAGATTGGAGACGTGAATGAGCTTGCGCGCTTGGGCTTGGATCGCCCGGACCACCGCGGCATGGCAGTGGCCCAGATTGTTAACCGCTATGCCGGCGACAAAGTCGAGATACTCCTTGCCATCGGCGTCCCAGACCCGCGCACCCTTGCCCCGCACCAGCGCCACTGGGTAGCGTGCGTAGGTGTTGGCGACATACTTGTCCGTAAGCTTGAAAATATCCCGGTTCTTCATGCCCTACTTCCGCACAACCTCAGTCCCGACTCCCTCCTTGGTGAAAATCTCCAGGAGGACGGCATGTTTGACCCGGCCATCAATAATGTGGGTCTTGCCCACCCCTCCTTTCAAGGCTTCGATGCAGCACTCCACCTTGGGAATCATCCCTTCTGCCACGACCCCCTCTTGAATCAGCTTGCGGGCCTGGTTGATTTTGAGCGTGCTTAAAAGCTCGCCCTTTTTGTCCTTCACGCCCTCGACATCGGTGAGGAGAATGAGTTTTTCCGCCCCGAGGGCCTCGGCGATCTGCCCGGCCACGAGATCCGCGTTGATGTTGTACGTCTCCCCCTCGTCCCCCGCCCCGACCGGAGCGATGACCGGAATAAATTTGTTCTCGTCCAGAGAATTGATGACGGTCGGATTGATCCCGACAATCTCTCCCACCATGCCGATATCGATGATCTCGGGCGGCTCCCCGTTGGTGCTCACTGTCACGCTCATCTTCCGGGCGCGGATGAGCCCGCCGTCTTTGCCACTCAACCCGACCGCCATGCCGCCATGGCGGTTGATGAGCGACACAATCTCCTTGTTAACCTTACCTACCAAAACCATCTCGATGATATCAACGGTTTCCGCGTCGGTCACCCTCATCCCGCGCACATAGCGGCTGGAGATCCCCATCTTCTGAAGGGTCTGATCGATCTGGGGGCCGCCGCCGTGAACCACCACGGGATTGATGCCTACGTATTTGAGCAGCACCATATCCCGGGCGAAGCTCGCCTTGAGCTCCTCGTCGACCATGGCATTACCACCGTATTTAATCACAAACGTCTTGCCGTAAAATCGCCGAATATAGGGTAGCGCCTCCATCAACACTTCGGCTTTACTGATAAAGCTTTCCATCTCTCGCTCCGCGCTACAAAATATAACGGGAAAGGTCCTCATCCTTTAAGATCGGGCTCAGCCGGTCTCGCACGTACTGGGCATCGATGACCACCTCTCTGTCCCTCATCTCCGGGGCCGTGTAGGAGATTTCATCCAACAATCTCTCCATGACCGTGTGGAGCCTGCGCGCGCCGATATTTTCCATCCTCTCGTTCACTTCGGCGGCGATCCGGGCGATCTCCGCAATGGCGTCTTCGCGAAAAGACAAACGCACGTCCTCGGTCTCCAGCAGGGCGTGGTACTGCTTGATGAGCGCATTCTTGGGCTCGGTCAATATGCGCACGAAATCCTCTTTGCCTAAAGACGTGAGTTCCACCCGGATCGGGAAGCGGCCTTGAAATTCCGGGATCAGATCCGAGGGCTTGACGCTGTGGAAGGCGCCGGAAGCGATAAAGAGGATGTGATCGGTCTTGACCATCCCATACTTGGTATTGACCGTGGAGCCTTCCACGATAGGCAACAGGTCCCTCTGCACCCCTTCGCGCGAAACGTCGGGTCCATGGGTAGACTCCCGGCCCGCGATCTTGTCGATCTCATCGATAAAAACGATGCCCGACTGCTCGACCCTGCGCGTGGCCTCCGTCACCACCTTATCCATGTCGATCAGCTTGCCGGCCTCTTCCTGGGTGATAATCTCCAGAGCCTCGGGAATCTTTACGGTCTTCTTTTTCGATCGCTTGGGAAGGAGGTTGGAGAACATCTCCTTCAAGTTGAACTCCATGCCCTCCATCCCCGGCGGGGTTAGCACCTCGATCATGGGCATGACCGCATGCGTAATCTCGATATCTACGAAGCGCTCGTTAAGCCTGCCCTCGCGCAGCATTTTTTTGAGCTTTTCCCTTGTCCCCTGAGCCCTCGCGGCCTCTTCGGGCGAGACCTCGGGCTTGCCCGCTTGGAGGGAGGGAAGCAGGATGTCCAAAATCCTCTCCTCCGCCAGCTCCCTGGCCCTGATCTCGACCTTTTGTTTTTCCTCTTCCTTCACCATATTGACCGCAAGATCGGCCAGATCCCGGATGATGGATTCCACGTCCCGTCCCACATAGCCGACCTCGGTAAACTTGGAAGCCTCGACCTTGATGAAAGGGGCCTGCGCCAGCCTGGCAAGCCGGCGGGAGATCTCGGTTTTACCTACGCCGGTGGGACCGATCATGATGATATTCTTCGGCGCGATCTCCTCTCGAAGCTCCTCGGGAACCCGCTGCCGCCGCCAGCGGTTGCGCAGCGCAATCGCCACGGCGCGCTTCGCCTCTTTCTGCCCCACTATATACCGATCCAGCTCCGACACGATCTCGCGCGGCGTCATCACGGGAGCTGGGAAAGGGGAGGAACTTGCCTCCGTAAGCATTTCTTGCCGACGATCTTTCATATTCCAAAAAATCCAAAGGTATGAGACATTAGGGTTTCGCTGTCTATTGCCTAGTGCCTTTCCCTATTGCCTATTTTTACGCTAACTCCTCCATCGTCAATTGATCGTTGGTATAAACGCAAATCGCCGCAGCAGCCCGCATCGCCTCTTCCGCGATGGTGGGTGCGTCCAATTGCGTGTGCTTGACCAAAACCCGCGCCGCGGCCAGGGCGTAGTTTCCGCCGGAGCCGATCGCAATGAGACCATCGTCAGGCTCCACCACGTCGCCGCTTCCCGAGATCACGAGAGAACTCTCCGCGTCGGCAACCACCAGGAGCGCATCCAATCGCCGCAGCATCCGATCCGTGCGCCAATCCTTGGCCAGCTCGACCGCCGCGCGCTTAAGGTTGCCGTTAAACTGCTCCAGCTTGGCCTCGAACTTCTCGAACAGAGTTAGCGCGTCCGCCGTGGCTCCGGCAAAACCCGCGATCACCCGGTCGTGATAGAGCTTGCGCACCTTACGAGCGGAGTGTTTTAGCACGGTCTGTCCCAGGCTCACCTGCCCATCCCCGATCACCACGACTTTTCCCCGGTGACGGACAGCGAGAATGGTCGTCCCCCGAATCATCTCATCGATTTCCGATTTTAGATTCAGTCCAAAATCCGCAATCCAAAATTCTGCTGCCTATGCCCTCGGATGGGCCTTATCATACACCGCTGTGAGCTGGTCCAAATTCACATGCGTGTAGCGCTGCGTCGTGGAAAGACTAGCATGGCCCAAGAGCTCTTGGATGGCTCGCAGGTCGGCGCCGCTGTTCAGCAGATGCGTAGCAAAGGTGTGACGCAACCCGTGCGGCCCCATCCGGACCGGGATCCCCGCGACTTTAAGATGCTTCTCGACTATTCGAGCTACGCTCCGGGTGGTGATCCTCGACCCCCGGTGATTCAAAAAAACCGGCCCCGAGGCCTTCGCCGGCAAACCCTCGGTTTTGCCCTGTTCTACCCGATAGTCCTGAAGCGCTCGAAGCGCGACCTCCCCGATCGGGACAATCCGCTCTTTGGAGCCCTTACCTAGGACTCTAAGGATTCCCAGGTGAAAATCAACATCATCCCAGTCAAGCCCGACCAGCTCGCTGACGCGAATCCCCGTGGAGTACAGCATTTCCAGGATCGCCCGATCCCGAAGCCCTAACGCGCCCACCCCTTGAACGCCGCCGAGCAGGCGAAATACGTCGTCCACCGAGAGAAACACCGGCAAAGGCTTTTCTTGCTTCGGGGTGCTGAAGACGGACAGCGGATTCCGAGCCAGATATTTCTCGTCGACCAGATAACGAAAAAAACCCTTCAGGGCGGCAAGCTTCCTGGCAATCGTGCTTTTACGGCAGTTTTTCACCAGTGATCCCAGATAGGCCCTCACGACCTGACGGTCAATCTCCTCAACGACGATCTTTTTGTTTGCATCCTGGCAGAGGCCCTCTGCAACCAAATAACGGCAAAAGTGGAGCAAATCGCTCGAATAGTTCCGCAGCGTATGCGGGGAGCAGTTGCGTTCGCCTCCCAGATGAACACCATACTGTTCGATCAAATCCTCCAACGAATCCTTCTCCCTCCTCGGTACCTATTCAATTTAACATAACATGTAGGGGTTTAAAACAATACTTTTCAGGCTCCTTTAAGCTTGATGGATCTTGATACCGAGGGAGTTTTCCGCATGAATCTATTCCTTTACAATACAACTATGAGAGTAGGTCTGTAAAGGTTGTCAGCTATTCGTGTGGTTGTCAGCTATTCGGCTATGCCCTTTGCTGATTCTCACCTAGCTTGTTTTAAGCAAGCCTTTTAGCCCCTAGCGAAATGTGTTAATCGTTTCGTTAGGCAGCGGAAAAGTTGAACCGGCATATGAACGACGAAGAGGAAGTTTTTTTCCCCAACGGGCGCGGCCGGACCCTAAAGGGAGTTTTCCATCACCCAGCCAGCGGCAAAAGCCTTTCCGCTGCCATCCTCTGCCACGGCATGGAATCCAATAAGGAGAGCGATAAGATTGTGGCTTTGAGTCGAGCGCTGGCCGAAAAAGGAATTCTGGCTCTGCGGTTTGATTTCTCCTATGCCCGTGAATCAAGCGGCAAATTCGAGGACATCACCTACAGCGGCGAGGTCGAGGATCTGCGGGCGGCCTATGACTTCGTCCTTCGGTTGCCCGTGGAGAAGATCGGCATCCTGGGATCAAGCATGGGCGGTACCGTCGCCCTTCTCTTTGCTGCACAGGAAAAACGCATCGCTGCGCTCGCTGCGATTGCGGCGCCGCTCCACCCAGACAGGATCACGGAAACCCTTCTCAGCAAGGAGGAAGTTGAGCGATGGCGAAGGGAAGGTTTCCTCTTTTATCATGGGCGGCGCATCAACATCTCACTGCTCAAAGACCTCGAGAATATCGATGTTCCCAAGGCCGTCAAGCAAATCTCGTGCCCCGTGCTCATCGTTCACGGCGATCAAGATGAGACCGTTGCGGTAGCGGAGGCCCAAGAACTTTACGCCCATATCGAAGCTCCCAAAAGGCTTGCCATCCTGAGAGGAGCCGACCACCGCCTTACCCGTCCGGCTCATCTTCAACGGGCTTTGGACGAGTCCCGCGATTGGCTCGTTCACCACCTGCGGTAGGATTCCATGAGGAATCTCTTGCGCTCCCTCGCGCTGTCCTTTTGTCTCTTGAGCGTCGGCTCAGGCGGTTGCCGCAGAGACCTCAGCAGCGCGCGAGGGGTCGTGGAGAAGTTTGTCGACCAGCATTACGTGAACATCGATCTCGAGAAAGCCAAACAATATACGGTGGGTCTCGCTTTGGCAAAGATCGACGAAGAGCTGCGCCTCACCGCCGGGCAGGTTATCGATGCCTCGACACGGAAGCCCGCGATCCACTACCGGCTGCTGGAGAAGAAGGAGAGCGCGCGTCGCGCCTCTTTTCTCTATGAGGGAACAATCAGAGCTGAGGACGCCCCCGTATTCACCCGTCGCTGGCTCATCCTGGCGCGCAGAGAAGGCGATCGTTGGTGGGTCTCGAACTTCAGCGAATACGATTGAACCGGATTTTCCGCAGAGGAGGGTCGAATTCAGGCACCCACCGTCTGGCTGACCACCGGGCTCACCCGGGCTGGCTGGCGCTGGGTCCGGATACTCAGCGACAAGCATGCCGCAATCATGGCCATCGCACCACCCGTCAAGAAAGCGTAATTATATTGGCCCGTCCAGACGCGGATCGCTCCCGCACCCGTTGCCGCCAGAGCCGCTCCAAGCTGATGAGAAAGAAAAATCCATCCATAGATGCTACCGACGGAGCGCTTGCCAAAGGTATCAGACGTTATGGCGATGGTGGGCGCCACCGTGGCAAACCAGTCCAGCCCATAGATCACGGCAAAAACAGAGAGGCCAGAAAAGTCATTGACAAATGGCAAAATAAAGAGAGACAGACCACGCAACGCAAAGACAAGCGCAAGCCACTTTTTTGGAGCCACTCGGTCAATCATCCACCCGGAAAGCGTCGTGCCAACGAAGTTGAGGCCTCCCATGACCCCGACGGTTGCTGCCGCGGCAACTTCTGGTATCCCACGATCGATCGCATGGGGGATGAGATGGGTTCCCACCAGTCCGTTGGCGGTGCCGCCGCAAACAAAATAGCTCCCCGCTAGAAGCCAGAAGGTTGAGGATCTCAAGGCCTGCAGAAGCGGAACTCGGTCGGTTTTGTCCGATGATCCGAGCGGCTTGGCGGGATCATGCGTTTGAGCTGAACCATAGGGAATCAACCCAACATCGGCCGGATCGTCACGCATCCACAGCGCCACCAGCGGTATAAGCCCGAGGGCCACGACGAAGAGAAGGAGAGAGCCTCCGCGCCAACCGACGGTCACAATCACCGCCATCATAAGGGGAAGAAAGATGAGCTGACCCGTTGAATTGGCGCTATTGAGAATACCCAGGACAAGGCCGCGGCGCGCGACAAACCAGCGGTTGGCAACCGTTGCTGAAAGCACGGAAGCCGTTCCCCCGGCCGCCAGACCGATGACGACCCCCCAGAGAAAAACGAGGTGCCAGTATTCTTTCATCATTGTCGTCAAGCCGACACCTACAGCCATAAACCCCAGACTTCCCAGCATGACACGCCGGGGACCAAAGCGATCGAGAAGCCAGCCGCTAATGGGGGCGGCAAGACCGTAGAGAAGGAGATTGACGCTTATCCCAAAGGCGATCGCTGCCCGACTCCATCCGAACTCCATCTCCAAAGGATGGATAAACACGGTCGGGGCGGAGCGAATCCCAGCACCGACCAAAGTCGAGAGAAAGCTAAGTGTTACCGCCACCCAGCCGTAAAAGAAGGGAACCGCAAGCGGTACGCGAGCCTTTGAGTTCAAAGCGGTTTGATCCAGCATACCTTCGTATAAACCAATTCGGGCAAAACCACAAATTCCTTGGGGCAGTCCTCTGCGGGCTTTTCCACCTGAGAGTTGACATCGAGCCGGTTCCCGGATACTTTTCGCTGCCAATAGACGCGAACTGGTTAGCGGTGGTAAAGATGCAAAACCTTTGGAGCCTCCGAGTCCTCGCTGCCTGGAGTTGGGTATTCATCGCCGCAAGCGACCCCACCCCAGAGTGGCTCCGGGATGAAATCCCCTTCGTCCCCACGCCTGTGGAGGTGGCGGACCGGATGCTCGAGCTCGCCGGGGTCACGAAGGATGATGTCGTTTACGATTTGGGTAGCGGCGACGGACGGATCGTGATCCGGGCGGCAAAAAAATTCGGCGCCCGAGGTGTGGGGTTCGAAATCGATTCTGAGCTGGTCAAGCTCGCGCGAAAAAAGGCGGCGGAAGAAGGGGTGAGCCACTTGGTGGAGTTTCGGGAGCAGGATGCCCTGACCGCCGACGTTACCCCGGCAACCGTAGTTACGCTTTACATGCTCCCCTGGTTCAACGAGAAGATCCGCCCGATCCTCCAGCGACAACTCAGGCCGGGGGCGCGCGTGGTCTCCCACGACTTTGACATCGAAAGGTGGCCTCCCACCCACGTCGTGGAGCTGGAAAAGGTTGAAGTCCTGCCCGGCGGTCGCAAGCACCGCCACAGGATTCTCCTGTGGAGGATCGAAGAAAAGCCCTGATGACCTTAACGATTGCCTTCAATTTCACATAACATGTTATCGGGCGTCCCAGCTAAAAAGAGGATAGCCGGTCAGTTTGCTTTGCGTGATTGGCGCTAGGGGCCGGAGAAGGCGCCTGGCGGAGATGGTTCGGAGGCCAATTCGAGTTCTCGGACGCTGACCTTCAAAAGGACCTTACTCCCCATTCCCATTTTTGGCGAGAGAGTATCCGATACGGTCCTGTCATATCAATTTGACGGCGTTTTCCAGACCGATCTGGACATTTTCTCCGCGTTGGGATAATGGGGCTTTGTCAGAAAGAGCAGACCACAGGTGCGGGTGTCTAGGGCGGGAGGCCCTTCCTTATGGAAGTGAGAGCATTTGTTTTCAAGCGCCTGGTGCTCCTGTTCCCGATCCTGTTCGGCTTGCTTCTACTGGTGTTTGTAATCTCCCGTGTGGTGCCGGCCGATCCCGCCGCTCTCCTGGCTGGGCCCATGGCGGGCCGGGAGCAGGTGGAATCTCTCCGCCATCAACTGGGTCTTGACCGGCCGCTCTATGCCCAGTTCCTCTCTTACCTTGTGCAGTTGGGGAAGGGGGACCTTGGCAGCTCGCTTTACAGTAATCGTCCGGTGGTCGAGGATCTGATAGCAAGATTTCCCGCCACCATGGAGTTGACGCTGGTGGCGATGACGCTGGCCATCGGCCTCGGGATTCCCCTGGGAACCATCGCCGCCCTGCGCCGCAACTCGATGATCGACAAGGGGCTGACGATCTTCAGCGTAGGCGGCCTCTCCATTGCTAGTTTCTGGCTGGGCCTCATGTGCCAGCTCTTCTTCGGCATGTATTTGAACCTCCTTCCGATTGGAGGAAGGATCGTTGGGGCGCCACCGACAACCGTGACCGGTTTGTACCTCCTTGACTCCTTGATCACGGGGAGCCTGGGAGCTCTGTGGAGCTCGGTGGTTCATCTTTTGCTGCCAGGGCTGACCCTGTCAATGCCAGCCATTGCCACCATCATGCGGTTCACGCGCTCGGGCGTCCTGGACAGCCTGCAGCGAGACTATGTTCTCTATGAGCGCGCTATGGGTCTGCCCGAGAGGGTAGTCGTCGTCAAATATGTTTTGCGCAATGCCCTCAATGCCACGATCGCCCAGATCGGCCTCATCTTTGGCGCTTTGCTGGCGGGCACTGTGGCCATCGAAACGGTTTTTGACTGGCCTGGTCTGGGGCTTTATGCGGTCTCCTCCATTTTGCTGTTCGACTACAAGGCGATTCTGGGGGTGACGCTTATCTCGGGGATCACGTACGTTCTGGTCAATTTGGGGGTGGACATTCTCCTCGTCCTCATTGATCCCAGGGGCATCCGGCGGCAGGAGGCGTGAGAATGAACGGGCGGGTTTCGGCCCTGCAAAGCCTACCCGGAGTAGGACTGGCGAAAAAGCTTCTGAACCGGCGGATGCTGCGCCTATTTTTTCGGGACAAGCTGACGGGGTTGGGCACAGTGCTTGTCCTGGTCACCTTCTTTTTGGCCGTGGCCGCGCCCGTGCTTTCCCCCTTTCCGGAAGATGCCTACGAAAACGTCCGAGTTGCGGAGCGGCTCCAAAGCCCGAGTGCAAAGCACTGGTTTGGTACCGACCGGATGGGACGTGACATTTTCAGCCGGGTCCTGTACGGGGGCCGGGTGACGCTGTTCATTGCTCTGGCAGTCACGCTTCTGTCCATTGCCATCGGAGTGCCCTTGGGCCTGGTGGCCGGTTACTACAGCGGCGCCATCCACGAAGTTATCATGCGAGTGGCCGACGTTTTTCTGGCCATTCCCAGAATCATCCTGGCACTCTCTCTGGCTGCTGCTCTGGGTCCCAATGTTCCGAACGTGATCGTGGCCCTGTCTGTGTCCTTCTGGCCCCGCTTTACCCGCATCGTTGAGGCGGAGACCCAGTCTTTGCGCCACGAACTTTACATAGAGGCCAGCCAGTCCCTGGGGGTGAGCCCTGTCTCGATCCTGTTTCGGCATATTTTTGTCCACACGCTTCCCACCATCATCGTGCGAGGCACGCTGGGGATAGGGTTCACCATTCTTCTGGCCGCGACGCTGGGGTTCATTGGGGTCGGAGTTTCACCGCCGACTCCGGAGTGGGGGTTAATGATCGCTGAATCTCGGGAGTATCTCCCCGGGACATGGTGGTATGCTCTGTTCCCTGGCCTGGCGATTTTCCTGACCGTTATGGGATATATCTTGATGGGGGATTCTCTCCGGGATGCCATGGATCCCAGGCTCAGGGGGATCGAAGGTTAGATGAACCGGACCGCCGAAGAGAGCCATCTTCTCCGAATCAAGAATCTGGCCCTGGAGTTTCACACGGAAAGGGGTGTCGTTCAGGCCCTCGATGGAGTGAACCTCGCGGTAGCCAAGGGCGAGGTTTTGGGTCTGGTGGGAGAGAGCGGCTGCGGAAAGACCGTCACAGGTCGCAGTGTCCTTGGGCTAATTCCCTGTCCCCCAGGGCGGATCGTCCGGGGTGAGATCTGGCTCGATCAAGAAAACTTGATGACATTGTCTCAAGAGAACCTACGCAGCCGGGTTCGGGGGAGCCGGATTACTCTGGTCCCTCAAGACACGCTGGGTCCTCTGAACCCTGTGCACACCGTGGGCACCCAGATGGGGGACATCTTGAAGTACAAAGGCCGCAGCAGAAACGGACGTCCTAACCGTCCGGGAAGCGACCACCAAGAGATCCTGGATCTGCTACGGGCGGTGCATCTCCCTGATCCCGACAAGATCCTGGCCAAGTACCCCGCCGAATTGAGCGGCGGGCAGCGCCAGCGAATTCTCATCGCCATGGCTTTCCTGCCCAGACCCGAACTGATCATTGCCGACGAGCCCACGACAGCCCTCGACGTGACGGTGCAGGCCCAAATTTTAAAAATCTTCCGCGACTTGGTAGCCCGTGACGGATGCTCGGTCCTCTTCATTACGCACGACATGGGTGTGGTGGCCGCGATTTGCGACCGCGTCAGTGTGATGTATGCAGGGCAGATCGCCGAGACGGCCCCGGTGCGCAAGCTCTTCGAATCACCCCGGCATCCTTACACCGTGAAGCTCTTGGACAGTGTCCCGTCGCCGGAGAAGAAAGAAATCAGTCAAATTCCGGGCACGGTCCCCACGCTGATCAACATCAACAAGGGGTGCCGGTTCTACGACCGTTGCCCCCAGCGTCTCGATAGGTGCCGCGATCACAAGCCTGGACTCACTCAGGCGGATGAGGATCACGCGGTTTTCTGCCATCTTTTTGGATGAAGCGATGACCTCCCCACTCCTTGAGATTCGGGCCCTAAAGCGATATTTTCCCGTGCGCTCCGGGCTCCTGCACCGGATCACGGGCTTGCTGCGGGCGGTGGATGGGGTCAGCTTGGAGGTAAATGCCGGAGAGGTGATCGGGATCGTGGGAGAATCGGGATGCGGCAAGACGACCCTGGGAAAAACCGTCCAGGGAATTTACCGGCCCACGGCCGGCGAGATTTTTCTGGAGGGGAAACCCCTGAGCCGCCTGCCTGCCAAGGATCTGCGGAGGCTGGGCTTGAGCCTCCAGTACGTTCATCAGGATCCCTTGGCCTCCTTCGATCCCTGGTGGCCGATGGCGCGCTCCCTCGATGAACCGCTGCGGGCTCATACGGACCTGCCATGGAGCGAGAGGATGGAGCGCGTGGTCAGGATCGTGAAGGCCGTGGGTCTGGATACGGAACACCTGGAATGTTTCCCCCATGAACTCAGCGGCGGCCAGCTCCGCCGCCTGACCCTGGCCCGGGTTCTGGCGCTGAACCCGAGAGTCCTCATCCTGGACGAGCCCACGGCCTCACTGGATGTTTCCGTTCAGGCCCGCATCCTGAAGCTTCTGAGTGACCTGCGCTCCGAGTTTAAGCTGACGTACGTGTTTATCTCTCATGACCTGAGGATCGTGCGGATCATGTGCGACCGTGTGGCCGTCATGTACCTGGGAAAGGTCGTCGAAATTGGACCTACGGAAGCGGTCTTGCGGGACCCCAGGCACCCTTACACGCGAGCCTTGCTGGCTGCCATCCCTCGCTTGTCCCCGGGTGAGCCTCAGGATGAAAACCTCCTGGAAGGGGAGCCACCGAGCCCTCTTTTTCTCCCCCAGGGCTGCCGGTTTTCGAGCCGTTGCCCGCTGTTCCAAGAAGGGCTGTGCAACGCTTCCGAACCTGCGCTCTCTCCCATCGGGCCGGGACACGAGGCTGCCTGTTTCCGGAGCGCGGAACTGTCAACATCCGAGGAGACCGTAGCGCGGGTAGGAGGCTTTGGCTTGGAAAAAGCAGAAAAACGGGAAGGCAGCAAAATGAGAATAGGAGAAAGCGATGCGTCGTAATGATGGAGCAAAAAGAGGAGCGGGTCACGTTCTCGACCGCCGCGCGTTCCTGAAAACAGGCGCCGGTATGGTGGCGGCTAACCTGGCAGGCACCCTGGGCTCGGTTCTTCTGCAGCGAGGGCGTGGGAATGCGGCCGAGGCGCGTGGCCACTTCGTGCAGGCGGCCCGCACGGAAATCTCCTCGTTGGATCCCCATGAGGCATACACCATCGAGGTCTATTCGTTCACTCTGAATATGTACGACAATTTGATTCGCTTTGAGCGGAATCCTCCCGAAGCGGTGCCCTGGCTGGCGGAA
>MGSI01000096.1:20070-46478 GCA_001798455.1 Deltaproteobacteria bacterium RIFCSPLOWO2_02_FULL_57_26 | reverse complement strand
GCTCTGCCCATCCTCCCCTGGTCAATGCGTGCCAGGAAGTCCATCATCGCGGAGCCAATCTCCTCTGTGCGATCCGCTATCATATCTGCCCAGGGCGGACCGAAGTAGTCGCGCAGCGTTATCAGAGCGGCTGCCGGCACACTCGCCACGGCTCGTTGTGCCTCCTCAGCAGGTCGCCCCTGGTCCCCGGTTAAAACCAAGAGCCGGGGGGTGTTGGTGCGTAGAGCACTGACGTTTATGCCCATGGGACAAATGAGGGTGAGGGACGAGACGCTGGCCGGATGTGTGCTGACAAGACCTCCCCAGTCTCGAGGCATGCAGGCCGCAAAGTGGGCCTGCTCGATGCCTAGGTGCCGGAGCAATTGAATGATACGTTCCTCAACCGGATGTCCAGCCTGTGGTGCCATCTCAGTTCCCTCCTACTGTAGACTGAGCTGGGAATACCCCAACAAAGAAAATTGGCCTGAAGCGACGGCGATTACTCCCCCGAGCGGACAAAAGGATCGTCGCCTTTGGCTCGAAGAAGGCGGTAAAGGGTTATCATGACCCCGAGCGTGATGAAGCTATCGGCAAAATTGAAGGCCGGCCAGTGATATCCAGACCAATAAAAATCGAGAAAGTCGATCACCTCACCGTAAAAGACTCGATCGATGAGGTTCCCGAGTGCCCCGCCCAGAATGAATGTCAGGGCGACGATCAACCCCCGCTCCTTTTCCGCCAGGCGCCTTAACAGCATCACGACAAAGCCGATCGCAACAAGCGAAAACAAAATCAGCAGGGGCCGGCGCAGCGGCAGGTCTGCTCCGGCAAAAATACCGAACGCCGCACCGGTATTGCGGATATAGGTAAGGCTGAACAGGTTTTCGATGACAGGTATCGAGTGATGCAGGGGTAGCATGCGGGCAACCGTCACTTTGGATGCCTGGTCCAGCAGGAGTATGAAGACGAGCAGGACCGAGACGAGTGTGGTTTTGCCGCTCAAGTAGCCACTCCGGTTTTTAAGACTCCGGCGCAGCGATCACAGACGGTTGGGTGGGAGGTCTCACTGCCAACACTTGCACTATACTTCCAGCATCGCTCACATTTTTGGCCCTCGGCCTTAAAAACTACTATGGGGCCGTTGAGAAGTGGACTATCGTACATCCTACCTTCCCGCCCGTTTGGACGGATTATCTCAATAGATCCTGCCAATCTATCTTCTTGATCCCAACCAAAGCTATCAGGTATTTGGCCTGACTCAACTTTAACTTTGGAGACAATAAAAATATCTTCCCACGTTTGTGGGCTGCGAGCCGTAAGAACTGCTTTGGAGCTCGAATCATACATGTCCGGAAAAAATAAAATCTCGGCATCCAGAGAATGGCCGATGATATGCCCGAGAATGCCTTCGCCCTCCGGCGGTTTTCTGGATATCTCCAGAACCTTGAGGACTTCCTCCCGTACCCTCAGCACTTGATCCCAATTAGCCACTAATGCCTCGCCGGTCAAGGCATCATCGGGTGCAGGCATATTCGAAAGAAAAATGCTCTCAGGCGCACCACCCCTTTTCGGCATGTACCCCCATATCTCTTCTGCGGTAAAGGAAAGAATTGGGGCCATCAGATGGACCAGCACCTCTAAAATCCTGTACAGAGTTGTTTGAGCAGCTCTCCTCTCTTTGGAATCCGCTCTCTCGCAATAGAGGCGATCCTTGACGATATCCAGGTAAAGGGCGCTGAGATCCACGCTACAGAAATTGTTCAGGGCATGGTAGACGACATGAAACTCAAAGCTCTCATATGCCTCCCGGCATCTGGCGAGGAGCTTCTGAGTTCGGTGCAGGATCCAGCGATCCAGCTCGTCCAATTCATCCGGCCGAACCGCATCTCTCTCGGCATCAAAGTCGTAGAGATTGCTGATTAAAAAGCGGGGCGTGTTTCTTAGCTTCCGGTAAGCCTCGACCAGACGGTTCAGTATCTCGTCGGAGATTCTCACGTCCTCGCGGTAGTCCTCGGCCGACACCCAAAGCCTCAAGATCTCCGCGCCAAACTTTTTCATGATTTCCTGCGGGGCGATCACGTTGCCGAGAGACTTCGACATCTTGCGCCCCTTGCCATCGAGGGTAAAACCATGCGTGAGCACGCTCTGGTAGGGAGCGCGGCCCCGCGTCGCCACCGAGGTGAGAAGAGCGGTGTGGAACCAGCCGCGGTGCTGGTCACTGCCTTCCAGGTAAAGATCGGCTCGGCCACCCAGGCGGCTATCTACCTCTACCACGCCGGCATGACTGATACCCGAGTCAAACCAAACATCCAAGATGTCTTCCTCTTTAGAAAAATCTTTCCCTCCGCAACCAGGACAACGCAGATTGCGCGGAACGAGCTCGGCGACGGGACGGATAAACCAGGCATCCGACCCCTCCTTTTCGAAAATCGATGCGATGTGTTCACAGAGCTCCTGGCTCAGCAGGGCTTGGTGGCACTGTAGGCAGTAGAACACAGGTATCGGCACGCCCCAGGAGCGCTGCCGCGAGATGCACCAATCGGGCCGGCTCTCGAGCATGCCGCGGATGCGCTCGCGCCCCCACGGCGGGATCCAGACGACTCGGTCGATCGCCTGCAGCGCCTTCCGGCGTAAATCACTCTTCTCCATCGAGATGAACCACTGCTCGGTGGCGCGAAAGATCACAGGCTTCTTACAGCGCCAGCAGTGAGGGTAGCTGTGGGGCAGCTTCTCCTCTTTAAGAAGGGCCTGGCGCTCCCTAAGCTTTTGGACGATCTTAGGATCGGCCTCAAAGACGAACTCACCTGCAAGATCGCCGGCCTCGGCGGTGAATTTGCCCGCGGCGTCCACCGGCGCCAAGACCTCGAGGCCATAGCGCTGGCCGACCTCATAGTCCTCCTGTCCGTGGCCGGGGGCGATGTGGACACACCCGGTGCCTTGGTCCTGAGTGACGAACTCACCCAGAACGATCTTCACCTCGCGATCGATCCAGGGATGGCGGCAGAGAACGCCCTCCAACTCTGTACCCGTCCATGCGCCTGAAGTGACCTCATAGCTCCCCGGCGAAAACCCCAACGCCTTCATCACCGTCTCGATAAGTTCCTGGTTCAAGATCACCTCTCCTGCAGGGGTCTTCACATGCCGGTACATGAAGCGGGGGTGGAGAGCGATCGCCTGGTTGGCGGGAAGCGTCCATGGAGTGGTGGTCCAAATGACAAAGGATGTCCCCTCGGCGGCCAGAGAAAATTTCCCTTGAGGATTCGTGACCGGAAACTTAACATAGATCGAAGGCGAAGTATGATCTTCATATTCTACTTCCGCCTCGGCCAGGGCCGTATGGCAGGAGGCGCACCAGTAGACAGGCTTTTTCTGGCGGTAAAGCGAGCCGGCGGCGATGAACTTTCCCAATTCCCGGATCTCTGCCGCCTCGTAAGCGTAATCGATCGTGCGGTAGGGGTTCTCCCAGTCGCCCAAAACTCCCAGTCTTCTAAACTCCTCCCTCTGTATCGAGATATATTTCTGCGCATACTCCTTGCACAGCCGGCGCACCTCTAACTGGCTCAAATTCTTTTTCTTCGCCCCGCCGATATTTTTTTCCACCTGGAGTTCGATCGGCAGGCCATGGCAGTCCCAACCCGGTATGTAGGGAGCAAGATGCCCTGTCATATTCTTGTACTTGACGATAATGTCCTTGAGGATTTTATTGAGAGCATGTCCCAGATGGATGTTGCCGTTGGCATAAGGCGGGCCGTCATGAAGAATGTATTTATCCCTCTTTTGGTTGGCCTCAAGGATCTTTTCATAGACATTTTCCCGCCTCCACCTCTCTACCTGAGCGGGCTCATTCTGCGGCAGGTTGGCCCGCATGGGGAAACGAGTCTTAGGTAGGTTCAAAGTCTCTTTGTAGTCCATGAACTAAAGTAAGAGGGGAGTTGCCGGACAAGCCCTCAGGTACCCGGTAAGAGGCTACTTGTGGTTGTTGAGCCCTCGGACCATGCGGAAGGCGAACTTATCCGCTTTGCTTTCAGCATCCGCCCAAAAGACGTAGTGCCCGATCTCGTGGTAAGCCGTGTTGATCCAGCTCCTTTCGGAATTGTATTTCCTGCCCCGCTTCCAGTTTTCCGGGTGGACCAGATAGATCTGGCCGTTCTCGTAGGTTTTGCCCGCCGTCTTGCCCCAGTCGAGGTATTCAAACCACTCTACCTTCGGCATTTTCAAGTGGTAAAAACGAGAGAGGGAAGAAATGGCCTTCTTAAAGGCCGAAGGCCTGTAGTCACGGAAGAAAGAGGCAAGATAACGATCCACCAGCCGACGCTCTTTCAAAGGGGGTAGAATCATCCGCATAAAATCCAACCTCAGCCACAGTGACATCATTATCTAGCACCAAAAAAACAGAAAAAACAGACCGGGGCTTCACAGGAGCTGGCTTTATGACTTAAGCTATTGTTTTTGTTGGAATTTTACCGTGGTCGGGTGATTTTCCGGGGAAAACAGCACCCCATCGCACCGGAACAACGCAAAGGGACTTGTTGCAGTAACCGCGACGGCGCGCCGCTTACGATCCCTCTTCATCCCGAAGCGAGAAAGTATTATAAGCAAAAGAGCTACATTTGATGCGCCGGTTGCTCACAAACCTCGCCCAGATCGCTACGGGACTCGGTCTCAGCCTCGGACTCCTGTCGATCAAAATTTTTCCTCGCAGTTTCTTCCTCGCCACGGCTCGGGTCGCCGCCGATCTCGGCTTCGTCCTATTCCACAGCTTCCGCACGCGCTCGATCCGAAATTTGACGCTCGCGCTCGGCGACCAGCTAGGCGCCGCGGAAATTGCCGCCACGGTGCGCAGGTCGCTGCGCAACTTTTTCCGCGATGTCGTGGAGCTCGGTTTTGCCCTTGAGGCCCCGGTCGAACAGATCCGCGCTGAAATCCCGCTCTCTGGCCGAGAGCACCTGCAGGCGGCCTTGAGCAAAGGCAAGGGGGCCATCGCCCTCGGCGCCCATTTGGGAAACTTTTTTTTGGTCGGCACGCGCCTTGCCGCGGAGGGTTACCCAACCTATGTGCTCGTGAACCAGCCGCCAAACGGTTACTTCGGCCGCCTCATGGATCGCTGGCGCCTGCGCCTGGGACAGCGCACCATCCACGCCAGACCTCGGCGGCAGGCCTTTCGCAACCTGGTCCAGGCTTTGCGGCGAAATGAGACCACCGTGGTCATCGCTGACGAGTACCGATCGGGGAGCGGCGTCTTCGTACCCTTCTTCGGCCGGACGGTTATGGCGCGGCGCGGTCCGGCGACCCTGGCGTTGCGCACGGGGGCTGCACTCGTTCCGATCTATCTCATCCGTAGGCTGGACGGCGAGCTGATGCTCATCATCGAGCCGGAAATCGAGCTCGCCAAGTCGGGCGCGATCAAAGCGGACGTCAGGGAGAATACGCTCCGCATCGCAGAGTGGCTGGAAAAAACCGTAAGCACTTATCCGGACCAGTGGAACTGGATGAACGTCCGCTGGCGCCAGGCTCCGCTCGGGGCCTGGGTCGGGAAACAGCCTCGCTACGAGGCGTCGGCCCCGGAAAGATAACCGAATCACCATCCACCGAGAAACTAACTTCCAAGAAAGGGGAACATCGTGAAAAACCGCAAACGAGAGATCGAGCAACTCAAGGAAAGGGTCGCGCTGGGAAATCGAATTCTTTTCCACCAGGGTCTAGCCGACTACCACGGTCATTTGAGCGCCCGCATCCCAGGGACGCGCAGGTTCCTTATTAAGCCGGTTCTCGCACCGCTCGGTTACATTACCCGAAAGGACGTCATCGAGGTCGACATCGACGAGTACAAGAAGATCTGTGAGGAGAACTGGGCCAAAGTGGGGAACCTCAAGCAGGAGATCAAGATGAAGATCCCGCCGCGGGAAACCATGATTCATGCCGCCATCTACGAGGCGCGGCCCGACGTAGACTCCGTCGTCCATACCCACCAGCCCCTTGCTACCGCCTTCTCCATCGGCGGCACTCCGATCTTGCCCATATACAACCAGGCCGCCCCGTTCGCCCCTGAGACCCCCATCTTTCCAAGCCCTAGATTGATTTACACGGTTCAGGATGGTATTGAGGTCAGCCAGGCGCTCGGAGACCGCATGGCCCTTCTTCTCAAAGGCCATGGCATCGTGACCGTTGGCGAGGGCGTGGAGCAGGCCGCCGTCAATGCCATCTACCTCGAACGGGCCGCGTACATGCAATGGATCGCCTGCTGCGTCGGCAAGCCTGTCACGATGCCACAAAAGGACATTGAGGTCATGAAGGAGACTACGGCTGCACGGGCCTACCACGCTTTCGCCTTTTTCGCATCGCTGATGAAAGAAATGCGGAAAAAATAGGCGGGGGGACGAGCCGCCTGGCGCCGGGCAGTAGTGAATATTTATTAGGAGGTCTTTTCATGGCGAAAAGAGAGAAGCGCTCCGCCGATCCGGAATCGCTAAGCGAATCGGGCGCGGAGCCGATCAAGGATTTGCGTGAGTGGATTACCCGGGTGGAGAGCATGGGAGAGCTCGTCCGCGTCAAGCAACCGGTGGATTGTAACGAAGAGATGAGTGCGATCGCTTATTTAGTTGCCAAACAAAGCCCCTCACCCGCTATCCTCTTCGAGCGCACCAAAAGCTACGAGACGAGCCCCATCGGAGCCACGCTGCTTTGGAACATTCTCGGTCCCAGCCTGAGGCGCATCGCTCTCACCCTGGAGGAATCGCCAGACACTCTGACCGTAGAGCTCATCCGGCGTGTCAAGGAGAAGCTCAAGCAGCGCAAGCCTCCGCGGGAGGTGGCGCGCAACCAAGCCCCCTTTTACGAAAACAGCCGGACCGGGAACGAAGTGGATCTACTTGAGCTGCCGATCCCGAAGCACTGGCCTTTGGACGGCGGTCACTATGCCGGAACGGCCGACGCGGTCATCACCCGTGACCCCGATAGCGGCTACTTAAACGTCGGCACCTACCGCATGATGCTACAGGGTAAAAACCAGGTCGGCCTGTATCTCTCGCCCGGAAAGGATGCGCGGCTGCACATCACCCGAGCCTGGCAGAAAGACCAACCCATACAGGTTGCGGCCGCCTGGGGAATTGATCCGCTGTTTATGGTGATCGGTTCTCAGACTTTCCCCAAGAACGTCTCCGAATACGAGTTCGCCGGCGGCATCAAGGGCCGGCCGATTCCGGTCGTGCGCGGCATGACCACGGATCTCCTGCTGCCGGCCAGTGCCGAATTCGTTGTCGAAGGGGTTATTCGTCCCAATTCCGTCAAGAAAGAGGGGCCCTTTGGCGAGTTCCCCGGTTACTATGGGAGGCCGGAAGCCGGCTGTCCGTTGGTGGAAGTAACGGCCGTGCACTACCGCTCAAGCCCGATCCTGACCAACGCGCTTATGGCGGACTATCCCTCCAACGAGCAGAGTGGATTCTTCTCAATCATCCGATCAGCACGCATCTGGGATGACCTGGAGAAGCTCGGTATCCCGGGGATCCAAGGCGTCTATTCCCACCCGGCTGCGGCTGGCGGTTTCGGCATGACCGTCCTCAGCCTCGAGCAACGATATGCGGGGCACGCCGCCCAAGCCCTGGCGCTGGCGGCGCAGGTGCCCGGCGGGGCGTACTACACCAAGTGGATCATTGCGGTCGATGAGGACGTTGACCCGACCGATATCAATCAGGTGATCTGGGCGATGAGTAGTCGTTGCAACCCGGTCGATGACATCGATCTCTTGCGCAACACCTGGAGCACCTGGCTCGACCCCACGCAGAACCCGCCCGAAAAACGCCCCTATGGCTCGAAGGCGCTCATCAACGCCTGCAAAGAGCACCGCTATCTTCCCGTCTTTTCCAAGCGCACCACCCTGCGCAGGGAGATTTACGACCAGGTTGCGTCTCGCTGGCGGGAGCTGGGGCTGCCGGGAGAAATCCCGACGGTCAGAGCCTTCGAGGAGGAGACCAAGGTCGTCTACCATGAGGTGGGTGGATTTGAGCCGGGCCATCAGCCGGGAGAAGAAGATAAAGCGAAGGATAAGGAGTAAGAGCCCGAGAGAGGGGGAGAGACGCCTAACGAATAGCGTCCTCTCCGCGCTCGTTGGTCCGAATCCGGATCACTTCTTCCACGGTCGAGACAAAGATCTTCCCATCGCCGATCTTTCCCGTCTGCGCGGACTCAAGGATGGTGTCGACAATCTTGGGCGCCATTTCGTCGGGGACCAAGATCTCGATCTTGACTTTGGGGAGGAAATCGACCGTGTACTCCGCGCCGCGGTAGAGCTCGGTGTGTCCCTTCTGCCGCCCAAAGCCTTTGACCTCGCTGATGGTCATCCCGGTAATCCCCGCCGACGTGAGCTTTTGCTTGACCTCATCCAACTTAAAGGGCTTGATGATGGCCTCGATCTTTTTCATCGTTCCCTCCTTTCCCCCTTCCGAAGCGCGGCTGCCGCCCCCACCGGTCTAGATGTCGTAATAGAGGGCGAATTCATAGGGGTGAGGTCGAAGCCTGATGGCGTCGACTTCCTTAGTGCGTTTATATCTTAGCCACGTCTCGATCACATCCTTGGTAAAAACGTCCCCCTTGAGCAGAAAATCATGATCCCTCTCTAACGCATCCAATACCTGCTCCAAGGAGCCAGGCACCGACTTCACCTTGGCCGCCTCCTCAGGCTCCAACTCATAGAGATCCTTATCGATGGGCTTGGGCGGCTCGATCTTGTTCCTGATCCCATCCAGGCCCGCCATGAGCTGGGCCGGGAATGAAAAGTAGGGGTTGCAGCTCGGGTCGGGAGTGCGGAACTCCAGGCGCTTGGCTTTCTCGCTGGTCGAATATATCGGGATCCGCACGCAGGCGCTGCGGTTACGCTGTGAATAGACCAGGTTGATCGGCGCCTCGTATCCCGGCACGAGCCGACGATAGGAGTTGGTGGTAGGGGCCACGATCCCACACAAGGCATCGGCATGCTTAAGGATCCCCCCAATATAGTGCCGTGCTGTGTCGCTGATCAGACCGTAGTTTTTTTTGTCATAGAAGATGTTCTTCCCGCCCTTCCACAAGCTCTGATGGGTATGCATCCCGGAGCCGTTGTCCTGAAATATAGGCTTGGGCATCACCGTAACTGTCTTTCCGCGCTTCCTGGCTACGTTCTTGATGATGTATTTGTACATCATCACCTGATCGGCCATCCGGGTCAGCGTGGTATAGCGCATGTCTATCTCGGTCTGCCCAGCGGTCCCCACCTCGTGATGATGAATCTCTACCACCACCCCACACTTCTCTAAAGTGCGCAGCATCTCAGAGCGGATATCCTGCAAGTGATCCATCGGAGGCACAGGAAAATAACCCTCCTTGTATCTCGGCTTATATCCCAAGTTGGGCTTATCGCCGTTGCCGGAATTCCAGAAGCCTTCTTCCGAATCAATGTAGTAATAGCCGTAGTTGTAGCTCTGATCGAACCGGATGCTGTCGAGGATGTAGAACTCGATCTCCGGGCCCCAATAACTTATATCCGCCAGACCCGTGGACTTGAGATACTTCTCGGCTTTCTGCGCAACATAGCGGGGGTCCCTCGTGTAGGCCTCCCCCGTCACCGGATCGCGCACGTTACAGATGAGGCTCAGCGTGGGCAGCTCCGTAAATGGGTCCATGAAAGCCGTGTCGGGATCGGGAAACAGAAGCATGTCGGATTCATCGATCGTCTGAAATCCCCTGATGCTGGAGCCGTCAAAGCCGATGCCATTCTCGAAAAGGTCCTCGGTAAACTCGCTCGTGGAGATCGAAAAGTGCTGCCACAGGCCCGGCACATCGATGAACTTCAAGTCCACGATCTCCACTTTGTTCTTCTTCGCAAATTCCAGTACGTCCTTGGCTTTCATTTCCTAACTCCCCTCCTCTGATGAATTGAATTCTTGGTGAGAGAAACCTGTTATCACATTCTTTGCTCGGAGGCTAGCCCCACCCCTAAGCGGAGTAGCCCCGCTCGTTGTGCTGGCTCAAGTCCAGCCCCATGCGCTCCTCTTCTTCGGACACCCTCAGCCCCATCACCACCTTGAGAATAGAGAGGATGATCATGGTGCCGACAAAGGCAAATATCCAGGTCACCACGACGGCGACAAACTGCACCCAGAGCTGCGCCGGGTTGCCGAAGAACAGACCGTTGTTTCCAGCCGCGTTGATGGTCTTAGTGGCGAAAAGGCCGGTCGCCAGCGCCCCCCAGGTGCCGCCAACCCCATGGACCCCCACCACATCGAGGGAGTCGTCATAGCCCAACTTGTTCTTCAGGTTACAGGCAGTGGAGCAGAAGATGCCAGCGCCGACACCGATGATAATGGAGGACATAGGACCCACAAAGCCCGACGCGGGCGTGATCGCCACAAGGCCGGCTACGGCCCCGCTGGCAGCTCCCAGAACCGTGGGCTTGCCTCGGAAGAGCCAGTCCATAGCCATCCATGAGAGTGCGGCTGTTGCCGTCGCCGTATTGGTGACCACAAAAGCGCTGGTCGCCAGTCCGTCAGCAGCCAGGGCGCTCCCCGCATTAAAACCAAACCAGCCCACCCACAGCATGGAGGCCCCAATAACGCTAAAGGGAAGATTGTGGGGAGGCATCGCCTCCTGTCCGTAGCCGATCCGCTTCCCAAACATAAAGGCCGCGGCAAGAGCCGACACACCGGAACTGATGTGCACCACTGTGCCACCAGCAAAGTCCAGAGCCCCCATTTCTCTCATCCACCCCTTTACCCCCCACACCCAGTGGGCGAGAGGGTCGTAGATAAATGTTGCCCAAAGGAGGATGAACACCAGAAACGTGCTGAACTTTGCTCGCTCGGCAAAAGCACCGGTGATGAGCGCCGGAGTGATAATGGCGAACATCAACTGGTAGACCATGAAGGTCTGGTGGGGAATAGTAGCGGCGTAGTCGGGATTGGGATCAAGTCCCACTCCGCTCAACCCGAACCAGGCCAGGCTCCCGATGATCCCTCCCTTATCCGGCCCGAACGCAAGACTATAACCCCAAAGCACCCATTGAACGCTAATCACGGCCACAATGACGAAGCTATGCATGATAGTGCCAAGGGCATTTTTTCCTCGGACCAGACCACCATAGAAGAGGAAAAGCCCAGGGATCGTCATCATGAGCACTAGGGCAGCCGACGTGAGCATCCACGCCGTATCTCCCTTATCAATTTTGGCCGACGACGGTGGCGCGGGAGTCCCAGCGGGGGAGGTAGTAGGAGCCGCAGGCGCTGTTTCTACAGCCTGTGGCTGGGCCGGCTCCTGGGCATGGGTTGGAACCGAAACCCATAAAGCGAGGGCCCAAAAAAAGGTTAAAATCACCCACCAAAGCTCTTTTTGTTTACCCAAGTTAAACCTCCCTTGCGATTTGGATAAATAAAGCTAGGCTGCATTTGGTTATGCGCTGATAAAGCTATGTAACTGAGCAACTCTTATGCCAAATTTCCAAGTTCATTTTTTTCTTGAAAGATGGAGATTTTCTGAGCGGTCTCTAATTTAGCGAGGTGTAGGAATGCCTAAATATTAGCCGTCTGCTTATTTTATATGCATCCTTTGACGTCACTGGATCTGTTATGGATTTGCAGCCTGGGCTGGTGATGCACCCACCGTATAAGGAGGGAACGGCGATGTTTCTAGTTACCAGGAATAACCAGGGGGAAGGAAGCAGTCCTCGTTTTTGGCTACCTGCCTTCAAACGCAATGCCGTTTTGCGAAAGAAACTCTTTCGTGCTTGCACAGGTAAATCAGCCGGGACGGTAGTAAACTTTAACCGTTGCCGTGGACAGCTCTCCTTCTGCGTATGGCCAGCACGCGAAAAACCAATTCATGCAACTTCGGCCGGCAGGGCGAAGTGAACGTTTTCCTCAATCAAACCCAGACTGGTGACCTTCGCTCCGCGTCCAGCGAAATGGTCTGCCGTCTCCTGAACCAGTTGCTCCGGCACGGAAGCGCCGGACGTAATACCCAACCGCTCGACTCCCGCCAGCCATTTTGGATCGATCTCGTTGACGTCATTGATCAGGTAGGCGGGGACGCCGCGGGAGCGCGCCACACGGCAAAGCTGGTTGGAGTTTTCGCTGTGTTTGGAGCCGACAACCAGAACTAAATCGACCGCGCGCGCGAGCGCTTTGACTGCGTCCTGGCGATTTTGGGTCGCGTAGCAGATATCCTCTTTGGGCGGCGTGATCATACGGGGGAATCTCTGCTTTAAGGCCTCGGTGATCTCCCGCGTGTCATCGACGCTGAGCGTGGTCTGAGTGAGAACCGCAACCTTCTCCGGGTCCGGGACACTCACCTGGCGGGCCTCTTCCAGGCTGCCGACGACACGGACGCGATCCGGAGCTTCGCCGAAAGTGCCCATGATCTCGTCGTGGTTACGGTGCCCGACCAGGAGTATCCAGTAGCCCTGGGCGGCGTAGCGACGCACCTCGCGGTGGACCTTTTCCACTAACGGGCAGGTAGCGTCGACCAGGATCTGGAGCCCTTTGGCTCTGGCCTGGTCCCAGACTTCGGGAGAAACCCCATGCGCGCTAAAGACCAACCTGGCGCCCGAAGGAACATCTCCCATCGATTGCACAAACGTCACTCCGCGGCGCCCGAAGTCCTGCACCACATAGCGGTTGTGGACGATTTCATGGAACACATAGAGCGGTGGCCCGTACTTGTTCAGCGCCCGCTCCACAGTCTCTATCGCCATCTCCACCCCGGCGCAAAAGCCCCGGGGTTGGGCGAGAATCACCTTTTTCACCGCCATCGTTCCAAGTCTGGAGCAAGAAGGAGATTCTGTCAACCTTGAACGGACGGCGCTAGCCAGAGCGTGGATGCGTGCACCGAGGGACGATCCCGGTTCTAAGACGACAAAAGCCCGAGGATCTTCTCCGCCGCTACCTCGGCCCCGTCCAGCCGGACGGCGGGCCAGTTTGGGCTCTTTTCGAGAAGGCGCATCAGGTAGGGGCTCAAATCGCCTTTCAGTAATGCCTCCTGGGGGATGAACTCACTCGTGGCCCATTGCTTTAGGGCCTCCACGAGGAAGGGGTATTCAGGAAACTGGCCCCTTGAGGTGTAAAGCAGGCCGGTTTGATGAGCGATGACGTCGGCGACAACCCCGTAGCCAGGCTTACTTATCACCACGTCCGCGGCACGCACGAGATTCACATAGTCAGGGACCGCCTCAGGCAGGATGAGAAAGTTTTTTCCCTTTTTCGGCACCGCAGCGGTCGCGACGAAAAAGAAATCGCCTAATCGCTGGAGCCTTTCCCACGGCAGCCGCTCCAAACCGTAACCGCCGAAGCTAACCAAAACGATCTTAGCGCTCAAGGGCAGGCCAAACCTCCGACGCGCTTCTTCTCGACTCAGCGGAGAGACGCGCGTGATCAGAGGGATAGGGATCCTTTCGGAAAAGACTCCCAAATCGCAGGAAAAGGGTAGGGAGAGCGCCAGCGCAGCTCTCCGGTAGAAGCCTTCGATCTTTTCGATAAGCGGTAGAAACGAGCTGCGCTCGGGCAAATAAGACCTGTAGATCCAATCCCAGGTGAAGTTGGCGATGGCGACAGAAGGGAGCGATGCCCGCGCGGCTACCTCAAAGCAGAGAGGCGGGATGTCGCCTAAGACCAGACGGACCCTCTGTTGGCGCAAGAATGCCTCTTCCTCCTCCAAGAGCCGCGGTATCCGCTCGTGCAGTTCAAGGCAGGCGCTCAGCGTCCCCTCCACATCCATTTCCAAGCTATCTTTCTGCAAAAACCCGACATCGACGAACCCGTAATGGTAGGAAACCGGAAATCCGAGGTCGGCAAAGAACCTTTCCGGGGCCGCACTGCGGATATGGATCTTGAGATCCGGACAGGCTCTCTTTAGGGCCCGGATGACTTGAACAGAGCGTACGGTATGGCCGTAACCATGGGCCGTGATATAGTAGGCAACCGACGTCAAAAGCCTTCTCTGCTACGGGAACGACGTTGCTTAACCGCTCAAAGCTATTTTGAACATCCGACCATGTCAAGCGTTTGCGCTCTGTATGCAATAAATTAAGGAGGTCGTCATGATCGTCCGAAAGCAGCCCAACGGCGAACTTATCTTGATCGGCCAAACCGACCATTCACGTCTGGTAGGGCAACTTGCGGCTCACTGGGGGAACAGAGACTTCGCAGCGCCCAAACCTTACGAGTCGGTCGTGCGCGCGGCCTTTTTTCACGACTACGGCTGGTTGAGTTACGAGACCAGTCCTCTGATCAATCCCGAAACCGGAGAAGCCTACGAGTTTCGGGCCTTGCCGTTTAACCCGCGGCAGCTCGAAGCCTACGAGGGGTGCATTGACTGGCTGGCAGGCATCGATCGGTACTCCGCCTTGATTGTGAGCATGCATAGGACCGGCCTGTGGCAGACTCGTTATCAAAAAATTACTCATCCGTCCGGGAGATACAATCCCAAAGGGGTTCGACCTGAGATTCAGGAGTTCATCGCGCGTAACGAGGCATGGCAGGCAAAGGAGCGTGCCGCGTTCGATCAAGCCGAGGTTTGGACCAACTACTGCCTGCAGCAGGTTTGGGATCTCCTCGGGCTTTATTTCTGCTGTCAGGAACCGTACGAAGAACATATCGAGCCGGTTCCTACAAATTATCATTCCCCCGAAGCCAATGTGCGGCTGACCATGAAGCCCGCAGGGGCGAAGACGGTGGCCTTTGAGCCTTATCCCTTCAATACCAGACCCTTGCGAGTCCAAATATACTGCAAACGGCTTGGGGCAAGCTCCTTCCCGGACGTGGAGACTTTCAGGCGCGCCTATTTCCAGGCTAGCCAGGAGTTGCTGGAGTACGAATTGGCATAACGCCAGCCGTGAATAAAATACCCACCGATGGGGAGGCTCTCAATGAGGACCTCCCCTTGCAGGGACAAAAGAAACAGGGTAGGGAGTTCTTAGGTTTCGCAATCGCGGGGGGAATTTATGACCGGAACCATTAAAAAAATCATGCGCCAAAAGGGCTTTGGCTTCATCGTCCCCGACGACGGCAGCGCGGATGTTTTCTTCCATCGGGGCAGCATGGCGCCGCGAGTCCAGTTTGAAGACTTCAACGACGGGGATACGGTACAATTCCAGACCCGAAAGGGTGAGAAGGGACCTGTGGCCCTCGATATGAAGCTCAGATAAGACCAAGGCTGTCGGACTCAGGAGAAACCTATGGATAAGTGGGAGGCCATGTCGATCAACCGCCGCCTATTTGACTTGGGGTCCCGCCTGGGCTCGCTGGAAGGCTACCTCTACAGCGAGGAAAAAGTCGACAAGAGCTACTTAAAGAACTGGCTCCGGAACATTGAGAACGAATTCAGCCAATTGCCTGCGGGGCTGAAACAAGAGATCGAGGGGGATTACCTGGAGATCTTACGGAAGGTGGAGGCGCTGCTCAAAAGGCTTTACGGCGATACAGATGCGGACTCGCTGCAAGTGACGGGTATGATCGTCACGCTGAAGGGCCAGAAAATGCCGCAACATTAACTCCTAAGCGGAGGGTTTAGCAATGCGAACTAAATTAAAACTCATCGCACTGCTCGTGTGGTTGGCGATCCTTAGTCCTGTGGCAGCCTCGGCTCAGACCTCTCGTAGCCTGTACGTCGGCCTCGTCTCCATCACGCCGTCGAATACCCCCGTCTTGGCGGGCGTGGATGGCGGGTACTTCAAAAAACAAGGCTTAGAGGTCAAGCCGCTGGTCCTGTCGGGATCCTCTACGGCGCTGGCCGCGATGTTGTCCGGCGAGGTGCAGATGATCTCGATCGCCGGTTCCGGATTAATTAACGCGTCTCTTGCCGGTAGAGACGCCGTCATGATGGCCGGCACGGTCAACTTTGCTCCCTACGAATTGATTGTTTCCAAGGAAATCAAACGGCTTGAGGATTTGAAGGGCAAGAGGCTGGGGATTGCCCGTTTTGGGGGGTCAGCCGATTTTCTGGCCCGTTGGGGATTGGAAAAAAACGGGCTTAGGCCCGGAAAAGACGTGGTAATTCTCCAGACCGGGGGAAATCCGGAGCGGCTGGCGGCAGTGAGCCAGGGAGCTATCCAGGCGACGCTGCTCGAACAGGCTTTCGCTCATCAGGCCAAGAAGATGGGCCTTCGCTCGCTGATGGATTATTCCACGATCGGCCTGGACTATCAGCATCAAGGCATGGGCACGACCAAGAGCTTCATCGAGAAAAACCATGAAGTCGCACTGCGTTTTCTGAAAGGGATGATGGAAGGGATCCAGCGGCTAAAAAACGACCGGGCCTTTGGTTTCAAGGTTATTGAACGGCATCTCAGAATCTCGGACGCGGATGTCATTCAGAGCGCCTATGACTATTACGTGCCGAAGATAGACGCGGTCCCCTATGCTAACCTAAAGGGGATGAAATTTTTGTTGGATACCATAGCGGAAAGCAACCCGAAGGCGAAAAAAGCTAAGCCCGAGGACTTCGTGAACACGTCGCTGCTGCAAGAGATTGAATCCAGCGGTTTCGTGAAACAGATTTCGGGCAGATAATGCTCTCGTCGGCCACTGCCGAGAGAAAGATGCCTACCAACAGTCTTATCCACGAAACCAGCCCGTACCTTCTCCAGCACGCCCACAACCCCGTGGACTGGTATCCGTGGGGCGAAGAAGCCATTAAGAAGGCGCAGCACGAGAACAAGCCGATTTTGCTAAGCATCGGCTATTCGGCCTGCCACTGGTGCCACGTTATGGAGCACGAGTCGTTTGAAAACGAGGAGATCGCGGCTTTGATGAACGATCTCTTCGTCAACATCAAAGTCGATCGCGAGGAACGACCCGACCTCGACGAGATCTACATGAACGCCGTGCAGATGCTTACTGGACGCGGCGGCTGGCCGCTAACGGTTTTTCTCACCCCGGAAGGAAAGCCCTTTTACGGTGGCACCTATTTTCCTCCCGAAGACCGCTACGGGACTCCCGGTTTCCCTAAAATTCTCAAAGCGGTGGCCCAGGCCTATCGGGAGAGACCAAGTGACGTCACGCGGAATGTCGAACAGCTTGTAAGCGCCCTCGCCCAGCTCTCAGGCTTGAAAGAGAGCCGGCGCCCGTTTTCCCCCGACATCGTCGCGCAAAGCGCATCTCAGCTCGCCCAGGCTTATGACTCTGAGCATGGCGGGCTCGGCAGGGCGCCCAAGTTTCCCAACGTAGGCGTCCTGGAGCTGTTCCTGCGCCACTACCGCGCATCCAAAGACGAGCGTTTTCTCCAGATGGTGGTCCACACGCTGACCAAGATGGCGCAGGGCGGCATCTATGACCATCTGGGCGGCGGTTTCCACCGCTACTCCGTCGACGATAAGTGGCTCGTGCCCCATTTCGAGAAGATGCTCTATGACAACGCACAGCTCACCCGGACCTATGCTCAAGCCTTCTACCTCACCGGCGATCTCTCTTTTAAGCGAGTCGTAGAAGAGACCGTGGAATACCTTCTGCGCGAGATGTTCCATGCGGAAGGAGGTTTCTATTCCACCCAAGATGCGGACAGCGAAGGCGAGGAGGGAAAGTTCTTCGTCTGGAGCGAAGCGGAAGTCATGCGAATCATGGGTGAAGAGGCCGGTCAAATCTTCTGCCGGATCTACGATGTCAGCGAACCAGGCAACTTTGAAGGCAGAAACATCCTTCATCCCATCCTGGGCCTGGACCAAGCGGCCAGATATTTCCGCCGGGAGCCCCAAGAGATCGACCGCTTGCTGGCGGAGGCCAAGCGGAAGCTCTTTGAAGAAAGAGAGAAAAGGGTAAAGCCTTTTCGGGACGAAAAGATCTTAACGGTGTGGAACGGCCTCATGCTCACCGGGCTCGCTGAAGCGATCCGAATCCTACCGGAAAGGCGTTATCTGGAAGCTGCTGAGAAAACCGTGGGCTTCATCTTCAGCCGGATGGTCGAGGATGGCTTTTTGCTCCACACCTATAAAGACGGCCAGGCAAAACTCCGTGGTTACCTCGATGATTACGCTTTTTTGGCGCTTGGGCTTCTGGACCTCTACGAAGTCACCTTGGAGCGCTCCCTATTGAAACAGGCTATCGGGCTTTCCGAGAAGATGATCGACGAGTTCTGGGATGACATCGACGGCGGCTTCTTTTACACCGGAAGGTCGCACGAAAAGCTCATCAGCCGGACCAAGCCCGCCTTCGACAGCTCCATTCCGTCAGGAAACTCCAGCGCCATTCAGTTGCTCCTGAGGCTCTACCACTACACCGGCAGGGAGGAGTACCTCAAAAGGGCGGAACGGTGCCTACGGCTCTATTACGATGCCATGGAGAAACAACCGTTTGGTTTCACCCACATGTTCTCAGCCTTGGACTTTTATTTGGCAAAGCCGAAGGAGATCGTCTTGGTCGGAGAGAGAGGAGATCCGGAGCTTAAAGACCTCGTACAAAAGATCCACTCCCTCTACCTGCCCAACAAGACTCTTCAACTGCTCGTCCCGGGCGAGCCTATGAGTCTGAACTCACCGCTTCTGGAGGGAAAAACTCAGGTAAATGGCCGGCCGACCGCCTATGTTTGCCACAATTTCACCTGCTCGCCACCGGTCACGCAGTGGGACGATCTCAAGGAGCTGCTGGAACCATAGTTCTCACGTAAGGAGCTTCCATTTCTTTCCTCCCTGACGCGCAGGCTGACAGCCAGTGGCCGGAAGCTAGTGTAGTGTCCCAAAAGTCCCTTGACTCATCGTTCGTGGTGAGACTTGTCGAACCATGAACGGAAGCCGTTGAAAACACTCAGCCCTTCGACAAAGCTCAGGGCGAACGGAATTGTAAAGAAGCGTTAGGGACACTACACTGGCGTGCAGCTACGGCGAGCGCCAATAACCGATAGGCTCTATTACGAAAGGCCCTAAACCGGCATCGACCGATCTTCGCCACTGGTCTCATTCAAAATCGCCTGGAGAATTCGCTCCAGATCGTTGGCAGAGTAATACTCAACCACGATCTTGCCCGCGCCCGAGCCTGCCCGCTGAATGAGACGAACCTTGGTCCCTAGGGCGCGCTGTAGTCTCTCGATAAGGGCGCGGAGATCCGGGTCCGCAGAGGCTATCCCTCTTCGCCGCTTCCTGCCGGATTTAAGACGGCTGACCAACCTTTCAGTTTGGCGGGCAGAAAGTCCTTTAGCCATCACTTCGCGCGCCGCCGCGACAATGGCAGCTTCTTCCTGCAAACCCAGGAGCGCTCTGGCCTGCCCTGCCGGAAGCTTTCCCTGTGCCACCTCTTCCTGAAGCGCTTGCGGCAAGAAGAGCAGGCGCATCGCGTTCGCCACGGCCGGTCGGCTCTTTCCCACCCGTGCGGCAATCTCCTCCTGGCTCAAGCCGAACTCCCGCTGCAGCTGCTGGTAGGCAGAGGCCTCTTCCATGGGATTGAGATCTTCGCGCTGGAGATTTTCAATCAGTGCCAACTGCAGGGCCTCGACATCACTGGCTTCTTTGACGACGACCGGGACCTTTCTCAGCCCTGCCTTTACTGCTGCGCGCAGGCGCCGTTCGCCCGCGATCAGCTCATACCCGTCACCATGGCGGCGCACCAGGAGCGGCTGTATAACCCCCTGATCCCGCATCGAAGCCGCCATATCCTCTATCTTCCCTGGATCAAAGGCGCGGCGCGGTTGGAAAGGACTCGGCACAATGCTATCTACCTCCAACTGGAGCTGGCCCGGCTCCTTTGGCTCTTCGACCCCAGTGATGAGAGCACCCAGTCCCCTACCTAGTCCCTTCTTCAGCACGGCGGTTTACCTCCCCATTGCGAATTATTTCCTTGGCCAACTCAAGGTAATTCTGCGCCCCGGTAGAATAAACATCGTAGAGCAGAGCTGGCCTACCGTGGCTCGGGCTCTCGCTAAGGCGCACGTTTCGATAGATCACGGTGCGAAAGACGCGGTCTGGAAAGTGCTGGCGGATCTCGTCGGCCACCTGGTGTGAGAGCCGGTTCCGGCTGTCGAACATCGTCAACACAATACCCTCCAAAAAAAGCTCTGGGTTCAGCCTCTTTTGCACGAGCTTTAACGTTTCGAGCAGCGAGCTAAGCCCCTCAAGCGCGTAATATTCGCACTGCAGCGGAACGAGAAGAGAGTTGGCGGCGGTCAGCGCGTTTAAGGTGAGAAGTCCCAAGGATGGCGGGCAATCAAGAAGGATATAGTCGAAATCCTGCTCAATCGCCGCGATCGCCTCCTTAAGCCTCCACTCCCTTTTCTCTAAACTCACCAACTCGATCTCGGCACCAATCAGATCTTTGGTTGCCGGAACGAGAAGGAGATTGGGCAGCTCAGTTTGGCAGAAAACCTCTACGAGTTCACAAGCTCCTATCAGCACTTCATAAAGGCTGCGACTGATTTTGCTCCGCTCGATACCGAATCCCGTGGTACAGTTCCCCTGCGGATCCACATCAACGAGCAATGTTTTTTTCTCGGCTATGGCCAGCGAAGCCCCCAGGTTAACCACGGTCGTGGTTTTACCCACACCCCCCTTTTGATTGGCAACTGCTACTATTTTAGCCACAAAAACTGCTGGAAAATCAATAAGTTATAGAAATATAACAGTGACGTGTTATTTAATAACACAGCCGCCGCGGAAAAGAAAGCAAAAAATTCGTTTCACGTGAAACGCTTCTCGCCGAGCGCCGCCGGGCACAACCTGGCTACGGTAATTGTTGCGCCTGCTCATGAAAACTTGCGGGATACCTGATCTGTAATAATTTCAGTCGCGGCAACGTTCAGAGGACTACGCCAGCTTCTGTTTTTTTAAGTAAACGGACAAGAGCGACAGCGCCGCTGGCGTAATTCCGGATATTCGCGCTGCTTGGCCTAAGGAGCGCGGACGGATACATGTCAGCTTTTCACGTACCTCGCGCGAGAGTCCGTCGATCGCGGAGTAATCCAGGCTGTCCGGGAGGCGGAGATTTTCCATTTTTCTAAACCGCCTTACCCCTTCGAGTTGGCGTTCCACATATCCAGCATATTTGATCTCCACCTCGGCTTGCAGGCTGATACTCGGCGGCACCTCTGCCAGTTTGGGGAAAAGCGAAGCGATGTGGGAAAAGGTGATCTCCGGCCGGCATGCGAGCTGGGCCAAGGAAATCTGGGTTTTTAATGGAGCCGAGCCGATAGCTTCAAGCTTTTGGTTTAACTCACAGCTTGGGCTCGCTTTCGTTTCCTTGAGGATCTTGATAATTGTGGAGACCTGCTGCTTCTTGAGCTCTGTGCGATGAAAAGATTCGCTCGGGGCGAGGCCTATGTTGCAACCAATTTCCGTAAGACGCAGATCGGCGTTGTCCTCGCGGAGCAGCAGCCGGTACTCGGCACGCGAAGTGAACATGCGGTAAGGTTCGCCGTCTGTGCCTTTGGTAACTAAATCGTCGATTAGAACCCCTATGTAGGCTTGATCGCGTGCCAAAACCAGGGGCTCTTTACCGTGCAGGCTCAAAGCTGCGTTGATACCGGCCATAATGCCCTGGGCAGCCGCCTCTTCATAGCCGGTTGTACCGTTGATCTGCCCGGCGTGGTAAAGCCCACGCACCAACTTGGTCTCCAAGGACGGGTAAAGCTGGGTTGGCTCGACGTAGTCATATTCAATCGCGTAGCCTGGCCGCATTATCTCGGCCTGCTCCAACCCCTCGATGGAATGAACCATCTCAATCTGGACATCTAGGGGCAGGCTGGTCGACAAACCGTTCGGATAAACCTCAACGGTGTCACGTCCCTCAGGCTCGAGAAAGATCTGGTGCCTCTCTTTGTCGGCAAACCGAACAACCTTATCTTCGATTGAGGGGCAATAGCGTGGCCCCCGGCTCTTGATAATCCCCGAGTACATCGGAGAGCGGTGCAGGGCAGAGCGAATAATCGCATGTGTTTGGCTGTTGGTATATGTGATGTGACAAGGTAGCTGTTTCTGGACAATCCTTTCGGTGGCGAAAGAAAACGGCACGGGTTGATCATCGCCGTGCTGAACCTGCAAGCGCGAGTAGCTGATGCTTCGCCCATCCAGCCTGGGACAGGTGCCGGTTTTGAGCCGACCAATCTTGAATCCCAGCTCTCTGAGCGAATCGCTCAATCCCTGCGCCGCAAAATCGCCCGCCCGTCCAGCAGGATAATTTCTATTTCCCACGTGGATTAGCCCTTTAAGGAAGGTGCCAGTGGTAAGAATGACGCCGCGGCCGTAGAAAATCTCACCGATCTGGGTTTCTGCCCCCCTTACTTCACCATTCTCAACCAAAAGGCGCTCAACACTGGCCTGGTGGAGGGTAAGATTCAGACAATTTTCCAAAGCCCGCTTCATACGCTGGCGGTAAAGCGCCTTGTCAGCCTGAGCGCGCGACGCTCTCACCGCCGGGCCTTTTTTAGTATTGAGAAGGCGAAACTGGATGCCGGTCTCATCGATTGCCCGGCCCATCTCGCCACCCAGAGCATCGATTTCTTTTACCAAATGCCCCTTACCGATACCTCCGATGGCTGGATTGCAAGACATCTGCCCGATATGGTCGAGGTTTAGGGTCAGCATTAAAGTCCTGCATCCCATCCGAGCGGTCGCCAGGGCAGCCTCGATACCCGCATGGCCGGCTCCAATTACTATGAGGTCATAAATTCTTGTGCCCATACGTCCACATGTTTCCCGTGAAACAATTAGCAAATTCTATGTATCAAAATTGCCACTTTACACTTATTTGTTATTACTAATATATTATTTTCCTAAACAAAAGTTGGCAAAAATTCGTTCTAAAATATCATCGCTGCTTACCACGCCGATAATCTCCTCAAGACCATCTTTCGCCGCTTGTAGATCAACTGCAACAAGCTCGGACGGGAACCCATCCACCAAAGCCCGCACAGCGGCCGCAAGGCTCGTCCCTGCCCGTCCCAGGGCTGCTTTGTGGCGCACGTTAGTCAGTACAATGGGCGACTCGGTTTGGGCGTCAAGCAAAAGCTCTCTCAGCGCATGCTTTAACTCGTCCAGCCCAATCCCATCCCTCGCCGATACCTGTATTAAACTTTTCTCCGGCGCAGTCGCGCTCACCCAATTCAGATCAAGCCCCAAAGGCAGATCCGACTTGTTGACGACGATCAGGCCCTTCTTTCCTCTTACGGCATCGAGGATGGATCGATCCTCAGGGCTCACACTTTCCGATCCATCCATGACTACCAGGACCGCTTCTGCTTCGGCGGCTCGCTGCAACGACAAATCCACCCCGATCCGCTCCACCGGATCCTCGGTGGCGCGAATGCCGGCCGTATCCCAAAGCACAACCGGAAGATCTCCCAGATTGATGCTCTCCTCGATGACATCCCTCGTCGTGCCCGGAACGGGAGTGACGATCACCCGCTTTTCTCCTAAAAGAGCGTTGAAAAGACTCGACTTCCCCACATTGGACCGCCCCGCTATGCAAACTCTGGCCCCCTCGCGGAAGAGTTTCCCCCATTCGTAGCTGGCAATAATGGCTACGATCTTTTGTCTCAAGGCTTCAACTTTACCCCGTAGCTCTTCCCGCTGGAGCAGCTCGATCTCCTCCTCGGGAAAATCGATCGCGGCCTCAACCTGCACCAGGATATCGAGCAGCTCTTCGCGTAGCTCGCCCACCCACTTGGAGAGTTCCCCCCGCACTTGCCCCAGGGCGAGACGCATCCCCCCTTCCGTGCGCGCGCGGATCAAATCAAGCACAGCTTCCGCCTGGACGAGATCCAGGCGGCCGTTGAGAAAAGCCCTTTTGGTGAATTCTCCATGCTCAGCGGGGCGGGCACCGCACGCGAGAACGAGCCGCAGAACCTGCCGCACGAGATAGGGGCCACCGTGGCAATGAACCTCAGCCACGTCTTCGCCGGTATAACTCCGCGGCTTGCGCATCAAGGCCAACAAAACCTCGTCCAATACCACTCCGGTTTCTGGGTCGCGAATTGTCCCATGGTGAAGGGTATGGGAGCGGAGGTTGCCGTTCTTTCCGCGGCTACGGCAAAAGATTTGTCTGGTGATAGGCTCTGCTTCGGGACCGCTGATGCGCACAATCGCCACTCCGCCCTCACCCACTGGAGTTGCGATCGCGGCGATAGTATCTTCTTTGTACATGAAAAATCGGCATCATCTTAACAATTTTTGCGGTGAAGACAAACAGACAGAGTTGACACGAGATGACGCTATGATTAGCGTTAAGGCGTACTTTCGGAATGACTCCGTACCAACACAAAAGGAGGGTGGTGCCATGGCCGAAACGATCCAGCGGGTCCAGTATTTCTACACGGAGGTTAGCGACAAGCCGGGGGAGGGCGCGAAGCTGCTCAATATGCTGAAGGGGGAAGGGATCAATCTGCTTGCCTTCACCGGCTTTCCCAAAGGCCGGCGCGCGCAGATCGATTTCATCCCGGCGGATCAGGCAGCGTTTAAGGCCGCCGCCAAAAAGGCCAAGCTCAAGCTCGTGGGCCCGAAAAGTGGGTTTCTGATCCAAGGAGATGACCGGGTAGGGGCGATCGCGGAGTTCGTATCCAAACTGGCGGAAGCCAAAATCAATGTGACCGCCGTGAACGCAGTGGCGGCAGGATTCGGACGCTATGGGGCCATCCTCTGGGTCAAGCCGCGCGACGTGAAGAAAACTGCCCAGGTGCTAGGGGCCTCGGAAGCGGGACAGAGCCAACCCCAGCCCTCTTAACAGGGGCCGCTGGCCCTAAGACTGAGAGCTTATCGGGCTAGCTTGAGTAGGCAAGCCGGGCTCGGTGAGTTCCGTAAACATCTCTCCTGTGGCCCTACGTGATGGATCGCAAAGAACGATTCCTCCTCACTTAGCCTGTAAAGGGAAACGAGAAAGGGGAAGCACGATGGGAAAGATCGGCCTTTGCTTTGTCAACCCAGCGCCGCAGATCCAGCCTGGATTTGTCACCGCGATGGCCAGGAAATGCGACGACATGGGGCTCGATACTCTGTGGAGCATCGACCGGGTCGCATACGATAACCTGGAGCCGCTCACACTGCTTGCCGCCGCCGCAGCCGTCACCAACAAAATCAGGTTGGGAACTTCGATCTTACTCCCCGCCGTCAGGCACCCGGCCCTGGTAGCGAAGACGGTCGCCACGCTAGATTTCTTGTCCGACGGGCGGGTAACCCTGGGAATCGGCTTCGGCAGCCGGCCAAACGATTTTGGCGCTGTGGAGGTGCCTTTCGAAGGTAGAGGGAGCCGTGCCGAAGAAGCAATCAAATTGATCCGCCGTCTTTGGACGGAAGAGAGCGTCACCCACCGTGGCAAATTTTACCAAGTGGAAAACCTCACCATCGGTCCGCGCCCAATCCAATCCCCCCACCCCCCAATCTGGATGGGCGGCTCGGCTGAAAGCGTACTCAGGCGAGTGGGACGGATGGCGCAGGGCTACATCTGCAGCAGCTCGTCGGTCCCCGAATTCGCCAAAATATGGGACAAGATTGAAGGCTCGGCAAAGGCGGCCGGACGCAATGCCGCAGAGATCGAAAAGGCCTGCCTTACCTTCATGGTCATTGACGACAACAAAGCTAAGGCTATTGAGGCCTGCGAAGCCTACCTAAAGCGCTACTACGGAGCCGTGAGAATGGACGTGGAGAAGCACCTTCTCGCGGGTTCGGCTGAGGCCTGTGCTGAGCGCATCCGAGCCACTTTCGCCAAAGGACTTCAAACCCTGATCATCGGAGTCGCCAAGCCTGACCTCAGGCAGGTGGACCTTTTCGGCGAGAAGGTCCTGCCGCTGGTTAGATCGTAGTCAGAACTGGTGGCTGACGACCACTCTCAAGTTCTCTGATGCACGCTCGGGCGTGATGCCGGCATGCTAGCCTCGGCCGATGAAGGGCATCTTGGTGGCCATCACGGTCATAAACTGCACGTTGGCATCCAGCGGCAGGCCGGCCATGTAGAGCACCGCGCGGGCCACGTGCGCGACGTCCATGCGCGGTTCGACTGCGATTCCGCCGTCCGCCTGCGATATTCCCTGGGCCATCCTCGCCGTAAAATCGGTCGCGGCGTTGCCGATGTCGATCTGGCCGCACGCGATGTCGTACTTCCGCCCGTCCAGCGAGGTCGACTTCGTCAGACCGGTGATAGCGTGCTTGGTCGCTGTATAGGGCGCGGAATTCGGGCGCGGTACATACGCAGAGATCGAGCCGTTGTTGATGATACGCCCGCCGCGTGGGCTCTGGCTCTTCATCAGCTTGAACGCTTCCTGCGTGCATAAGAACGCACCGGTCAGGTTGATATCCACCACCGACTTCCACTGCTCGACGCCCAGTTCCTCGAGCGGCACGGCCGGCGCGCTAACGCCGGCGTTGTTGAACAGCAGGTCGAGACGGCCGAAGACCTCCTTGGTCTTGGCGAAGAGGGCGCGCACCGATGCCGGGCCGCTCACGTCCGTGGGAAGGACCAGAACGCGCGATCGCGGGGAGCCCGATTCTCTTGCCACCTGCTTCAGCA
>MGSI01000096.1:0-20055 GCA_001798455.1 Deltaproteobacteria bacterium RIFCSPLOWO2_02_FULL_57_26 | reverse complement strand
CACCCGTAACTATCGCGATTTTGCTTGCTGTGCTCACGTCTCCGATACTCGCTCTTATCTTACATCCATCCGGTGCTGCCTACGAACAGGTAAGCTGCAAAGTCATGGTCTCTTCCGGCAGCCTATCACATACGGCTGCTATGGCGAATAAGTGCACAAATCATTCAGGACGTCACCACGAGAATCGTTCCCACTACAGTGCACAGCGCACCTGCGATCACACGCGACGTCACTGTCTCCAAGTCTTTTAAAAAAATCGCCGACAAGAGAATCGACAACACCGGATTCGTGCTCACCAGGGGCTCGACGATCACCACCTTGCCAAGACTCAAAGCATAGAAATTCGAGAGCACGGCTCCCGTATTCACTATCCCGGCGGCGAAGAGCCAGCCGAAGCTCTGTCGGGACATGGAGAAGACCTGCCGGCCACGCGTGGTTCGGAGCATGCCCAAAGCAAACAAAAAGCCCGTCGTCGACGTTACGGCGGCGGCGATGAAAGGCACGTTGTCCACCATCAAGCCCAATTTTCTGAGGTTGATGGAGATACCAAAGACGATGGCTCCCAAAAGGGGATAAATGATGTCGATTTTACGCCAGAGCCCTTTTGCCGGTTGCGCCGACGAAAGCACAATCACTCCGAGCACGACAAATCCGGTGCCGAGCATGTTCTGCAGGGTCCAAACTTCGCGCAGCACGAACACGGCAAGAATGGACGCAACCACCGGAGAAATGTTGATCACCGGCACGGAGCGGGCCACGCCAATGCGCTCGATTCCGACGAAATTCAGGGTCCGGCCCAGAGCCGGCGCAAAGACGCCGGCGACAATGAAGTAACCGAGCGCGGGGGTCCAAAACTTGGCGAAGGGAACAAAAAACGGCGCGAGAAGCCACATCACGGCCGCCGAGAGCGTGAGGGAGAAAAACGAGCCAGCGAGCGCGTTGGAAGTGACCAGCCCGCGGCGGATCAGAACGTGGGAAACGGCGAAGCACAGCGCGGCCTGCAGGGCAAAATACTCGGCCATTTGCCAGTTTCTCTTCTAACCGAGCTCGTTCGACCGAACCATGAGCATGAAGGGAGTTTAGCCGTCCGCGTTTCTCAGCACGCAAACCCTTACCCACCGAACTTTCAGTTACCTACGGGCTACTTGTCAATCTATTTTTCGCGTAGAGGGTGAATTACCAGGGCAGGCGGTTGGACAGCGTTGGCGAAAAGGATTTGACATTAAGTCTCGCTCCCCAGGACTGAAGTACACCGGCTTTTCAATTCGCTCGGCGGATTTCCTCGACCGACGAGGGATTTTCGAGCGCGGAGAGATCTCCCATCTCTTGCTTCAGGTACGCGTCCCGGATTACGCGACGCATGACCTTGGCGTTGCGCGTTTTCGGCAGGTCCTTGACGAACTTCACCACCGAGGGCTTCAGCGGCTTGCCAAGGTTTTGGGCCACAAGTTCCTTGATCGCTTCGGCCAGGACCTCGGTCGCAGCGAACCCAGTGTTCAAGACACAGAAGCAGATGAGGGATTCTCCCTTCACGGCATCGGGTATGCCGATGGCCGCCGCCTCGCAAACCGCAGGATGAGCAATTAAGACGGATTCGACTTCAGCGGGCCCGAGCCGCTTGCCGGCGATTTTAATCGTATCGTCCGAGCGACCCAGGATATACCATAACCCATCCTGATCGATGGCAGCCCAGTCTCCGTGCACCCAGAGGTCCGGAAAGCGTGCCCAGTAGGTCTGAAGATAGCGCTCTGGATCCTTCCAGAAGCCTCGGGTCATCCCGATCCAGGGCTTCCGCACCACCAACTCACCCACCTGGTTGCGCACCGGTTCCCCTTTTTCATTGACGACATCGGCCGCCATCCCCGGAAGGGGCCCCGAAAAAGAGCACGGCTTAAGAGCGGTCAAAACATTCCCCATGACGATCCCGCCCGAAATTTCCGTCCCGCCGGAGTAGTTGATGATGGGAAGGCGCTCACCGCCGACGGTCTTAAAAAGCCATAGCCATGGGTCCCGATTCCAGGGCTCCCCCGTCGAGCCCAGGATGCGCAGGGAGGCGAGATCATGTTTTTTCACCGGCTCGTCGCCGTAGCGCAGCAGAGAACGCACCAAGGTTGGGGAAACCCCCAGGGCCGTCACACGTTGACGCCTGACCAAAGACCAGAGGCGATCGGGGCCGGGATAGTCGAGCGCACCATCGTAGAATACCATCGTGGCTCCCAAGAGCGTCGTTCCCAGCACCTCCCACGGACCCATCATCCAGCCGAGGTCGGTGACCCAATAGAGCGTGTCCGACTCTTGTAAGTCGAGGCCGTGAGCCATGTCCTGGGCCGCTTTCACGGGAAACCCGCAATGGGTATGCACGGCTCCCTTGGGTTTACCCGTGGTGCCGGAGGTGTAGATGATCATCAGGGGGTCTTCCGCCTCGGTCCTTTCGGTCTCGAAATCGGCGGTTTTATTTTGAACCAATTCATGCCACCAGTGATCTCGCCCTTCATTCCAGGGAGCCTCGACCCCCAAGCGATTCACCACGATGACATGCTCCACCGATGGCACCTCGGACAGCGCCTCATCGGCGATCGTTTTCATCGCAACCTTCTGCCCGCGGCGATAGAATCCGTCCGCGGTTATCAGGCCCTTGGCCGAGGCGTCCGCCAGTCGTGTCGCGACCGCAGCCGCGCCGTAACCGGAAAAAAGAGGCAGAACGATGGCGCCGATTTTCACCACGGCAAAAAATGCGGTGGCGGTCTCCGGCACCATAGGCAGGAAAATTCCGACGACGTCCCCCTTCCTTAAACCGAGGCCGCGCAGCGCATTGGCCAGGCGGTTGGTTTCCCGGCAAAGCTCCCCGTAGGTGAGGCTCCTCGTCGTTCCCTCTTCCCCTTCCCAACGCAGAGCCGCGCGTTTCTCCAGCGGCGTCCCCATCCGCTTATCCAAACAATTATGAGCGATATTCATCTGGCCGCCGACACACCAGCGCGTCCAGGCGATCCCCTGGCTGCTGTCCAAGACGCGCTCGTAAGGTTTATAGAACTCGATCTCCAGATCCTTCAGGACGGCGCTCCAAAACCACTCCAGATCTTCGGTGGATCGCTTCAGCAGCTCGGCAAAACCCGCTATTCCGTGCCGGTCCATGAATCGCTTGAGACGGCTCTTGGACACATATTCTGGCGTCGGCTGCCAGACGAACTCACCGCCAAAGTCAAAGCGCTCCATGGTCAGGTAGGTTAACGCCTCCGCGCCGGGGCTTCAACTCGCGACGCCGCAAGTCTCCAACGCAATCCACGCATAGAGCCGCGCTGCCTGAACCAGCTCCTCCGCTTTGATCGCGGAGAGACCTCCCAACACGCTGATGCCGGGTCCGTACATGACCCCCGGGATCCCGGCTTCGTGAAAGACGTTAATATCCCGCCACCGCAAAAAAATTACCGAAACCTGGGCAGTAGCTCCTCGCCGATCAACCTCAGGCTTTCTTCGTAACGGTGGTATTGAAGCCGCAGGTCGAACACAAAGTGCTCCACCCCTCTTTGGCGAAACTTCTCTATTTCCGCGGCGCAGTCATCCGGATCCCCCACGACCAGGAGGCCTTCCAGGTCCTCAATGGTCTCAAACTTGCCTGA
Source organism: Deltaproteobacteria bacterium RIFCSPLOWO2_02_FULL_57_26 (assembly GCA_001798455.1). Taxonomy (GTDB): domain Bacteria; phylum Desulfobacterota; class Binatia; order UBA9968; family UBA9968; genus 2-12-FULL-57-22. The sequence goes on along the minus strand of MGSI01000096.1, from coordinate 16,438 downwards.
AGGAGGCTTGATCCAATGGGGTGTCCCTTCCGAACTCCCCGCCAGTGCCATAACATCGACATCGGCGCGCGCCCGGGCGCGGTCTTTGTCGATCCTCACGATAGGTATATTTCCGAGAACAATCTTTCTATCGGTGAGCTCGCGCAGGTACTTCAGGCGATCGTCGAAGGTGGCCATCGGAACCCGGCCCGGAATCCAGCCGTCACAATATTCGGCCACACGGCGCACAGAAGCCCTGGTGCCACCCCCGTAAAAGATCGGAATCGGTTCGACCGGCTTGGGCTCAATCGTGATATCTTCGAAAGAAAATATCTTTCCCCTGTAAGAGGCGTTGTTCTCTTTCCAGATAAGCCGGAGGATCTCCACCGTCTCCCTGAGAATCTCAACCCGCTGCTCGCCGTTAAGCCCGCCCGCTGCCAACTCCGCCGGCGTGCTGCCGAGGCCGACCCCGGCGATCACGCGCCCACCGGCCATGTAGGAAAGGCTTGCCAGATCCTGCGCCAGCTTGAGCGGCCAGCGAACGGGGATGATGACGGCCGTTCCTAGAAGGATCTTTTTGGTCACGGCAGCAATGGCGGCCAAGGTAATGAACGGTTCGACGAACTTTAAGCCGGCTCTCTCCATCCCATGGGGATGCCAGAGGAGATGGTCTCTGACCCAGACCGAGTCAAATCCCAGCTCTTCGCACATCCTAGAGCCGTCGATGAGCCGGGAGGGCGAGGCTTCCTTACCGAAGTGGGGGAGTAAAACTCCGAACTGAATTCTTGCCATATCAAGCACTCTCCTCGCGTTCCCGGCTCACCCGAGGGTCACCGGCCCTCTCTGGGCGATGCCCGGGATAAATTTTCCATGACCACGCTTCCCAACGACCTCGCCGTTTTCGGCCACGATCGTTCCTCGAACCATCGTCAGCACCGGCATTCCCCTGACCTTCCACCCGGCGTAGGGACTCCACTGGACCTTGGTGTAAAGCCCTTCGTTGCTGAGGATTCTCTCGCGCTCGAAATCGACGACGACGAGATCGGCCTCTGACCCCGGAAGCAGTACCCCTTTGCGGGGAAACAGACCGAGGATCCGCGCGGGATTTTCCGAAAGACAGCGGACAAGATTTGCCAGGGTGATTTTTCCCTCATGCACGTCATTCAGAAAAATCGAGAGATAATGGTCGTACTGGGGATTCCCCATGGCCGCCCCCCAGGCGTCGGTGCGCTGCTTTTCTATCTCCTCTTTGGTATGGGGCGCGTGATCGGAACCGACGGAGTCGATGGTCCCGTCATGGAAAGAGCGCCAAATCTCCGCCATCCGCTCGGGATCTTCGGTCACGAAACCAGCGGGGCAGACTTGGGGTCCCTTTTCGTCGAGATCCTTTTTCCCCAGGTGAAAGTACTTGGGATCGATCTCCACGGTCACGGTCTGCCCCGATGCCTTCGCCTGGCGAAGGAGCCTGAGACTTCGCGCAGAGTGGGTATGAACGACATGAAGACGGACCCCGGACTCCCGTTGTAACGAAAGCAAGCTGGCAATGGCGCTCCCCCAGACAACTTCACTGGTATAGAGTTCGGCAAACGTCACGTGGTTCCGAGGTTTGCCGCGAGCGAATGCCTCCTCGGAAAAGAAATCAAAGAGGGACTGGTTGAACGGATGGACCACGCACGGCAGCCCGGTTTTTGCAATCTCCCGAAACCGCCGCAGGAGCTGCCCCTCGTCGTTCAAGGCGAGCCTCGGATCGTGGGGGTAGGCGCCCGAGACCTGAAAGATCTTGAAACCGGTAACCCCTGCGGCGGCCAGTTTGGGGATCTCTTTCAGGTCGACACCCGAGGCGAAGTGACCGAAATCCACAAGCGATGCTTGTTCAGCGCGCGCCCTCTTTTCCTCAAAGAGCTGCACGGTGGTTGTTGGAGGCTCGACGTTCGGCATATCGATCCAGGTGGTCACACCGCCCGCCGCTGCGGCCTGGGATATCGTAGTGAAATCCTCTTTCTGGGTATAACCAGGGTCTCGGGTGTGCGCGTGCAGATCGATGACCCCCGGAAGGATCATTTTGCCCGCAACACTAATAACTTGCCTGGCACTGGGCCCTTCCCCCCTTCGGCAAAGAAGGGCGATTTTTTCTTCCGCCACGTAGAGATCGAGGTCCAGCAACTGCCCCCAGAGGTAGACACGCCCTTCCCGAAAACAGACGTCGTAGTCTGCCATACGGCTCCCTTCTCTCTTGTTCCGGCTATCCGCCTCCTGGAAAGCTACTTCTTTTCTTCGCCATCGACGATATGGAAATCTTGCCCTGCTGGCGCGTAGATTTCGATCACCCGCGCCACGGTATCCCCACAGTTCCCCGCGGCGTGCCGGACTCCGGGAGGGATAAAAGCCACCTCCCCAGGTCCCAGGCGGTATTTCTTGCCCTCGACAATGGCCTCTACGTGCCCTTCCAGCACGATATAGATATTTTCCGCTTTGGCGTGATAGTGGGTAGGTCCAGGGCCGGAATCGATGTTGATGAGATTGATATGGACGTCGACATTCCTGGCCCCGTCCTCCTCGTCGACGAGCCTCAATGTTTTACCCCGGTTCCAGCGCATGATCTTGACCGGAGCATTCTCAATACGCATCACTTTAACTGCCATGCTTCACCTCCGTATAGCGTTTAATTCAACTTACAGAATCATCCTACAGCCTCACCCCTGACGAACACGCGGGTACCGACGACCAACACAACTGACACCAGCGTAATCAAAACACCCACCCCCGCCATCGCCCCAAAGGACCCCTCCTGATAGTAGAAGTAAAGTAGGGGCCCGAGCGGCTCCGCACCGGGGCTGTACAAAAAGATTGACATGCTAAACTCCCGAATGAAAAAGGTTGCCAAGACAATCCAACCCGCGAGCATCCCGCGGCTCACGAGCGGAACCAATACCCGCCGAAAGGTCGCGAAGAATCCCGCCCCGCATGCCGCAGAGGCCTCCTCCAAGTCCGTATGGATCTGGACCATGGTGCCGCTGACGGACCGAAGGCCATAGGGAAGGTACCTTGTGATGTAGGCGACCATGAGAATCCATACCGTCGCGTAAATCGGAATGGGAAAATTAATATACGCCCACAGAATCCCGATCGCGAGGGCCGCTCCCGGGAAAGCCCAGGGGATAAACGCCAAGCTCTCCAGCAGACCCCGGCCTCGGATCCTCGTCTTGACTGTGAGATAGGAAATGACGGTCGCAAAGAGAATGCAAACCGTGGCCCCGACTACTGCCAAGAAAAGGCTATTTTGGAACGCGCGGTAAATCCTATCATCCTGAAGCATACTGACATAATGCCTGACGGTCAGGCTCCATAGAATATGCCACCTCGGCGTCTGGTAGTAAGGCATGATCGAGACAAGACCGAGAGTGAGCAAGGGAAGGATGACCATCATGATAAGGATGAGAAGGGCGGCGAGAGATGCCGGGTACCTCCAGCCCCGCAGATCTATAAGATGGGGTTTGAACCCTTTGCCGGTCACCGTTGCGTACCTTTCCACTTGGGACGTAAGCCGGCGGTAGAGATAGACGAAAAATAAGGTCAGGGTAAGCAGGCCAACCCCATAAGTGGCTGCAAGATTATGGTTGGCCGGGAAAGACCCAATCGCCTCGCGGAAAATTTTCGTCGTGAAAACTTCGATCCGCGCTGGTAGGGCGATGATCGCGGGGGTGTCAAAGGTCTCCGCGGCTCTGACAAAATTCAGGGAAGCAGCTGCCAAAATGGCAGGTCGAATCAAAGGGAAAGTTATCCGCAAGGCCACCCCCACCTCGCTCGATCCGAGCGTCTTGGCGGACTCTTCAAGCGCTGGGTCCATCCCGCGCAACGCAGCAGCAATTATCAGGAATGCAAGCGGAGTTAGCACAAGGGCCTCAACAAAGATCAGCCCGGACAGTCCGTAAACATTGAACGGCGCGATGCCAAGGCTAGCCTTTAAGATCTCATTAAGGATGCCGTTGGTAGGGTTGAGCAGCAGAACCCAGGAGATGGCGGTCAGCAGGGAAGGCATAACGTTGGGCACAATAGCGGTCAGCTCTAACAATCCCCGGAAGGGGGCATTCGTACGAACCGTAATCCAGGCGAGCATGAGGGCCAAAAACACCGACAGCCCGGAGGCCCCGGCGGCGAAAAATAAAGTGTTGGCTATGAGCTTATAGGTCTCGGGGTCGCTGTAGACGCGGACGTAGTTCGCCCAGGTGAAACTTCCTGGCACCCCAACCGGTGTACTCCGAAAACTCCCGTAAAGGAGAAAGAAGGTTGGATAGAGGCTGAGAAAAGCCAGGACTAGCCCGCTTATCGCGAAGAGCAGATAAACGGGCTGTCCGAGAAACTCCGTAACTCCTCTCACTGGAAAAAGATCTTGCGGTACTCCTGCGTTTTCTGCGCGAACCCTTTTTCGTCTAGCTCGTCAAACTCCACAAACTTGATCTTATCTGCATCTTTGAGAGCGGGGTAAACTCCTTTGCGCGTCACGGTTTCTCCCACATCGGCAAGAATTTTCATGCTCTCTTCAGAAAGGAAGTAATCAATAAAAAGCTGGGCCGCATTGGGATGGGGAGGCTTAGAGCTTATGCCGACATACTGGCCATCGCCCAGCATCTTGTCGACTTTGACGTAGTCAAGCTTCGCCCCCTCTTTACCGAATATAATGACGTACTTGGTAAACGTAAAGCCAAGGGGCACTTCTCCGGTGAGGATTTTTTGCGCCGCCGGGGTAATGGAGTCGACCAGAACGGGCTTCTGTGCCCCCAGCCCTCTGATGAACCGGTCCGCCCTTTCCTTTCCCATGATCTTATGAAAGCTGGCCAGCCATTGAGTCGTCGTGGTATGCCGGGTTGGATCCGCCATCACAAACTTGCCTTTCCATCTGGGGTTGAGGATGTCTTCATACGATTTTGGCGCTTGCTCACCTTTGATATACGCCTCATTGTATAAGATACCGATGATGACGTACCGATAAGCCGGCCCCACGTCGGGATCGATGACCTCGGGCGGGAAATACTGGAAGGCCGGGGAACTCATGGATCCGACAATGCCCTCCTTTTTCATGATCTTCAGCAGGGGGCGATGGTTAAGAGTGACGTCAAAGAGCTGCTTTCCGGCCCGGAACTCGGTTGTGATTCGATCCGTGATCTTGGTCGATGAGCTCCACCAATAATCTATGTCGATGCCGTACTTTTCTTTAAACGCCTTTTTTATGATGTTCACCGTGCTCGTCTCGAGAGAGCCATAGATGATCACCTTGCCTTCAGTTTTCGCACCGGCTACGTCAGCGGACGCGTCTAAAGGAGCGAGCAGGGTCCCAAAGAGAAAAATTAAGCCAAGCAAAAAGCATCTTTTCATGAATACCGCCCTCCTTTAACCCTTGGCTACCAGCTCGAAAAACCCCACCCACCTATAACCGATGGATAGACCACCGTCAAGATCTACAAGGCTCCATTGGCTCGAAAGTCCACGGCAACTTTCAAGAAGTTACGACCAGCATCGTCCCGACCACGGTACACAGGGCGCCGACCACAACCCGAAACGTCACGACTTCCAGATCTTTTAAAAAGATAGCCGACAGAAGAATCGCGAGGACGGGATTCGTGGCAGCGAGGGGCTCCACGATCACCACCCTGCCGAAGCTCAGGCCATAGAAAACCGAGAGCATGGCGGAAGTATTGCACAGCCCCGCAGCGAAGAACCAGGTACTGCCGCGGCGCGAGAGCGCGAGCGCGCGCCAACCTCCCTGCATCTGGAGCATCGCCATGGCGAAGAGAAGCCCCGCAGTGGAGGTCACGGTCGCGGCCACGAGCGGCACGTTCTGGACCAACAAGCCGAGCTTGCGCAGAATGGCCGACATGCCAAAGGATAAAGCCGCCGCAAGCGGGTAAACGAGATCGATCTTGCGCCATTGCCCAAGGCCCCTGTGGGTGCGGGAAAGGATCACCACGCCGAGAACGACCAAAGTTGTGCCGAGGAAGTTCTGCAGGGTCCAAATCTCCCCCAGGACGAGCACCGCCAGGATGGACGAAAACATCGGGGAGGAATTCGCTATAGGCACAGAGCGCCCTACACCGACCCGCTCGATCCCCTTATAAGAAAAAATCCGTCCCAGGGCGGGCGCAAAGATACCGGCGGCGATGAAGTAGCCGACCGCAGGCGTCCAAAAAAGCGACAGAGGGACGAACAACGGACTCAGCGTCACCAGAGTGACCGCCGTCATGACCAGCGAGATGAAGGATCCGGTGAAGGCATCCGAGGTAACCAGCCCGCGGCGGATAAAGATGTGAGAAATGGCGAAAAAGAAAGCGGCCTGGAGAGCGAAATACTCAGCCATGTCCGGCTTTCTTAGGATCAGCCGGACTTGATCGAGGGGAACATCAGGGATTTGACCGTCACTGGGATAACCTCGGTGATCCCCATCGGGACCCCGATGTCGATATAGTCGAGGTCTCCGACCTCGATTCCGTCCACCGCAATCACCTCCCGCTTGCACCCAAGCTCCTCTTTGAGGATCCCGCCCAGGGACTTGGCCACGTCGAGGTCCATGGTGAGATAAAGCGGGGCTTTAGCATCATCGGAGTTTCGCACAAACGCCGCGATCCCCTCAGCCACTCTTCTGACGGAGGCGTAATCGGGCTGGCCATCCAGAGACAGAGCTAAGGCAAGGCCCGAAGTGAAACGGGAAAGGTCAAATTTGATCAGCGCATCTCTGAGAGCCCCCTCCACGGAATCGCTCTGGTTGAGCGCCGCGCGCACGACCTTGAGCCCGAAGACCGGCAGCACCCCAAGATTGGAAATATAGCACGTGTTGCCGCTTGCCTGGATGGTATATTCCCCGGCGCCAATCACCGTTGCTCGGATCCCTTCTGCGGGCTCGCGCAGGAGGTTTTTCTTGGGCAGCCTTCGCAACTTTTCCCTCACGCATTTGCCCAACAGTGGGCCGACATCGCCGTAGGCTGTCCGATCACGATCATAGATGTGCTCCGAGACCCCGCCTGAGAAGACGATGCAGTCGATCTGCTCAATTCCGCGGTAGCCGTGAAACGGCTCGGTAATCATCAAACGACGACCCAGGGAGGACAACGGACGGCCCTCGATGAGCTCGAAGAGAAGCTTGGCCATCAAAGCCGCGAACTCCTCTTTTTGTTTTCTGCCGAACTTCTTTCCGAGCTCTACGCCATAACCCAGTTCGCTCATGAGCACGCTGCCAGGCTCCTCTACCCTCGTCACCACATCTTCATCGTCGAAGGCGATGAGCCGGGCGCCGATATTCATCGTAGCCGTCTGGGTCACGACCCCATCTTGGATCAACGAGAGCTTGGTGGTTCCACCGCCCATATCGACATTCAAGACGCACGTCTTCTCACTGCGGGAGATCTCCACCGCGCCGGAGCCGTAAGCGGCCAGGAGCGCTTCGTGATTGGGCCCCGCGGAGGCGCAGATAAATTTGCCCGAGTCCTTGGCGAAGAACTCGACGATGGGCCTGGCGTTTTCCTTTTTCAGCGCCTCCCCGGTAATCACCACCGCTCCGGTATCGATGTCCTCGGAGGTGAAACCGGCCGACCGATAGGCCTCGTGGATAAAATCCTTGACTTTATCGGTATCGATCAGGGTCCCTGAGATATAGGGCGTCAACATGATCGGAGAGCGGTAAAGGACTTCCCGCTCGGTAACCTTGAACCGGCCCGACAGCGATGCCCCCTCTCTCCTGAGGGTGAGGTGCGAGAAGACCAGATGGGAGGTCGACGAGCCGATGTCGATGCCGACGCTTCTGAGCGAGAACATCTCCAGGCCTTCGACATCTTCCACGATATCGGTCGGCCTGAGCTCTAGGGGTTCACCGTGCTCGTGGTCGTGATCGCCGTGCATCTCTTACTGCTTGCCCATGCCCTTCGACCACTCGTAGTCCCTATCAGTGTAGGCCTGATCAGGCATCAGGGATCTGAGGCTTCTCTTGGCCAACTCCGCTTCGAATTTTTGCCTGATCCACCGATCTTCGTCCGGATACTCAATCTGGTCCTTGGCCCGGTCCTCGATCTTCTCGGCATGGCCGTGGAACTGCATGGGAGGATGCAGCGCGAGATAGCGGGCCGGCTGACCCCCCGCGTTGAAGTGCTGGTGGAACCAGCGGTTGGGAGGGACGAAGACGCTGCACTCGTGCCAGGGGACGACGATTTTTTCCTTCCCCTCTTCCCACATGACCGAATACCCTTCGCCCGCCGGGATCACAATGACCCGGCCGGGACCGTGCCGGTGCGCCTTCTTGTAGGTCTGAGCGGCAAAGACGGACATGTGCGCCGACAGCTCCGAGTCCGGGAACTGGATGAAAACGCTCTTACCGCCGGCGCCCCTTTTCCGGTTGGCATCGAGTTTGTCCCAGGCCCGCATGTCGGGGAAAAAATTGCCGTACCAGAACGCGCGCAGCCCCAAAAGCTCATCCCCTCCCTGACCCTGGATCAACTTGGCCTCGGAATAGAATTCGCCGTTCGCGCCGGACACAAGATCGGGGGTTTCATAGGGATTGTGGAAGAAAAAGGACGGATCCTGGATCGCCGACATGGCCAGCGGGAGATAGCTATAATGGAGCAGCCGGACGGGCTTGTCCCCCTGCATGTTGCTCAACTGATGGTAGTGGTTGTGCGGGAGCAGAAACAGGCTGTGGCTCTGCCATTCAAAGGTTTTCTTGGGGCCGCCCTCTCTGAGCCACACGGTGGTAAGACCCCGGCCCTCCGCCACATACACGAGTTCATCCAGGGCGAACTTTAGCGGCGGCAGCGTCTTGCCCGGCGCGATCTCGGTCACCCGCGCGGAGCTCACCCCCTCCTGCCCCATCAGCTGAAAAAAGGCGGCCTTGCACTGCCGCTCCTCCCACCAGCCCAGCTCCAAAGTCCGCAAATCCCCGATGTAATATCCTTTATGAACGGGGATGCCGATCGATTCCATCCATAGATCGTAACTGAAAGTCTTGCTCCACATCGCCCGGATCGGTTTGGCTGCTTGGGCCATAATCACTCCTCCTTTATTAATCTATCGATTCGCCCGCTTGCCCGCCACCTCAAGCCGCACCACGGCGCGCCGCAGGGCGGCCTCGGCCGCCGGGAACTCCTCGTGCTCCGGCCCGAGCTCGGCCATCTTGCTCTCCGCCTTTTCCCTGGCGCTGCGGGCCCGCTCGAGATCGATCTCCTCGGCATACTCCGCGGTATCGGCGAGAACGGTCATAATGTTATCCAACACTTCCGCATACCCGCCGCTAACGGCGAGACGGTAGCTCCGGCTTCCCTGCTTGTAGCTCATCTCACCGGCCTCGAGCAGAGTCAAGAAAGAGATGTGATTGGGCAAGACGCCGAACTGGCCCAAGGCGCCGGGCGCCGCGACCTCGTCCACCTCCTCGTCGAGGAGGAGACGGCTAGGAGTCACTAATCTGAGTCCAATCTTATCTGCCATCGCAGTAATAATTTCGAATTTTTAATTTTGAATTCTTAATTGAATTCAACATTCATAATTCGCAATTCAAAATTTTGTTAGGCTGCGGCCAATCGCTTGGCCTTTTCCAGCGCCTGCTCGATGGTCCCCACCATATAGAAGGCCTGCTCCGGAATGTCATCGTGCTTGCCCTCGACGATCTCTTTAAATCCTTTGATGGTATCCTTGAGCTCTACATAGACACCCGGAGCGCCGGTGAAGGCCTCGGCCACATGGAAGGGCTGCGACAGGAAGCGCTGGATCTTACGTGCCCGCGCCACCGTCAACTTATCGTCCTCCGAAAGCTCATCCATCCCGAGGATCGCGATGATGTCCTGCAGGTCTTTATAGCGCTGAAGAATCATCTGCACCTGGCGTGCCACCTGATAGTGCTCCTCGCCGACCACCCGCGGATCCAGAAGCCGGGAGGTCGAGTCCAGGGGATCGACCGCCGGGTAGATGCCGAGCTCGGCGATTTGGCGTGAGAGTACTGTCGTGGCGTCAAGATGAGCAAAGGTGGTAGCGGGAGCGGGGTCCGTCAGGTCATCGGCCGGAACGTAAATCGCCTGGACCGAAGTAATCGAGCCCTTACGAGTCGACGTGATCCTCTCTTGCAGCTCGCCCAGGTCGGTAGAGAGGGTCGGCTGATAGCCCACGGCTGAAGGCATGCGCCCCAGAAGCGTTGAGACCTCTGAGTTGGCCTGAGTGAAACGAAAGATGTTGTCGATAAAAAGGAGGACGTCCTTTCCCTCCTCGTCGCGGAAATATTCCGCCAGGGTTAGGGCAGAGAGACCGACGCGCGCCCGAGCTCCTGGTGGCTCGTTCATCTGGCCGTAGACCAAGGCCGCCTTGCTGATGACGCCTGATTCCTTCATCTCCAGGTAGAGGTCGTTGCCCTCGCGCGTCCTCTCGCCCACGCCCCCGAAGACCGAGTAGCCGCCGTGCTTCATCGCCACGTTGTGGATGAGCTCCATCAGGATAACGGTCTTACCCACGCCGGCGCCCCCGAAAAGTCCGATCTTTCCGCCTCTGGCGTAGGGGGCGAGGAGATCCACGACTTTGATTCCGGTCTCAAAGGCCTGAACCTTGGTCTCCTGATCGACAAAGTCCGGCGTGGGACGATGGATTGGAAGGCGTTTCTTGGCATTGATAGGCGGACCTTCATCCACTGGCTCGCCGATGACGTTGAGGACCCGGCCCAGGGTCTCGGGGCCCACGGGAACGGTAATCCCTTCTCCGGTATCCATGACCTCCATTCCCCGGACCAGCCCCTCGGCGCTATCCATAGCGATGCAACGGACCGTGTTCTCGCCCAAATGCTGCGCCACCTCGACCACGAGATTCCACTCCTGGTCGCTGATGGCAGGATTGGTAATCTTGAGGGCGTTGTAGATGGGCGGTAGCGAGCTATCAGCAAACTCCACATCCACTACTGCCCCCAAAACTTGAGTGATCTTTCCCAAACTCATAATTTCATAACCTCCGTTCGATTCCTTACTTCAACGCCTCGGCGGTGGAGACTATCTCCATGAGTTCCCTCGTGATCGAGGCCTGGCGGGCGCGATTCATCTGTAAAGTGAGGCTGCTGATCATATCCGCCGCGTTCGTCGTGGCCGAATCCATCGCCGTCATACGCGCGCCGTGCTCGCTCGCCACCGCTTCCAGGAGCGCCCTGTAAATCCCAACCTCGACCACCTTCGGCAGGAGGCTAGCGAGCAGGGTCCTAACATCCGGCTCGAAAAGATATTCGACGGGAAGCTCTTCCCTCTGCTCCGCTGCGGTCGCCGCCGGGACGAGCTTTTCCAGCGTCGGGACCTGCGAAAGGGCCGAGCGAAAGCGGCTGTAGAGGATATAGGCGCCATCGGTTTCGCCCCGGACAAACCGTCCGATCATTTGCTCGGCGATCTCAGCGGCCAGCTCCCCCATCGACCTGCTCCAGGCGTTGGGATAGCGCGCGATCATCTCGACCCTGCGCCGGCGAAAGTAGTCCACGCCCTTGCGCCCCACCACGGCCAGCTGGATCTCTTTTTCCCGCCCATGGACGCGCAAAAACCCCTCGGCCGCTCGAATCAGGTTGGCATTATAGCCGCCGCACAATCCCCGGTCTGCCGTCAACAGCCACAGATCCACGCGCTTCTCTTCCCGCTGCATGAGTAGCGGGTGCGCCTCTTGGGCTACGCGGGCCGAGAGGTTCTTGAGCAGGGCGGCGACCTTCTCGGCGTACGGTCGGGCCTGCACCACCGCCTCCTGGGCGCGCCGCAGTTTGGCGGCCGAGACCATCTTCATCGCCTTGGTGATCTGCTGCGTGTTGCGGATCGAAACGATCCGTTTACGTATTGCCTTTAAAGTTGCCATGGCTCAGTTAGGCTGCATAAACACTTTGAACGGCTTGAACGACTTAAACTGTTTAAACGGTTCAAGTAGTTCAATTCGTTCAGTCCTCAGTCCTATTCCTTGAAGCTCGAGTTAAATTCCTCTAAGATTTTTTTGATCTTGCCGCGCAGCTCCTCATCCAGCTCACGCTTTTTGAGGATTTCCGGAAGCAGATCGGGATAACTGGACTCAACGAAGGCATAGAGCTCGCGCTCGTACTTCTTGAGCGCGCCGACCGGGAGATGATCTACAAAGCCGTTGGTCCCGGCATAGATGATCAGGACCTGCTTCGCCACGGTCAACGGCGCATATTGATCCTGCTTGAGGATCTCCACCAGGCGACTTCCCCGGGCGATCTGGCGCTGGGTGGTCGCGTCCAGGTCGGAGCCGAATTGGGCAAAGGCCGCCATCTCCCGGTATTGGGCGAGGTCGAGGCGGAGACTTCCCGCCACCTGCTTCATCGCCTTAATCTGGGCGGAGCCCCCGACGCGCGAGACCGAAAGGCCTACGTTGATCGCCGGCCGCACGCCGGAGTAAAAGAGATCGCTTTCGAGATAGATCTGCCCATCGGTGATCGAGATCACATTCGTGGGGATGTAAGCCGAGACGTCGCCTGCCTGGGTCTCGATGATGGGAAGGGCCGTGAGCGAACCGCCGCCGCGGGCATCGCTCAATTTGGCCGCGCGCTCAAGCAGGCGAGAGTGGAGGTAGAAAACGTCTCCCGGGAACGCCTCCCGGCCCGGCGGACGGCGCAGCAGCAGCGAGAGCTGCCGGTAGGCCACGGCGTGTTTGGAAAGATCGTCGTAGATGACCAGCGCGTGGCCGCCGCGGTCGCGGATGTGCTCTCCCATGGTGCAGCCGGTATAGGGGGCGATGAACTGCAGCGGCGCCGATTCGGCGGCCGTGGCGGAGACGACGATCGTATACTCCATGGAACCGTCCTGCCGCAGCCGATCCACGACCTGCGCGACCGTGGAGCGCTTCTGTCCGATGGCGACATAGATGCAGGTGACATTGCCACCCTTCTGGTTGATGATGGTGTCGATGACCAGCGCGGTCTTGCCCGTCTGCCGGTCGCCGATGATCAGCTCGCGCTGGCCCCGGCCGATGGGAATCATCCCGTCGATCGCTTTGAGCCCGGTTTGCAGCGGTTCTTTGACGGGCTGTCGCGCTATGATCCCTGGGGCCTTGACCTCGATCCTCCTTCTCTCCTTGATCTCGATGGGCCCGCGGCCGTCGATCGGCTCGCCCAAGGCGTTCACCACCCGGCCGACCAGGGCTTCCCCGACCGCCACCTCGGCAATCCGACCCGTGCGCTTGACCGTATCCCCCTCTCCGATGAGGTGCGTCTCGCCGAAGAGAGCGGCGCCGACGTTGTCTTCCTCAAGGTTCAGCGCCACGCCGTAGATCCCGTGGGGAAACTCCAGCAGCTCCCCCGCAGCCACGCGGTCGAGCCCGTAGATGCGGGCGATGCCGTCGCCGGTGGACAGGACGGTCCCGACCTCCTGAACCTCCACCGCCTTGTCATAATCCCGGATCTGCTCCTTAATGATCCGGCTGATTTCCGCCGTGCCAATCTCCATCCTTCTGCCTCCTTCGGTTGCCTTCGTCCCGAGCTCAGGCCGAGGGGAGCTCAGGTCGAAGCCTTCAGTACCCGCGCTCAATGCGCTGCTTCATTTTTTCCAGTTGGGTGCGCACGCTGCCATCGTAGACTCTGCCTTCCAACTCGATCCGCACCCCCCCGATGAGCCCTGGATCTGTCTCTTCGTGCAGGATCACTTCCTTGCCGGAGATGCTCTGGAGCGCTACACGCACCCTCTCCATCATATCCCGACTTAGCAGGGCCGCTGCGACGACCCGGGCCTCGACTCGACCCTTTGCCTCGTCCAGCAACCGCCGATAACGCGAAGCGATCGAGGGAAGAAGGCCCACGCGATCCCGGTCCACCAGGAGGGATAAGAAATGGATCGTGAGGGAGGAGAGGCCAACGGACCGGGCGACCTCGATCACCACATTCTTCCGCGCCCGTGCCGCCAGGGCCCGATTGCTAACCACCCGGATAAGTGCCGACGTCGTGTAGACCTCAGCATAGCGGCTGATTTCCTGGCCCACCTCTGCCTCCCGCCCCGCTTCAGCGGCCAACTGGAAAAGGGCCCTCGCGTATCTGCGACTTAAGCTTCCTTCGACCATCAAATCTGTCCTACACTGTGCACAAATTCTTCGACCAGACGCTGCTGGTCTGCGGCAGTCAACTGCTGCTGGAGCATCTCGGCGGCCTTGCGCTCAGCCATCGAGGCCATCTCGGCTCTCAACTGCTGGCGCCGCGCCTTGACTTCCTGTTGCGCCAAGAAATCAGCGTCGGCTTTGACCTTGGCAGCTAACTCCTCGGCCTCGGCGACAAGCCTGGCCCGCCCTTTCTCACCTTCCTGCCGTAGCCTTTCGCGCAGCTCCTGGGTCTCCGCCTCAAGGCGCGCCAGCCGACCCCGGTAATCCTGGACTATCGCCTCGGCGCGCGCCCGATCCTCCTCTGCCTCTTTCACCGCGCTAACAATCCTGCCACGCCGCTCCCGCAGGTAATCCCGCAGCACGGGCAGCAGGTAGCGCTTGATCAGGTAGGCGAAAATGAGAAAGTTGACGAGCGGAAAGATGAGCTGAAACCACGACACCCCATGGGCCTCCTCGGCTCCCGAACCCGCCGCCCAAGCCTGGGTGATCCACAGGCCTAACAGAAGCCTCATCCGACCCTCCGTCCGAGGAGTTTCTCCGCAATTTGCCGGGCGATCCCTTCGGCCTCACGTGCCGCCACCTCGCGCTCCCGCTGCATGGCCTGCTGCAACTCGTTCCGGACAGCTTGAAGCAGATTTGTCGATTCCTCCCGGGCTTGCGCCAAAAGCCGCTCGTTGGCTCGCCGACCTTCCTCCAACAACGTCTCCTTCACTCTCAGCCCCTCCTCCCGGGCGCTTTCAATGCCGCCCTCGTAGTCCGCCCGCAGCCGCTCGCCTTCCTCCCTGAGAGACGCGGCCTCCGCCCTCGAACCCTCAGTCCTTCGCTCCCTCTCCTCCACCAGTCGGAGAAAAGGCCCGAACAAGAGCTTGCTCAAAAGAAGCCAGAGAACCAGAAAAGCAAAAATCTGAATGACGACCGTATAATCTAGTGCAATCATAATTGACCCTACTCGTGTGGGTCGATCGCGCGCATAGCTTTCCCCAGAGAGAGAATGGTCCGAGGCCCGCGAGAACGAGCCTTACACCGAAAATTTCTGGGAATGAAGCTAGGATGTGGTGATGAGATGAGTGGCGAACCTCAGCCTATTTCTCCTCACCCTTCTCCCTTGCCCCTCTCATGGAGCAATCACCGTCAAACACTACGCCCTCTGTGACAACCAGCCGGGGGGTATCAATATTGCCGAAGAGCCGGGCCGGGCTTTCCAGCTCCACCTTCTTTTTAGCTGCCACATCGCCCTCCACGCTGCCGCGTATGATGACGACGTCGCCGGAAACCTTGGCCCGTACCTCCGCTCCTTCACCAATGGTCAAAACCCCGTGGCAAAGAACCTCCCCCTCCACGGTTCCATCGATCTTCGCGGGACCATGGAAGGTTAGCTGTCCAGTCACTCGACTCCCTTTATATAAATGAGCGACTAGTTCCTCGCCAGTGGATTCAGCCGGGCTCGGGTCTGCGGCGCCGGGCGGCTCTACCGCCCGCTCCGGCGGGTCCTCAGGAGGGCCTTTTTTACCTCCGGGGCTGCGATCAAACCAAACCATGAGACTTAAAATCCCCTAAAAGACAAATTTTTTCTATAGCATTCAGGCCAACCATTGTCAAAAGACCGAACGGCCCATTTGCCAATTTTTTTGCCGCCGCGCTATAAGCAGAGAAGATCGGAGGGCTCGGTGTCGACCCTGGTGAAGTATTTGCTCTTCCAGCTTCCTGGATGGGTACTGGCAGCAGTTATCCTCAGTGGATTACGATACTGGGTGGGGATTCCCGGCTGGGTAGCCTTAGGACTTTTCGTTCTATGGGTCGCAAAGGATCTCGTGATGTATCCTCTCCTGCGCACCGCGTACGAATCGGGAGTGAAGACCGGAGCCGAGCAACTAATCGGGACGCGAGGGGTAGCCCAGAGCGAGCTTTCGCCGCGGGGCTATGTACACGTGCGCGGGGAGCTTTGGCAAGCCGAGGTCAAGCCGAGCGACGATCCGCTCGCGCCCGGAAGCCCCGTGAAGGTTTTGGCTGCCGAAGGCATGACCCTGATCGTGAAAGCGGAAAAGGACTAAGGTATGGATTTACTAAAAACCAAAGCGGGAAGATCGCATCCGCTCCAATGGGTCGTCGAGCCCCTCGAAGAGGAGCCTTCATTCATCGTCAAGGCGATGTTCGGCTGTAGGGGTTGCTATCTCTTCGGGCGGCTCGTCCTGGTCCTGGCAAGCCGTGGGCGTGAGCCTTGGACGGGGCTGCTTCTGCCCACCGAGAAAAAACACCACGCCTCTCTCCGGCGCGAGCACCACGGCTTGGCTACACACCCGGTACTCAAAAAGTGGCTCTATTTGCCTGAGTCGAAGGACGACTTCGAGGACGCCGCCCATGCCCTTGTGGAGTCTGTGCT
>MGSI01000095.1 GCA_001798455.1 Deltaproteobacteria bacterium RIFCSPLOWO2_02_FULL_57_26 | reverse complement strand
CTCGATCCGCGCTTGGCTCTCCAGCTCTTCGGCTTCCTGGTAACTCTTCTCGGCCAGCCCGACGCCGCGCATGAACTTTGACCTCTCGTTCATCGCGTCCCGCCAGCGCTTGAAGGCCTGCTCGCAGAGGCCTTGAGCTTCCCGGTAACGCCCCTCCGCCTCTTCCAGGGCCTTTCTCAGCTCCTCGGGCGCGTGCGGTCGCAACGCTTTTTCGGAGAGCGGATCGGGCGAGGGACGAATGAGTCCGCCGCCGCCCACCGGCTCCCCGCGCCGGTTTTTGACTTGCAGCACGATGAAGTACCGTGCCAGGCTTGACAGCCGGGAAAGATAGCTTGCAGGACGTGACCAACGATCTGAGCCTGTCGTAAATGATTTCCTTCCCTCGTGTCGGCGGTTCGATTCCGTCCCTGGCCATATCCCAAATTTGTCCTACGCTGCGGCGACGCGTTGGACTTTAATTTTGCCTGCCTCTTTTTCGAGCTGTGCCAGGTCATAAGCCATCTGCATGCCGAGCCAGACCTCCGGGCTTGAACCGAAGGCTTTGGAAAGTCGGATCGCCATCTCCGGGGAGATCCCGGCCTTTAAGTTCACCAGGTTGTTAAGTGCCTGGCGCGTCACTCCGAGGGCACGCGCGGCTTCGGTCACTGTGAGCCCCAACGCCTCAATGCACTCCTGGCGGACAATACGACCAGGATGAGGAGGGTTCTTCATCTTCATTGCCTGCCTCCTAGTGGTAATCAATCAAATCTACGTCCCACACGTCTCCGTCTTGAAAACGAAAGGTGATACGCCAGTTTGCCCGAACGGTCACGCTCCAGAAGCCTTTCAAGTCGCCCTTGAGGGGATGGAGCCTAAATCCAGGGAGATTCATATCATCGGGCACCCTGGCACGGCTGAGAACAGCAAGGATGTTCTCAATCTTCTCGATCAGATCAGGACGGACTCCTTTGCGTTCGCCGTCAACAAAAAGCCTTTGGAGCCCCTTGTGCCGAAAACTCTGAATCATCCCCTTGGTGCTTCAACGGCGCTACTATCGAAACATCTTAATCTGACAAGTGATACTTGTCAAGCCGAAAAATGGAAAGCGGGCGCTCATGATAGCTTCCTTTCCTCGTGTCGGCGGTTCGATTCCGTCCCTGGCCACACCTGGTTTTTCCCTGGTGGGTTAACTTCCCCGTCTTCCCCACCGAGATTCACGATAAGGTCACGACTTTTCGGGCAATGAACTCTTGACGTCCTCGGATGGCCGGTGTAGTTTCTCTCCGTTCGTCGCGGTGACCGCTAGTTCTCGGTGCGCTTTCCGACCCGTAATGCGATCGGAGAGGGGAGCGCCTTTGAATTGTCCATGATCGAGTGATACGCAGGAAGGGGAGAGTGTTCCCTTATCCTAAAAGGAGGAATGGAAATGACGGCAGCCAAGGTTTTTATTTTTGCGCCAGCGGATCCGACGGGAGAGACGCACAAGAAGCTCGAGGAACAGGGTTGTGATCTGGTCCTGGGAAAAGCGTCTTGGGATACCCCTCAGGGGGACAACGAGTCCGAGGTAGCTGGAATGGCGCAAGGGTGCGATGCCCTGATGGGCACCTCTATACGGAGTTCGCCCATTACCCGGAAAATCATGGAAAGCTCGGACAAGCTACGCATCGTCGCCAAGTACACGATCGGTGTGGACGATGTGGACGTTGATGCGGCTACGGAATTAGGAATTCTGGTAGCTCATTCACCGACCGAATCGAACTGGGGCGGTGTGGCGGAAGGCACGATCACGGCGATGCTCACCATGCTCAAGAAGATCCGCGAGCGGGACCGGTACTTAAAGGAGGGCGGGCGGTGGAGGGACCCGAAGCTTCAGGGAACCTACTTCGGCTCCCGGGCCGATGGTTACCCGGGAATCACCATCGGTATCATCGGCCTCGGCCGGATCGGGAGCCGCGTGTCCGACCTCATGCGGACGTGGAAGATGAGGATACTGGCCACCGATCCCTACGTCCCGGACTCTAAATTCGCGGAGCATGGAGTCACACGGGTAGACCTACCGACGCTTCTCCGGGAGTCTGATGTCGTGAGCCTCCATGTCGTCCTTACGAAGGAGACCCGGCGCATGATCGGGGCCGAGCAACTGGCTCTGATGAAACCCACCGCTATTCTTATTAACACCTCGCGGGGTCCGTGCGTGGATGAGGTCGCGCTGGTGGAAGCGCTGGAGAAAGGACAGATCGCCGGCGCAGCGCTCGACGTATTCGAGGAGGAACCGATCGCGTTGGAACATCCCCTGCGCACACTGGGCGATAAGGTATTGCTTTCGCCCCACATGGTCTCTTCCAACATCGGTAGCGGGCTCAAGCCGGGCATTCTTTGGGCGACCGACTCGGTGCTCCACGCCTTGCGCGGCGAGGTTCCCGACAACGTTTACAATAAGGAGGTCATCCCGCGATGGGAGGCCCGCTTTGGCGGAAAGAGCGTTTGGCAGAGGAAGCCCTAGGCGGGGATGAGTTCGTTATTTCCGGTGTACTGCGCTTAACCGCCGAGGCGCCGTTTAAGCTCGAAATTTGTATGGGCGGTTCCTCGGGGGCGGGTTGGCGGTGCGCGCGGACGCGCAAGGAAAAGTGCCCCAGCTAGCCAATATTGAGATTCAAACCGTAGAGGTGAGAGAGTTATAGCGCCCTACTGCCTGGTGGAGATCGATGCGGTGGTGTTGTTAGTCGGTTGATTTTTCACGAGGTGGGTTATAGGATGCGGCCCCTAAGCCGGAGGGGGGAATTTGATGTCTCTGGTAGCTGCGCTGGCGGCCAGCCATGCCCCGAATATTCTTTTGGAGCCTGGCGCGGAGTGGGAAGATTTCATGCAACTTCACTACCGCATGGCCCCACAAGCGGTTTCTTCGAAGCCGTCATTGGAGGCGCAGCAAAGGCTCCGGCTTGAGGCGGAGAAGGCCTTCGCGGTTTTACGCGCTGACCTGGAGGCGGCCAGCCCAGAGGTTCTGATCGTCGTGGCCAACGATCAGTTCGTCAATTTTTTCTTTAACAATATCCCGACCTTTTTTATTACCCTGGCAGACGAAGTCAGGGGGCAGTTTACCCGGCACCGATTTCGCTATCGCAACCACAAAGAGTTGGGCCGAACCATACTGAAAGCCGGTATGGAAAAAGGCATAGATTTCTCCTTCGGGGAACATGTGGAGTTGCAACATACCCAGGTAGTTCCGCTCTACTTTGTGCTGCCGGAGCCCAAGATCCCGATTCTGCCCATTTACGTGAATACCTGGGCGGAGCCGATTCCGACGCCGCGGCGCTGCTACCAGGTAGGAGAGTTGATCCGAGAGGTTGCGCAAAGATCGCAGGAGCGGGTCGCCATTCTGGCCACAGGGGGCCTCTCCCATTTTCCCGGCTCCCCGAGGATCGGGGAGATCGATAGCCAATTCGATCATCGGCTTCTGGAACTCCTCCGCGAGGGCAAAGGCCGATCGCTGGCGGGGTATTCTCTAGAGCAACTCCTCCAAGCGGGTGATTCCGAGTTTCTCAACTGGATGGTGGTGATCGGATGCGTCGGGGATGCCCGGGCTTCTTCGAACTTTTATATGCCGGATCATGTCGCCACGGGGTGGGGCTTTGTCAGTTGGAAACTGACACAGGCGTGAGTCGTGAGGCGCGAGGCGTGAGCAAATGGAATCTTCTCAAGCCTCAAGCCTGTTGCCTCATGCCTAGGGCGGGTTGTTAATGGGAGGTAAAGATGAGCAGCTATCACCTGAATCGACTGCTGTTCGATCTTAAGATGAATGAAGAGACATTTACGGGCGCGCTCGCCGATCTCAGGCAGGTGATGGAGCGCTACGATTTGTCTCCGGAAGAGAGGGAAGCATTAAGCGCGGGCGACCCGCGGCGACTGAAGCAGCTTGGCGCCCACGGAATGCTCGCCCTTTACGTGATGCGGCTCAACCCGGAATTTCACCGTAACGTCTACTGGACTCAAAAATAGCTTAGCAGCTGTTAGCCATTAGCTATCAGCTTTTTTTGGGGAGGGAAAGCTGAGCGCTGAATGCTGGAGGCTGAAAACGAATGGACTTAGGTTTGCGGGGGAAAGTCGCGCTTGTGTCTGGCGCGAGCCAGGGGATGGGCAGGGCGATCGCGATGGGTTTCGCGCGTGAGGGCGCCAAGGTCAGCATCTGCGCGCGCGGGGAGGGTAGGCTTCAGGAGGCCGCCGCGATGATTCGCCGTGAGACTGGGGCAGAGGTTCTGGCTCTGGTCGCGGACATGGCGCGGCTCGAAGATATTCAAAGATTTGTGGCCAAGAGCGTGGAGCAGTTCGGTCGCCTCGACATCGTGGTCACAAACGCCGGAGGGCCACCTCCTGGAGAATTCATGAAGTTGACCGATGAGGATTGGGAGAAGGCATTTCAACTCAGTTTTCTGAGCGCTCTCAGGCTTGCGCGGGAGGCGGTCCCGCACATGCGTAAGGTTGGCGGTGGCCGGGTGATCAATATCACCTCCTACGCCGTCAAGGAGCCCATTGCGGGGCTCGTCTTGTCCAACGCCCTGCGCAGCGGCGTCATTGGCCTGGCCAAGACCCTGTCGCGAGAGCTCGCCAAGGACAACATCCTGGTCAACAACGTCTGCCCCGGGAGAATCGATACCGAGCGGCACCGCAAATTGAATGAAGACCGGGCCAAGAGGTTGAACCAATCGCTCGAAGAGGTTGAGAAGCAGATGAAAACTGAGATCCCCTTGGGGCGGTACGGGACGGCCGAAGAAACGGCGGATCTGGTAGTTTTCCTGGGCTCCGAACGGGCAAGCTATATTACGGGAACCACGATTCAGATCGATGGGGGCCTGGTGCGGGCGATTCAATAATGGTGCTTTATCTTATCCAGTGGGACCTTCCTGACCAGAAGGCCAATCTCACGATCTACGCCAACAAGGCGAAGAATGATTGGCTCCCGGCGACTCTCTCTCATCCGGGAGTTCGGGAGATACGCAATTACCGCAATCCCCTTGAGGTTACTCCCCAGGTCGCCATCGGCATCGAGTTTGATTCCTTGGAAGCGTGGCGGGACTACGTCGAGTCGGACGACTATGTCCGCATCATGCGCGAGCTGCGCATTCTCGGCTGTCGCAACTTTGCAACCCACCTCTGGGCCCCTTCCCGATATTTTCCGGAAGTTCTCAGGCCGGAAAAGAAATGAGTAG
>MGSI01000094.1 GCA_001798455.1 Deltaproteobacteria bacterium RIFCSPLOWO2_02_FULL_57_26 | reverse complement strand
CTCAGACCCGCTGCTACGGATACGCTTGACGGAACTATGACTGTTCGGCTGCGATCGCCAAGTCGTCGAGGCGCCCGCCCTCGCGCGTCAGGCCGGCTTCCTGAACAGCCAGCGACATCTAGTGTTCCTGAACCTCCGCCAACCTGTACGCCGGAGCGGATCGCTCGAATCGGAACATCGCTGCAGGTTGCGTGCTAAGCTGGCACCAGGACCAGAGGAATTAACCAGAGGGCCGCTCCCCAAACGACGAGAACGCCGGTCACATCGATGAGAAGTCTGGCACCGTCCGGAGATCGAGCGGCGGTCGCGAATGGCGAGTTTCCGGAGGCCACCGTGGCGCTTTGGGTGGCCATGTCCCTACCTCGAGTCCGAGCCTCGACTCAAGCTTCGGCCACGCATTCGATCTCGAGCAGAAAATCTTTCCCCGCAAGCTTGGCTTCGATGGTGGTCCGAGCGGGATAGTTGCCTTCTTTAAAATAGGTCCTGTAGATCTCGTTCATCGTTTGAAAGTTCGAAATGTCGGTGAGGATCACGTTGACCTTGACGACTTTGTCAAGTGAAGATCCGGCGACCTCCAGGATCGCCTTGAGGCTCTCCATGCTCTGAACCATCTGCGCCCGGAAATCGCCTTTGGCCACCCGATGATTTACGTCGTAGGGGGTGCTACCTGAAACAAAAATGAGATTGCCAACCTTGACGGCGCGTGAAAGCGGCACCTGCGGCGTGGCCACTTTGTCCGAAAAGATGACCTGCTTGCTCATAAGTTATCCCCCTTTGTTTTTGATTTACTTGCCTGAGCGGTATCCTGACCGCTCCGGGATTTAACAACTTTCTTTTCGGAAGTCAACTCGGACCTTAGGCGTTGAAAGAGGGTCTTTTTAAAATAGGGCGGAGAAACCTGTCGAGTCGAAACCGTGCATGCGCTAAGGACTTGACAATTTCGCCATTCCGTTTTGGGATTCTTATAGTGATGATCACACTCCGGCAATGATCCGATAATCGAAAGAAAGCCTTGCGTCTATCCTATGCACTTAGAAAAGGCGAGAGCAAGTCGTGAAACCGCAAGCGCTAGCAATTGTGGGCACGACAGCTATCTTCGCGCTGGTGTTGGCCGCGCGTGGGCTTGCCGCGCAGGTGGAACCCAAAGCCGGACAACCCTACTGTGAGAGCCAGACCTCCACATTCCAAGCACCTTTCAGGCCCGGAGGTGGGACGGATATCAATACCGCCTGTTTCCACCAGCTCGAGTAATAGTTTTCTATCTGCGTCGAGGAAAATCGGCTCTTGGTGATCGCCCCGGGAGGTGAGATGGAAGAGCGCCCCGTGGAATTCCAGTCGCAGCGATCGTTTCATGCACGGGCCCTAGCGCGGCTCGTCTATAGAGTAAAGCCCTCACCCCCATCCGAGATTTGGTTCTGGGCGCGTTCAGGACACTATGCATGCGTTTACTTGCTGAACCCAAGGATCTTGCCATACTCTCTGATGAGCCTGTCCACCATCTCTGCATGGTCCTGGTTCATGTACAGCACCTGCTTCCCTTGAACATACTTGTACGCCGTCGTCCCGGGAATATGAGCGGAGGTCTCGCCAGGATACTTCTCCCAAATCTCTTGCGCCTCAGGAGTCGTAAGGAAAACTGTAAAGAGATGCGCCACGTTGGGATGTTTGGCTCCCTTCAGGACACCGGCCTGGTAACCCGGCGCGATCAGCGGCTGAACTTCTTCAGCGAAAACGATCGGCGCACCCGTCCGCTTTGCCCTGTGGATGAAACTAACAGATATAGTGACCATAGCGAGGATCTCACCTAACTGAAGACGGGTGTAGAGCTGTCCCATCTGCCCTATACTCGGTTCCTGCCTGGCCAGGGCCTTTACATAGTCCGTAGCTCTCTTCTCTCCCCACCCAATCGCCAGCCGGGCCAATTGGTCGAGTGCAGTCACCCCAAGCTTCCCCCCTTTCCACTTAGGGTCCAGGAGATCCTCCCAATTCTTGGGCACATCCTGAGGGGGCAGAATCTTATTGTTGTAGGCTGGCAGAGCGAACTGGTTTGCAAAGGAGACCGTGCCGCTGTCGTAATGGATCACTTTCGGATCAATGCCCAGCTTTGTGTAGTCAAATGGCTTGTGCAGCTTCCTGAGCCACAAAGTGCCGTGGGCAGCGTCATGGACCGCCATGAGATCCCACTCGGGGGGCACACCCGCAGCCGCTAGACTCGCGACCTTGGCAACATCCGCGTTCATGGTTCCCGATGGCATGTACTGCAACTTGATATTAAGACTGTACTTATTGTTAAACGCGTCGCGCAGCTTCTGAGCACCCTCAGGGGTCAAACTGGAGGTGGCGTAGAAATCGAGTACACCTTCTTTTTTGGCCGCAGCCACCAGTTCGTCTATGGGAGCCGCGCTAGCACGGGGAGCCCATCCCCCCAGCACGGACCACGCTAGCAAACTGCCCATGAAGAAGCTTAAAGGTTTCATAGTTCACCTCTAAACGGCCCGCATCTCCCGACAAGGCGTGCGACAGGGCCGCAAAATGCCACTTAAAACCGAACCCTCTATCCTTACTTGGCGTGATCCGTCGGGATCACAGCCATGGCTTCTATCTCGACCATGAGATCAGGGTGGGCAAGCCGCTTCACCCCGATCAGGGCCCCGGTAGGCAAATCGCGCTTGAAATACTTGAAGCGCTCATCAATCACCCGACGGAATTCGTCCACATCGGTCGTGAAGGTCGTGGTCTTAACCACATCCGAGAAGTCCGCGGCGACGGCCCGCAGCGCGCGTCCGATGTTTTCGCAGACCTGGCGAAGCTGCGCGCGCATGTCGCCGGGGTGAACCGGGATGGCATCCTTCTCGCTGCGAGAGGTCATGCCGGCGATAAACACCAGCGTCCCTCCCGTAACCGTGACCACCTGGGAGTGGCTCGTGCGTACCGGCAGGTCAGGTGGTTGAACGATCTTTTTTGGATGTGCCATAGGAAGCTCCTTAAGTTCGTTGCCAATAATAATGGAATTTGCGTTAAAGCATGGGACGAACACCTTTCATCTCATCCTTCGGGACCAAAAACGCTTACCAGAGAGTGTGAACTGCCGGAGCTAACCGTGACGGGCGAAACGGTATCAGGCAAGGCAGGAGATTGTCAACCTCTTAGTTGAAATTTTCCCGAGTGACTCCTGCCTGAATTCATGATGCCGCCGACTTTACTTTGCGACTTCCTACCTGCTCTGCGTCAATCGCTGCCACCACCTGCTTGATGCCCGCGTATTCTTGACTCTCTTAAATCCCTGCTCGCAGTGAAGCAGCACCGCTCCGAACCACCGCTACGCGATCCGACTCCCACGATACCGCTTGAGGTTAAGAAAACGTGGAGATTATAGAGATTGATCCGCCGGCGGTATCAAAGGAATCAAAGGAATTAAAGAAATTAAAGAAGCGCTGATCCTACTTCATCCGAAAGGTCTATGAGACAGACCCCCTTACGTGTCCCAAGTGTCAGGGAGAGGTGGTCATCATCAGCTTCATCGACCAGCCAGAGGTGATTAAAAAAACCCTTCAACACTTAGATCTGTGGGAAGAAGCTCAAGCCCCACCGGACAGAAGCCCTCCAGAGATCACTCTTGACCTCTCCTACAGCCAGCTAATTTAAAAGTCTCCTTACTCCAACTAAGGGTAGATGTTTGCCCCTACCGAGAAGCCGGAGCCGGGTGAACCTTAAGACCGCACCTACTTGCGACCTGCACCGATGGATCGCACAACGGGGTCGTCTCGTTTGCCGCTGGAGGGCTCCTCAAGTAAGCCATTGCCGTCGGCTCCCGGTTCTCGGAGACCGGGCTGCGCCGACATCAACAGCCAGCGACATCTAGTGTTCCTGAACCTCCACCAACCTGTACGCCGGAGCGGATCGCTCGAATCAGAACATCGCTGCAGGTTGCGCGCTAAACTGGCACCAGGACCAGAGGGATTAACCAGAGAGCCGCTCCCCAAACGGCGAGAACGCCGATCACATCGATGAGAATTGCGGCTCGGACCATGCCGGCGATCCGGATCGAGCCGGAGCTATAGACGATAGCGTTCGGGGGAGTCGAAGCCGGCAGCATGAAGTTTCCGATCTTCCCACTTTTGCGATTTATCCTTGCGGCCCTTCCCAATCCTGGTAGAATCGGACTTAGTAGCCGCTTGAGGAGGTGAAAACGCTTCTGGCATGGGTATTGCTCGTTTAAGCGGTTGCGGAGAGCAACCGGTTCAGCATGGCTCAAATCTACTTGAGAGGAGCAGCGAATTGGAGGCGGTAAGGGAAAAAAGTGTGAAGCAGCAAGCATTTCCCTATCCTGGTATTTCTACCACCGCCGACGGATCGGAAGCCGTAGTGTGGGTGGAGACCCAGATCGGTCAAGGGGCGTGCGCTTATCCGATCACCCCGTCCACGAATATGGGCGGCGGGTATCAGATGGCGGTCGCCAACGGCCAGCGCAACCTTTGGGATGAGCCTCTGGCTTTTCTCGAACTGGAGTCCGAGCACAGCTCGGCGAGCACTTGTGAGGGATTTGCGCTCGCAGGCGGCAGGGTAACCAATTTTACCTCCGGGCAGGGACTGATCCTCATGAAAGAGGTTCTCTATGTCATCGCCGGAAAGCGGCTGCCGGTGGTCTTCCACATCGGCGCGCGGGCGCTGACCTCGCAGGCGCTCAATATCCATGCAGGCCATGACGATGTCATGGGTGTGGCGGACTGCGGTTGGGGCATGCTCTTCGCCCGCAACGCCCAGGAGGCGGCAGATCTGGCGCTGATCGCCCGCCGCGTGGCCGAGGAATCGGAGACGCCGTTCTTCAACGTTCAGGATGGATTTCTCACGACCCATACCATTGAAAGCTTGCGCCTGCCCGAACCCGAGCTCATGAAGACGTTTGTCGGCGACCCCAACGCCGAGCACCGGCTGCGCGATTTGATGGATCCCTCGCACCCCATTATGAGCGGCGTGGTGCAGAATCAGGACAGCTACATGAAAGGGAAAATCGCGCAGCGCTTTTTCTATGACCGGCTGCCCCTCATCACGCGCAGCGTCATGGATCGCTTCTACGAGCTGACCGGGCGGCGGTATGGCCTGGTGGACGCATACCGTTTAGAAGACGCCGAGTACGCGATCGTCGGCTTGGGCAGCTTGCTTGAGACCGCCTCGGCCACGGCCGATTATCTCCGCGATCGTGAGGGGATCAAGACCGGCACTTTACACATTACTTCTTTCCGTCCCTTTCCCGGGCCGCAGATCGTTGATGCGCTGAAGCATCTTAGGGCCTTTGCCGTCGTCGAGCGGATGGACAATCCCCCGGCCCAGTCCAATCCTTTGACGGCGGAGATCAAGGCGGCCTTCGCCGATGCCGTTGCGGGGGCGCCCGGGTATCCGCGCATTGAGCGGGTGCCCGCGATCTATTCGGGTTCGGCAGGTTTGGGAAGCCGAGATATTCGCCCGGGCGATTTCGTGGCCGTAGTAGAGCATTTGCGGCGGGAGGAGAAGCAGCGGTTTTTTGTTCTGGGGGTCAAGCACGATTTGGCCCTGGTCTCCGACCGGGAGCCGGATGTCCGGCCGCCGGGCGCGTTTTCCATGCGGGGCCATTCGGTCGGCGGCTACGGCTCGGTGACCACCAATAAGATTATCGCGACCATCATCGGCGACCTCTTCGGCCTTCTGGTTCAGGCCTATCCGAAATACGGGTCGGAGAAAAAAGGCTTGCCGACGACCTATTACTTGACGGTCGCCCAGCAGCCTATTCGGGCCCATGTGGAGCTCGAGTACGTCGATTTTGTTCCGCTCAATAACGTGAACGCCTTTTACCTCGGCAATCCTCTCGCGGGGTTGGCTCCGGGAGGCACGATCTTTTTGCAACATCAGAGTTCCGATCCGGCTGAAGTATGGAAGAGCATCCCCCGGCATGCTCAAGATGTCATTCGCCAAAAGCGCATCCGGGTTCTGGCATTAGATGCGGTGAGAATCGCCGCCGAGGTGTCGAGCCTGCCGGAGCTGGTCCAGAGGATGCAGGGGATCGTGTTGTTGGGGGTTTTTTTGCGGGTTGCCCCGTTCATCAAGGAGCGTGGTTTGGGCGAGGAGGAGGTTTACGCCGCGGTCGACAAGTCGATGCGGAAGTTTTTCGGTAAGCGGGGGGAGCAGGTGATTCAGGATAATCTCAGCGCCGTCCGGCGCGGTAGCCGGGAGGTGTTCGAGGTGCCGTGGGAGATCATAGAGGCGGCGGCGTAAGCGGAGCGGTGCCGAAAATTCGATGGGAAGGCGAGAGTATCAGGATGACTGAGGAGACCGTGAAGGATTGGATGCACGGGCCGGTGATCAGTTGCCATCCCGGAACTTCGGTGGAGGAGGTGGCCGGGGTGATGGACGAAAAAGATATCAGCGCGCTCGTGGTAGTGGACAGTGCGGGAGACCTGGTGGGCGTGATTTCACGCACCGATCTGGTCAACGCCCGCTTCGTTCAACCTTACCTGAAACACTGGCGGGGGATGACGGCGGAGCACTTGATGAGCCGCCCCGTGATCAGCGTGACGCCGGATACTCCTGTCAGCGTGGCGGCCCGCCTGCTTCACGCCAAACGAATTCACCGCCTGGTGGTGGTGGAGCAACAAGGACCCCATGTGCGGCCGGTCGGCGTGCTTTCCATGACCGACCTGGCCAGGCACGTGACCGAATGATGAGGAGTGCACGGAGGAAGCCCGATGGCAAAGCATGAGGAAATCTTCAGCCCCTTTGAGACAGCGGTTCGAGAGCAGACCGACGTTGGGATCAAAGAGCCCGGCCAATCCAAAGAAGCGCACGAAGCCGGGTTTCTGGAGGCCCACCTCTTCGAGCTCGACTTGGATGCCTACGTGGACGACTTCAACCGGCGCGTGATCGGCGCCTATCAGGACGGCACCGGCTCCGTCGAGCTGCCTGCCGATGTGGGGATCGCGCGCAGCTTGGTGCCGCCCGGGACCGGTGCCCTGCGTGACTTCAGCTACATCGCCCCGGAGATCCCCGAATTCATCTGGGAGAAGTGCGTCGGCTGTATGACCTGTGTCGCCGAGTGTCCCGACACGGCCATCCTGGGAAAGGCGATCCCGGCCTCGCGCGTCGAGAAGGCTTTAAGCAAGATCGCGGATGTGGAGGAACGCGATTGGGTGCGCTCCCACTGGGCGCGGACGCGTAAGTACTACGATGTACCGGAGAAGCGGGGAAAAGAAGGGGCGCTCTTTGGCATTTTCATCGATCCCACCAAGTGCAAGGGTTGCGCCGAGTGTGTCCAGGTCTGCGATGATCTGGGTTATTTCGCGCTCAAGATGGTCAAGAAGGATGAGGGCACTTTGCCGCGTTATCGGCAAGCCTTCGAATTCTTTCGCCGGATCGGACCGACGCCGAAAGAGTACATCAACGAAAAGGCTCTGGCCGACTTCATGTTGAATGAGGCATCGGCGCTCCTCTATGTGGGGGGAGCGGGCTCCTGCATGGGGTGCGGTGAAGCCACGGCCATCCGCATGATGCTGGCGGCAACCGGGTTTGTCTACGGTGCGGAAAAGATGGCCGTCGTGGCGGCGACGGGCTGCAACACGGTTTACAGCTCGACCTACCCCTATAATCCTTTCCTGGTGCCGTGGACGAACTCGCTGTTCGAGAACGCGCCGGCCGACGCCATGGGGATCCGCGCGCGCTGGGATCAGAGAGGGTGGCGCGATAAGAAGCTGTGGGTTATCGCCGGCGACGGCGCGATGTACGATATCGGCTTTCAGAGTCTGAGCCGGATGCTCGCCAGCGGCATGGACATCAACGTCCTGGTGCTGGACACGCAAGTCTATTCCAACACCGGCGGTCAGGCGTCGACGGCTTCCTACTTGGGGCAGGACGCCAAGATGGCCGCCATCGGCAGGGAAGTCAGGGGAAAGCGGGAGCGCAGAAAAGAGCTTGCCAACATCTGTCTCATGCATCCCGAGGTGTATGTCGCGCAGACGACGCCGGCTCACATCAACCACTTCTACAAGGCGATCATGGAGGCGAACGAGTATCCCGGTCCGGCGGTCGTCAACGTCTACTCCACCTGCCAACCGGAGCACGGAGTGGCGGATAACATGGCCAGCCAGCATTCCAAGCTGGCGGTGGAATCGCGGGCGTTTCCGCTGTTCATCTTCGATCCCCGAAAAGGGCAGAAGCTCAGGGAGCGTTTGAGCCTGGTCGGTAATCCTTCCCAGAAGGAGGATTGGTGGATTCCACCCAACAGCGACAAGCCCTTTACCTTCGTTGATTTTGCCCGTACCGAAGGCCGATTTTCCAAGCAGTTCGACGAGGGAGGAAATCCGTCGGAGGCGCTGCTGCGAGCCCAGGAGGAGCGGCTGCAAAACTGGCGCCAGCTGCAGG
>MGSI01000093.1:559-8031 GCA_001798455.1 Deltaproteobacteria bacterium RIFCSPLOWO2_02_FULL_57_26 | reverse complement strand
TACCGCGCTACCGATCCTTCGGGTAAATTGGTCGAAGGGATCATGGAGGCTCAAGGCGAACACGGGGTCGTGGCGCGGCTCCATGAAATGGGGTTGATCCCTTTGAGGATCACCGCACCGGGTGAGGTATCCGGCAAGTCACTCTCCTTTTCCCTTTTTTTCCGCGGAAGGATAACGGAGCAAGAGCTCCTCCATTTTACTCAGGAGTTGAGCACCTTGCTGGGCGCGGGGCTGCCGCTTGACCGAAGCCTCTCGGTCATGTCCAACCTTGTTCAAAGCGAAGAGTTCAGGAAAACCATACGCCTTGTTTTGGAAGGCGTTCGCGCGGGCAAGTCTCTGGCTGCCTCTATGGCTGAGCATCCCGATATATTTCCTAAGCTTTACGTGAACATGATCCGAGCGGGGGAGACCGGGGGCATCCTCGATGCGGTCCTCCGCCACCTTGTGGAATACCTTGAGCGCTCGATAAATCTCCGGGAAGATCTTAAATCCGCGTTGACCTATCCGGTGCTTCTGGCCACGGTAGCGGGCCTTTCCCTCACTGTCCTTTTCGTTTATGTAATCCCCAAATTCTCTCTCATCTTTAAGGATATCAACCAGGCCCTTCCCTGGATGACCCTGCTTCTGATCAACTTCAGCTACGCACTGTCCCGTTATGGCTGGCTGGCGCTCTTACTAATCGTCATTGGCGCTGTGGCCGGCGCCTTTTATATCCGCAGTCCGGAGGGGAGGCTGCGGTGGGATCGCGGGCGGCTTCGGCTGTGGGTGCTGGGTGATCTTCTGTGCAAACTTGAGGTGGCGCGCTTCACCACGACTTTGGCCGCGCTGCTAAAAGGGGGTGTGCCTCTCTTAGAAGCCCTGGGCACGGTGCAGGGAGTGGTCGCCAACCGGGTACTGGCCCAAGCTATCGCTCAGGTTCAAAAAAGGGTGAGAGAGGGCAAAGGAATGGTGGGACCCCTAACTGAGAGCGGGGTTTTCCCCGATCTCGCTCTTCACATGATCGCTGTGGGGGAAGAGACTGGCAGGCTTGAAACGATGCTGGTCACCGTGGCAGAGCATTATGACCAGGAGGTCAAGCGCGCCACCAAGCGGCTCATGTCACTTTTGGAGCCGGCTTTGATATTGGGAATGGGCTTGGTGGTTGGGGTGGTTGTCATTTCAATGTTAATGGCGATTTTCAGCATCAATGATTTACCGTTCTAAGTTACCGTGCTCGTGGCTCGGTGCTCGTGCTCGTGACGAACACGAATCACGATCACGAACACGAAAGAATCGGGGTTTCACTCTCGTCGAGCTTCTCGTCGTCATGGTGATCATTGGTTTGCTTGCGGCGCTGGTAGCGCCGCGTTTTATCCGGCAGGAGGAGAAAGCCAAGTTGAAGGCAACGAAGGCCCAGATCGAGCTGTTGGGCACGGCTTTGGATACCCTCCGTCTGGATGCGGGACGCTATCCCACGACCGCGGAAGGGCTGGAAGCGCTCAGAACACGGCCTAGTGGATTGGACAAGTGGGATGGCCCTTACCTCAAAAAGGAGGTCCCTCTGGATCCCTGGGGTAGGCCCTATGTTTATCGAAGTCCCAGTGAGCATGGGCCCTACGATCTGCTCTCCTATGGCGCTGATGGCGCGCCTGGAGGGGAAGCCGATAATGCTGACATCACGAGCTGGGAGAGATAGGCGGGGGTTTTCTCTGCTAGAGCTTCTGGTCGTCCTTTTGCTCCTGGCGTTGAGTAGCGCCCTTGTCCTTCCGGCGATTGATCGAGGGCTCAAAGAGAGAGAACTGAAACAGTCTGCCCTGGAGCTGGCTGCTGTTGCTCGGGACCTCCGTCGCAGGGCAGTCTATGAAAACGCCCTCCAGTACCTCGTTCTCAATCCGTCTGAGAACAGTTATCAGACCGGGATCGAGGGAGGGGAACCGGCCGAGGAAGGGTTAAGGCGCTTCCTCTTTTTTCCCAACGGGAGCGCTCTCGGGGGGGAGATTGGGATTTCATCCCGCCAGGGGTCCGGCTATATTATTCAGTTGGAGCCGCTTACGGGTAGAGTGGTCGTGGTGCAGAGGAAGGCCCGATGAAGCTGCAAATCTTCAATGGCGAGTGTCGCGAGGCATTCACGCTTCTCGAAGTTGTGGTGGCCATGGCCATTGTCGGCTTGGGGGTTGTGACCCTCCTGGAGATTTTCTCCCTGGGCCTTCGGCTAGGGTCCAGGAGCTACGCTAGAACCGCGGCGGTAACCTACGGGCGGCAGGTGATGGACGAATTTCTGGTTCATCGCGAAGTCCCGGAGGGTCAAGCGGAGGGGACTTTTGGAGAGGAATATCGATGGACGCTGAACGTTGCGCCTGTCCGCGAGGAATTCAAGCGGCTTTCCCCGGGCGCTTGGGAGTTGAAGGAGATTACGCTTGAAATGAGGTACCGGGACGGAGAGCGGGAGAAACAAATTGAGATGAAGACTTTGCGCTTGGTGAAGAAGAGATCATGACATTTCGAATTTCGAATTTCGAATTTCGAATTTCGAATTGCAGATCTCAGGCTGGATTCACTCTGATCGAATTAAGCATTGCCATGACCCTTTTAACCCTGTTGCTGCTAATCGTTTACGGGGCCTTTTATGTGGGCCATAGGGCAGTGGAAAAAGTCCAAGCTCGCTCTGAGGTAAGTCAGAATCTGCGCTCTACGGAGGATCTTTTGGCAGGTTATATTCGATCGGGTTACCCTTACCGCCTCTCATCCCAGCAGCCGGCGATTTTTTTTTCGGGCGCGGCAGATCATCTTACCTTTGTTTCCGCTGTCTCCCAAGGGATGGGGGGCAGAGGCATGTCCAAGGTCAGCATTTCTTTGGAAGGCGAGGAGGACGGGAATTTGATTCTCGCAGAGGAGATCCCCGTGCGCATTCAAGACCAGGAGGCTGGAGCGGGCTATATGAACAGGGTCGTGCTTGCCCGAGGGATCAGGGATTTTCACATGGATTATCTGTATCAGGATCCTAAGAGCGGAGAGGAAAGCTGGTTTGAGGAATGGGACGGAAAGGAACGGAATGGCCTTCCCCGGGCGGTTCGGCTGAATTATCGCAACGAAGGCGGGCAAGAGATCCGGCGGGTTTTTCCGATCATGATAACAGTTTTAGCGCCATGAAAACCATTGCGAATTGCGAAATGCGAAATGTGGATCGCAAATCTTGCAATTCGAAATCCGCGATCCGAAATTCGCAATCTCTTAATGAGCGCGGTGTTGCTCTGGTGGTCGTGCTGTGGATTTTTATCTTTCTGTTTGTCGTGGCCTTTGATTTTTCCTCCTCCGTGCGAGAGGAAGGGATGGCGGCGCACCATTATGCAGAGGAGTCCGAAAGCTATTATCTTGCGCTTGCGGGATTTCAGGAAGGGCTCTTTCGCCTGCTGGAAAGACGAGCATTGGAAAACCCAGCCGCTAGTCCAGGGTTTCCTCTGACACAAGTCTGGCAGGTTGCGGACGGGAGCTGGAGCGAGGGAAATTTGGGAGAGGGTGTTTATCGTGTACGTTTGGTGGATGAGGGGGGGAAGGTCAGCCTCAATCGCGTCGATGACGTCACCCTGAGACGCATTTTCACCAACCTGGGAGTTGAAGAGTCCCGCAAATCCATTCTCGTCGATTCTATTCTAGACTGGCGGGATGAGGATGATCTTCACCGGACGAATGGGGCGGAAAGTGACTATTACCTTTCTCTATCGCCCTCGTATACAGCCAAAAATGGGCCATTCGATACGGTGGAAGAGCTTCTTTGGGTGAGGGGGATGACCCTGGGGCTTTTCTACGGGACCGAGTCTGAAATCGGCTTTAAGGACATTTTCAGTGTCGACAGCCCTATTGACCGAATCAACCTGCGCACTGCCTCGGCCGAGGTCATCCGCGCGCTAGTCGGGTTGCCGTTGGACAAGAGCCGAGCCTTCGCGGAAGAGAGGAAAAAACTGTCCGAGAAAACCGTCGCAGATTTGCTGAAAATTTTGGGGATCGCTGCCGGAGATGCGATCCTGCGTCAGTTTGTTTTTACGAACCCTTCCGTTCTTACAATTGAGGCGGTAGGGCGCCACAGGGATACGGTGGCGTCGCGCCGGGTCAAGGCGGTGATCCGGTTGGTCGGAGAGCAGGCCGGTTATCAACTGATTCGCTGGGTGGATCGGGACATACCAGGGATCGAGTCGTGAGGACCCGAGAAGGGCTGGGCAATGAGGACTGCGTGACTCATCCCCTAGCAGTCAATCCCCGTTATTCTATATAATAGTGGTTATTTTATGACTTACGCTCGGTGGGTTAAAGATCTCTCTCGCGCCGACTTTCTTAAAAGCGCGGGCCTTTTTGTGTTGCCCGATCGACTTTGTCTGGTGCGGATGCGGAAGAGCTTATTTCCCATCTCCGTGGTCTCCCAGGAGCTGACGGAGGTCGCTCCCGGTGAAAATCCCTCCCAGAGGCGGCAGGCGCTTAGCGAGGCGATCCGCACCCTTCTACCGCACTTCGATCCTGTCAGAGATCCGTTTTATATTTGCCTTTCGCCACATCTGGTCATGTCCCTTGAGCTCTCTTTCCCTCAGGTCGCCAAGGAAAACCTTACTCAGGCGGTAGAATATGAACTCGAAAGGCAGATCCCCTTGCGCCGGGAAGACGTCTATTACGATTTTCTGCCCGGGGGTCAAAAAGGGGACAAGATCCCCGTCTTTCTCTTTGCCGTACCCAAGAGAATCCTGGACGAGATTCTCGACGTTCTTGATGCCTTTGGCATAAGGCCGAAAGGGGTAGAGACCACGGCTACGGCGATTGCGAATTACCTTCTCTTTTCCACGGGCGACATCAAAGGTCCGGCTGTCGTCTTAGGGGAACAAAAAGGCGCCTGGGACTTGATCGGGCTAAATGTCGGAGCCAACGGATGGATCGAAGAGCCCGAGATTCTTTTTAACCATTGGCTGCCTCACGCCGAATGGATTAGCGGCACAGGCAAGGAGATTTTTCACCGCTGTATGGCTGACTCTCCTCGTTTGTTCGGGTGGGGCGGCTACGTAGCGGATTTCCTTCTCTCGGGGGAAAAGGAATCGCTTCAGGTCGAGAACTTGCTAACCGCGGGCACCGCGAGGTTGGGCGCCAATAACGAGCTGGGCCATCCTTTCTTCATTCCTGCGGTGGGCGCAGCTTTACGAGGGCTACGAGAAGCCACCTTTTCAGTAAATCTGCTTCCTGGATCGGAAAAGAGAGAAGCGGGCAAAGCGCTCTCCAGATTAAATGCCGCTATTACCGCTCTCCTCATCCTTGGATTATGTGCCTGGGGAGGAAGTTACCCCTTAAAAGGCGAAATCCGGTTACGCCAACTGCAAAAGGAAAATGAGAAAATCGCTCCCGCTGTGGCGGCCCTGCGCCGCGAAGAGGAACAGCTCAACAGGCTGCGCAAAGAGAGGCTGTCGCTCTCCGAGCTGAGCGGGAGCAAAGGGGAGATTTTGAAAATTCTCGAGGAGCTAGCGCGCATCGTGCCTACGACCGCATATCTTTCGAGCCTGCGCTACCGAACCGATAGCGTGGAGTTGCAGGGAAGCGCCGAGAACGCCTCTAACTTGATTCCTCTCCTGGAGCGATCCCCGCTATTTGAAAACGTGAAGTTTACCGCCCCCTCCAATCGGGGGCGCGATAACCGCGACACCTTTTCGGTTAGGGCCGATATCGAACGGCCGAAAACGAAGACAGCAAATCCATGAAGCGCCTGTTGTCCAGATTATCCAAAAGAGAGAAGGCACTTGCCGCCACGGCCTTTTTCATTCTGCTTTTGGTTTTGGCTCGTTATCTTTTGCTCTGGCCTTTTTTGGAGTGGAGGGAGTGGGTCAGCACCGAGCTCGAGATGCAGCCCCAGCTTTTGGAGAAAAACCTCCGCTACTTGAACCAAAAAGCGGCAGTTGGCGCGGGGCTGGAGGCGGCTCGAGCCGAGCTTGCGGCGGTCGAGCCGTCCCTCCTCACGGGAGACACGCCCTCGGTCAGCGCTTCGGACCTTCAGCAAGCCGTGCAGGCGCTCGCAGGAAAAGAGGGCGTCCAGCTCATTACCACGAGGGTCATAAATCCGGATGTCAAGGGTCCTTTTACGAAGATCCCGATTCAGGTGGAGGTCAGCGGTCGGATCGACCAGTTGGTGAACCTGGTCAAAGGCATCGAGGCTTCAGAAAAGCTTTTGGTTGTGGACGAGCTGAATATTCGCTCTCTGTTCCGACCGGTCGTTGCCGCCCCCCAGCAGCAGCCGGCACAAGCCCTGGAGCAAAACTTACGCGTGAGCCTGATCATCTCCGGGTTTGTCCGAAGCCAGCCACCTCCCGCAAAGCCTGAAGCGGGGCAAGCCAAGACTAAAGCCGACGAGAGGAAAGCTCCAAGCAAGAGCGGGACCAAGCCATCGGCCTGAAGCCCTGCTGGCGTCTGTTTCAGTCCAATTTGACCAGAAACCCCATAGGGATTAAAATCCACTGTGTCGCAAGTTTGGGCCTGGAGGGTAAGGGATTTTTAGGCGCGCGTCCATACTGAGCGTTTTGCTCCTGACGGCTACGGTCCTGGTGTTTTTTTGGACCTATCGGGTCTGGGAAAAAGGGCCTTGGGATCTTCCTAAGCCAGCAAAAAGCAAGGAGTTGCCTGTCGCCGAGCAAGCGGTGAAAGAGTCTTCGGACCCCCAGTCTGTAAGCACGAAGGTCATCGTAGATAAGAACCTTTTCGACCCGGAGAGGGGAGCGGGTCAAACGCAGGAAGGGGCAGCGTCGTCGGTTGCTTTGCAACGAATCCGAAGTATGGTTCTTGTGGGAACGGCGATACTCGGGAACACACGTTATGCGATATTCCAAGAGCCATCCACGGTGCGTACCCCAGCTCCGAGGGTGCAGGCAAGTTCGCCCTCCATGCTGCGACTTAAACTGGGTGATACGATAGAAGGATTTGCGTTGGCCGAAATTAACGAGAATAGAGTCGTTTTCAGCAAGGGGGCCTCAAAAGTGGAACTCACGATCGATTTTTCCCGAAAAGTAGAGGAGCCGAGACAAAAAGCGTCGGCTCCGTCCCCGCTCAGCCCGCCACCCCAGTCCAGAATCCCACGCGCCAGACCAGGAGAGGTCCCCGCTACGCGGTCTAGCCCCTAGTTGAAGGAACTCTCAGCGCCTGTGCCGGAACTATTGCTTACTTCGTAAACGTGTAAAACCTACCGAGCTCCGGATTCAAGAACGTAACTGGAAGTCCGAGCTTCTTGATCTCGGCTTCCATCCGCTCCGGGCCTGCCCTCCGGTGGTCAGCGGTGAGGCCATTCTCAATGGAAAAAAGATGGCGTGGAAAAAACGGATGATCGGTGATAGTAGCTTTTAAGCGTATGATAGCTCGCTCCGATCTCACCATCTTGCTCCAGAGGCTTCTTTCATTACCCACGGCGCCGTTTCATGAAAGCTTCGTGTTTTCCTTTCTTTGCGAAGAACTAAAAAAAGCAGGGGTCGATTTTTTGC
>MGSI01000093.1:0-512 GCA_001798455.1 Deltaproteobacteria bacterium RIFCSPLOWO2_02_FULL_57_26 | reverse complement strand
TGGGTGGCCTGCGTGGCGCACATGGACCATCCGGGCTTTGAGATCGTCGAGGGTGGGAACGAGAAGGCAGTCGCCAACTGGTTTGGTGGTGTTGATGCCAAATATTTCACTGGCGCGCGCGTCGTCATTTATAACCGGGCGTCGGGCGCGATACGAGCACGCGGCTTCATCAAAGGGATCGCTCGAAATCCTCAAGGCAGAGTGGAAAAAATGAACCTCAGGGTGACGGGAAGCGTAGAGCCCGGGGACTTCGGGACTTGGGACTTGGTCCCGTTTCGCCGCCGCGGCGATATGATCTTTACCAAGGGGGCCGATGATCTGGTGGGCTGTGCTGTCATCCTGGTACTTCTGAAGACCCTCAAGGAGCGAGGAATGGGCGGAGTGGTTCGGGGCGTCTTTACGCGGGCCGAGGAGCAGGGTTTTATCGGAACGCTGGGGATGATTCGTAGCGGCTCGGTCTCGCCTACAACCAAGATCATCTCAGTGGAGACGAGCAAAGCCCTTGCTGGCGT
>MGSI01000092.1:763-5330 GCA_001798455.1 Deltaproteobacteria bacterium RIFCSPLOWO2_02_FULL_57_26 | reverse complement strand
GTCGCAGGAGCGGGTCCTTCGCAGCAGCAGGGAGCATTGTGTAGCGATCCTTGTCGCCCTTGCCAGCCCGAACGACAATTTGATTCTTACTGAAGTCGATATCTTTTACTCTCAGGCGGCAACATTCCATGAGCCGCAGCCCAGCGCCATACAGAAGCATGGCCATTAACCACGGAGCACCGTCTAGACAGGCCAGAAGCCGCCCGACTTCTTCTTTTGTAAGGACAACCGGTAAGCGCCTGGGTCTTTTGGCGCGCACGACTCCCTGAACGAGGCCAATCTTCTTTTCCAAAACCTCGTGGTAGAGAAACAAGAGGCCATTCGGCGCCTGGTTCTGAGTGGACGCGCTGACGCGGCGCTCCGTGGCCAGGCTGGAGAGGAAGCGGGCGATCTCTTGCTCGCCCATTTCTGCCGGATGGCGCTTTTGATGGAAAAAGATGAACCGCTTGATCCAGCCAGTATACGCTTGCTCTGTACTGTAACTCAGGTGTCGAGCACGGATCGCCTGGCGCACCTGGTCAAGCAACCTGGGCTTTGCTGCGCTTGAAGGAGAGGAAATAGTTTTGGAGTCCATAAGCCCGCCCTCCTCAGACAGACCAATCTATCTGATAGAGAATCGGGCTTCGGCCGTGAGCTCAGCCGAACGGCTCCCGTCCTCCCTTCGATAAACTCAGGGTGGTGAGGAGACTCGAACCACAGTCCGATCTATACTCGGGCAGATCCTTTACCCCAAAGCAGGGCAACTTCCGTGTTCCCTTCTGCCCTAACTATCAACTGACTCTTTAGACGAAACTCACAGCAATTTGCTTCAATAAAATTGTGAAGGCTGGTGCTGCGGTGTGGTAGGCATCGAGGTTCTGGTCGAACTTTGCGACCAGCTCTCCTATTTGTTTCGGGACCTCAGCCATGAAGTCTAAGTCTAACCGAGGCGTGACTTTTGGGGCAAGGGGAATTTTTCGCTATGCGTCCGACCCATCATAGATCGGTCTTCAACAGACGCAGACCTCCATACAGGGCAACCAAAGCGATCTATAGTGACGGAATTAAATAAGTTGACATCAAATCCCCTCTCGCTCTCCTAAATCCCCCTCTATCCCCCTTTACTAAAGGGGGAGAAAGGGGGATTTGAGGGAGGATAGGGTGATTATGGTAATTTTCCTTTTTTTGTCACTATAGGAAGACGCGACGGCTGTATAAGGACGGGCTTCGGCGTCGACGATGACAAAAGCGGCAAGGAAAAAGAACCGCGCGTAACGGAAACCGGAGATGGGTTACTTATATCGGGCTGTTGCAAATCACGTTGACCAGGGCCTGACGCTTTTCCTCCTTCACGACTCTGAGCGCCCGCCTTAAGGCATCCGGCAGCTCGGCTGGGTCCTCGACTCGAACCGCGTGTGCGCCGCAGGCCTGGGCGACGAGCTCGAAATTCGGCGACGGGCTCAAATCGCAACCGGGAAAGTTGCGCGTTTTCTGCGCGACGCCCTCGGGGTAGAGCTCGCGCACCGTACCGATGCTCGCGTTCCACGCCTGATTGTTGTAGACAACCGTAAGAAACGGAATACCGTACTTTCGCGCCGTAAAGTGGCAAGCGGTGGGCGCAGAAAAGATGTACGCCCCATCCCCTTCCGCTGCTATGACCGTGGAATCGGGAGAGCCCAGCTTCGTCCCGATAGCGGCGCCCAATCCCCAACCGAGGTGCCCTGCCGGAGGGAGGCCAAACAGGGAGCCGGGCCGGTTGAGCCCAATGACCTCCGCCAGAGGCGAAGTCACGGCCTCGTTGATCAAAATTGTCTTTTCATCCATCAGCTCGCCGATGCATTTCGAGACCCACAGGGGATGGATGGGCTTCTCATTCTTGACCGCCTCGATCCTCGCATCCCGCTCGCGCACCATAGACTGATGTTCGCCCTCGATCTTTTTCCGCCGCTCGGCGATCAATGAGTTTCTGGAGGTATCAGCCGCCATTCTCCGCTTAACGATCCCGTTCAAGACCGGGAGCGAGATCTCCGAGCAACCGGTAAGTGAGAGGTCGGCGGCGAAACCCCATATCGGAATCGAAGAGAACAACGGATCTCTTTCCAAATGGACGATCTTGGCGTCGGGCCTGAGAAAATCCCGGTTTGCCTGATGCCACGGCACGTCCACGTCGATGAGGAAAATGACGTCCGCGCCCTTCGCGTGCTTGACGGTTTCCGCTCCCAGATACAGCGAATGGTCCGTCGGGAAGTTCACGAACGTGGGATGCTGGACCACAGGGATCGAAAGCAGCTCCGCCAGCTCCACCAGGGAAGCGACCGCTTCGGGATTTCGTCCCAAATACTTGGTGACGATCAAGGGACTCTCGGCCGCCGTCAGAAGGTCGGCGACCTTCTCCAGCGCCCCGCTCTCGGCCTGCATCCTCGTCGCGGGCTCGAGGGAGTCCTGAAAACGCCGCGTTGCCTGCAAAGCCTCACACAACCATTCCCTGGGCAGAACCAGATAAACCGGGCCGCGCGGCTCGCTCATCGCGATTTTGTAAGCGCGCGACACCACGGTGGCCAGATTCTGGTTGGACCTGACCTCGTAGTCCCACTTTACGAATTCACGGACGAATGCGCCCTGGTCCCTGGATTCCTGCCGCCAATGAATCATCCTGCTTTTGCCGCCCGGAAGCTCGCCTTCCGTAACCGGGGTCCTTCCTGCAACCAGGAAGAGCGGGACATTTGACGATTGAGCATTCAGGATGCCCCCCAGGGCATTCGCCGTTCCGGGCAAAGTGTGGACGAGGACCATCTGCGGTTTGCCGGTGACGTTGTAGTAACCGTGCGCCATGGAAACGGCGGCCATCTCATGGGGAACGACCAGCGGCCGAACGTCCGAGGGATCTTCCCTGGCGGTTCTGGCGAGGGCCTCGATGATCGGACCGTGGTCCGTCCCCGTGTTCGCAAAAATATACCGGACCGCGCCGAGCCCCCGGATCTGCTCCAGAAAAGCCTCCGCACCGTTCGCAACCGGAATTTCTACCGCTCCCTTTTCTGCCATTGGATTAACCCCTTTCCATCCTGCGTGGAAAAATCTTCGTCCCTGCTGCCCCGCTACTGCTTGTGAATGGGAAAAGCGGGAGGCGTAATCTCCTCAGCGCTCCTTCCGGCCCAGTCGCGAGTCGCCCAGTTGTCCCACGCCCTTTTCGCGGTGGCTTCCCCTTGAGCCAGCAATTCCGCTTCGTCCACCCGCGTCGAATGACCCCGCTCGATGACGATCTCGCCATCGACTATCACGGTCTCGACATCGGCGCCGCTCCCGTACTCTACGAGGGCCGTTACCGGATCCCTGACAGGACCGTAGCGCAAAGTGCGCAGGTCCACAATCACGATATCCGCCTTGGCGCCCCGGGCAAGCCGTCCCAGGTCCTTCCGTCCCAGCGCCTCAGCGCCCCATATGGTAGCCGCGTTAAACACGGCCGCCGGCCGCGCGCCATGATATTTACGATCCACCAGGCGTGAAATCAAAGAGGCGTAGCGCATCTCGGAGATAATATCCAGAGGGTAGGTGTCCGTGCCGAGGCCGACGTTGATGCCGCGCTCGACGTAGCTGTCGAAGGATTCCATGGCAAGGGCCATCTTGGCATACTTATGCGGGCAATGGCCCACAGAAGCCCCGGTGGTCGCAATGACCTTTAGCTCGTCGCCAAAGGGGTAATCTACCCGCGAATGGCCGGCCACATAGACCATATGCCCCAGCACGGTCTTGGGTCCGAGAACACCACTCTCGGCAAGATATTCTACGACCGGTTTTCGGTGATGATAAAGGATCTGTAAAAACTCCCGCAGGTTGCCTCCCGCGTGAATGTGGAGCCCGACCCCGAGCTCTTCGGCCGCCGCCGCTGACTCTTTCAAAAGCGACGGCTCGCAGGTTTCCGCTTGCGCCGGGTTCAGGATTCCCTGCAAGCGCCCTTGATGCGCTCCATGAAACTTTCGAATAAAGTCCACGGCTTGCTGCAAACCCTTTCGCCCCTGATCCGGGCGCGCCTCGTAATAATGGTGTCCTTCACTGTCGGTGAAGATATCGTGGCTGCGGTAAGCCGGGCTGAAAAACACCCGACCGCCAATCTGGCCCACTGTCTCGACATATCCCTCGAAATCCCCAGGCCCGCTGCCTGGATCGAGGACCGTCGTAGCGCCGTTTTTGAGCGCGCTCATCAGCGCGTATTTCCTTCCGACCGCAACACTTGGCGGCGGAGGCGGAGTCATCTTTTCCTTCACGGGCGCGCCGAAGACAAAATAGTTGGCGGATAGGTAGTCCTTCTTCGTCACATCGGTAATAAGATAATCCCCAATGTTCAGTTGGGAATGGACGTGCAGGTTGATAAAGCCCGGGCAAACCAGCTTGCCCGCCGCATCGATGGTCTTATCCGCCGGCAGTGCCCGGTCCGAACCCACGTAGTCGATAGCGTTGCCTTCGAGAACGACAACCCCATCAGGTATCAGTTCGTGGTGACTTCCCGACCAACCCACGACCGCACCGCCGAGGATCTTGATTCTCATATCCCTGCCTCCCGAAAAGCCTTTTCCAATATCTGAGAGAGCCT
>MGSI01000092.1:0-751 GCA_001798455.1 Deltaproteobacteria bacterium RIFCSPLOWO2_02_FULL_57_26 | reverse complement strand
CTATAGCGACGGAATTAAATAAGTTGACATCAAATCCCCTCTCGCTCTCCTAAATCCCTCTCTATCCCCCTTTACCAAAGGGGGAGAAAGAGGGATTTGAGGGAGGATAGGGTGATTATGGTAATTTTCTTTTTTCCTTCACTATAGGAGAGGGTTGAGCCGACTTTACGCGCCATGCCCCTCTAGGCTAGAGACGCCGACGAAATAAATGGCTATGGGTTAACGGGTTCCAGACGAATATCGATCAGCGAAACCTGTCCCGCAGCGGCTGCCTTTAGACCGCGCTCCAAAGCTTTCCGCACCTCGCCGGGCTCTTCGACCTTCTCCCCGTAGCCGTCGAAGGCCCTGGGGAGCACGGCATACTCGGGGCTTGGGGTAATGGAGATGCCGACGAAGTTTTTGGTCTTTACCGCCCAGCCGTTCGGGAAGTAACGTGGGATACCGGATTTCTGCGACAAGTAACCGTAGTTGTTAAAAATCACGATCATGATCGGCATCTTGTATTCCTGGCAAAATCCCATGGCGGCCAGCCCCGGGTCATAATTGAAAGAGCCATCCCCGATCAAGCAAATGACCGGCCGTTTGGGCGCGGCGGCTTTGACTCCCAATGCTGTTCCCAAGCCTGTACCCAGGCCGCCGATACTGCCAGCAAAATACGACCCCGGCTTGAGCTTGTCGACGTAGCGATGCAACGCCAGCCGGTGTGTGATCGTCTCTTCGACGATCATCGCGTCGGCAGGAAGAACCTGAT
>MGSI01000091.1:22885-24533 GCA_001798455.1 Deltaproteobacteria bacterium RIFCSPLOWO2_02_FULL_57_26 | reverse complement strand
CGCGATCTACTACGATGTCTTTCCGGCCAATCGCGAGCACCTGGTTCTCGGAAGCCTCGCTCGGATGGGCAGCATTTACCGGCGCATCAAAGATGTGGTTCCAGGGGTGGTCAACGTTAATGTCCCAGCCTACGCGCGAACCCACTGTTACATCTCGATCAGAAAGGGCCAGGAGGTTGAGGTCAAGAAGGCCGCGTTTGCGGCCCTCCTGACC
Source organism: Deltaproteobacteria bacterium RIFCSPLOWO2_02_FULL_57_26 (assembly GCA_001798455.1). Classification (GTDB taxonomy): domain Bacteria; phylum Desulfobacterota; class Binatia; order UBA9968; family UBA9968; genus 2-12-FULL-57-22. The sequence continues at coordinate 24,319 of MGSI01000091.1, read as the reverse complement.
GAGTCGGAAAATTTCCGCTTCATCGTCGTGGTTGACGATGACATCGACGTTTTCAACGAACCGGATGTCATGTGGGCCATCGGGACTCGCTTTCGACCGGAGAAAGACCTTCTGGTAGTCAATAACTGGTGTGGACCGGGAGGTCTCATTCCCTCGGGGTGGGAGTACTTTCGGGACGAAGCGCGGACTCCCATCATGGCAAGCGTAATGGTCATCGACGCCACGCAACCCGGGGCACCGTCTCGTTATCCGCCGCGCGCAAAGCCTCCCGAGGACACCGGCGGCCGGCTTCAGCTCGAGGATTTATTGCGTCCGTTCGACATCGCCGCAATCAAGTCTTAAGCAACGACCCCGCGCTGCACGACGACGTTGGATAGAGAGAAACCACAACCATGGATTTAGGAGTTTTTCTGCCGATCTCAGGGAGGGCGGCAGGTCCCGACACGCTTAAAGAAGCGGCTTGCCAGGCCGAAGCCTTGGGATTCGATTCTGTCTGGACGGCGGATCGCATAGTTATTCCCTGGGAAATCAAAACTTCCTACCCTTATAGCGAGGGTGAGCGCTTCATCGTGCCACCAGATCGACCCTTCCTAGAACCCCTCACCTGCCTGGCCTTTCTCTCGGGCTGCACGCAAAAGATCCTGCTCGGGATGAGTGTGCTTGTGCTTCCCTATCGACATCCACTCTACTGGGCCAAAGTGGCAACCACGATCGACCAGCTCTCCAAAGGTCGATTGATCTTGGGAGTCGGAGTGGGTTGGATGACCGAGGAATTCGAAGCCTTGGGGGCTTCGTTCCAGGAGCGAGGAAAGGTTTCCGACGAGCAACTCGAGGTGCTCAAGCAGCTCTGGGAAGAAGAACGATCGAGTTTCGAAGGGCTTTACTATCGCTTCGACAATATCGCCTTTTACCCCAAGCCTTATCAGAAGCCTCACCTCCCCATTTGGGTCGGCGGCGAAGGAGAGCGGGCCCAGAGGGGGGCCGCCGCCCACGGCGATGCCTGGTTCCCCTACTTTGTGAGGATCACCCCTAAGGAGCTGAGAAGGCGCTTTGACAACATTCGGCAATGGGCAACCGAATCCGGCAGAGATGCCGACCAAATCCGTTTTGCCTGCTGTCCTCCCATCGAGGTCAGCGCGAAGCCCGTTTCGCAAGAGGAGGACCGCTTGCGCGGCATGCCGCAACAGCTCGGCGAAGCGCTAGCGAGGTACCAGAAGATTGGCGTGGACCACATCGCTCTTCAATTCATGGTGCCCCACTATCCCGAGCGGATGGAGCAAATCGAGCGCTTCGCCAGGGAAGTCCTGCCCGCCTTTAAGACGATCTGAAAGAATCCCCCTCGAGGGATCGCTCTCGAATCCACAATGGCGCGAATCAACAGGGCGTTGAAAAACCCTCTTTTCAGATTGGTCAAAAAGGTAGGACTATCCAGTG
>MGSI01000091.1:0-22871 GCA_001798455.1 Deltaproteobacteria bacterium RIFCSPLOWO2_02_FULL_57_26 | reverse complement strand
TAGGACTATCCAGTGCCAGTAATTTCTTTTTAACGGCTTTAGGAAAGTCCACAAAGAGAAAATGGCTCTTATGGTAAAGGCCCGCAATTATGTAGCACTTATCCTGCCGAAATCGTTGTCCCAAAGCTTTCTCAAGCGCGCCATCGCATCCTGAGACAAGCCGCCGGCTCCGGAGCAAGCGAAGGCTTCATCAATGTGAGCCGTGTTAGAGAACCCGACGAGGACAGTGGAAACCTCCGGTTTCATCAAAGCAAAGCGAATGGCGGCCTGAGTGAGGCTTCTGATATCGCCGCCGATTAATAATTTGACCTTTTCAGCCCGCTCAAGATCCAAGGCATAGTCGGAGCCGGGCGAGAGCGGTTCCGGGCTGCTGCCGCCTCCTGCCTCCGAATTCGCCGTAAGGGCACCCGCGGCTAAGACACGAATGACCGCAACTCCCATACCTTTCCCAGCGGCCCGATCTATAAGCCGGCCATAATCCAGAGCGCTAAAATTCCGGGGGATTGGCTGGCCGGCACTTGGGTTTAGAAGATTGTAATAGGCCTGAACCGAATGAAACTCTCCGCTCTCTATAACTTCATGCAGAGCCTTCGGATCACCCAATCCGCTGAAGCCGAAGTAGCCGACCTTGCCTTTGTCCTGGAGTTCCTTAAACCCTTCGAGGACTCCTCCGGGTCCAACAACGTCTCCAGGAGCCAAACTGAAGCGCTTGCCCGGATTTCTTTCCACGGTGACTCTGTTATGCAACTGGATCAGATCAACATATTTTCTTTTCAGACGACTAAGGCCCTCCTCCACGGCGCGCATTGTGGCGGATTTAAGGTCGGCCACAGCCTCGGGCTCGAGCCGGATCTTCGTGGAAACGACCGGCGAAGCTCCGAGCTCTTTCAGGATATTTCCCAGATTCTCCTCTGATTTTCCCAAGCCGTAGGCAAAAGCCGTGTCAAAGTAATTGATCCCAAGCTCCAAGGCGCGTCGAACCGCCCGCAGTTGCTCCTCGTAGCCGGCCCGAACCATCAGCACGGCATTGTTGCCGCAGCCAAAGCCGATCTCCGAAACCCTGATTCCTGTTCTGCCGAGCGTCCGATACTGCATGAAAGATCAATGCGCAGCGGATTCCAGTAGTCCAAGCAACGTCTCTACCGTTGCCGCCGTGTTCTTGAAGTCAGGCAAGCAGGCGTCGGGACCGCACGATAAAAGTACGTCCACGGCGTACCTGCCCGTCCCGACCAAAACACACTTCATCCGCTTTCCCCGTGCTGCGTCGAGGTCTTTCGGCGTGTCGCCGACGACGATGCAGCGCTCCGGGGCAAACGGCTCTCCGGCGCTTGCGTCCCATCTTTTCTTTGCGATTTGCAGAAGGTCTGTGCGCTCTCGCGCATCGCTCCCGTAGGCCCCCAGGCGAAAATAAGCGCCGAGCCCCGCCGCCTCGAGCTTGATTCGCGCAGTGGCCTCGAAGTTTCCCGTGACGATGCCAGGGTAGACGCCGGGGAAGCTTCCCAAAGCTTGAACAAGGTCCAAGGCTCCCGGAAGCGCGCTAACGGTCGTTTTTCCGTCCCGAATCGCGCGCGCATAACTGTCGCGGAGATTGATGGCGAAGGTTTGCTCCCACGCCTCTCCCCCTCCCGGTTTTTGCCCGGCCTTGGCGAAGATCTCATCGACGATCAGCGGATCGGTATTGCCATCGGGAATCACCGTGCGGATGTCCCCGGGAAACCCGAACGTCATTAGAAAGGCCTCGTTGAAAGGAATAAAGCCGTTCTGCGTGCGGGTAAGCGTCCCGTCGATATCGAATAGTACGAGCCCGTATTGTTTCACTTGATCTTCCCCAGGGGTATTTCTCTGCGAATATTGGCACAGCCAAGATGCGTTGGCAAATAGAGACGCTGCGGTTGTCAACGGCAATGCCAGGCGGGGCCTCTTTGAGGTCGCATGTTTCTGGAATTCGGTTCGTCCTAATGAAGTGCACGGAGCTGTGCCAGTTTGCCTGGAAGCCTTTTCTAGTTGACACCGTAAAGGACTCTCGGTTAGGCTCAGCACAAACGGGCATCTCCACAGGCGTCTTTGCTCGAAGCTATAGTGACGGAATTAAATAAATTGACATCAAATCCCCCCTTACCCCCCTTTTGTAAAGGGGGGATGGGGGGATTATGGTAATTTTCTTTTTTCCTTCACTATAGGTGGGCAACGCTGTAAAAGTTGGCGTAACAGGCGATGCTAGAGAGAGTTTTACAGTCCATCCGAGTCTCCAGGACCTCCAGCCCAGGAAAGGTCGTGCCACAGCCGCAAGCCAGTTCAGCCACACAGCGAATCCCCAGTGTGTGCCAGATGTGCGTGAACACATGTGGCATCATCATCAAAGTGGAAAATGGGATCGTCGTGGGGATTGAGGGAAACCCTGACAATCCTCACAACTACGGCAGGCTCTGCGCCAAGGGATTGGCGGCGGTCATGGGTCTGTACGATCCCCATCGCGTGACAACCCCACTCAGGCGTACCAACTCCGTGAAAGGAATAGGTATAGATCCTCAGTGGGAGGCCATTGACCCGCAGGAAGCATGGGACATTGTGGTCGGGCATCTGCGGCGTGTGCTGGAGGAGGATCCCCGGAAATTGATCATCCTGGCCGGCACCGGGGACCCAGAGTCAGTGAGCGCGGCCATCGCGTGCTTTGCGGAGTCCTTCGGCACGCCCAACTCCGGCGTCGGTACCCCGTTCGGCGCAAAAACTTGGGCCAACTATCTCAATACGGGCTCAATGCATACTGAGCCTGATTTCCGTTTGTGTCGCTACCTGATGCTCTTCGGCTCGCAGAAGGGGGCGATGATTGGCCATGACACTATCAAAACTGCCAAAGCCATGGCCGAGGCCCGCGAGCGCGGGATGAAGCTCATCGTTTGCGACCCCATCTGCACGCCCATGGCATCCAAGGCCAATCAGTGGATCCCCATCAGACCGAGCACCGATCGCGCCCTGGTGCTTTCCATGCTTCATGTGTTGCTGAATGAATTGAACATCTATGACGCCGAGTTCCTGAAAGCACAGACAAATGCCTGCTATCTTGTAGGTAAAGACGGGCGCTATGTGAGGGAGGCCGCCACCGGGAAGCCCTTGGTATGGGACCAAGCACGGGCCCGGGCCTCTGCCTACGACGGCAACCCCCAGCAGCCCGCTCTTCTCGGCGATTACGATGTGGACGGCAAGACTTGCCAGCCTGCCTTCCAGGCCCTGAAGCAGCACCTGCGCCAGTATCCGCCAGAGCAGGCGGAGCCCATCACCGCCGTGCCCGCCTCGACGATCCGAAGGTTGGCTCGAGAGTTTGGCCAAACAGCGTCCATCGGCAGCACCATCGTTATCGAAGGACAAGAGATGCCTTTCAGGCCGGTGTGCGCCTTTCCCGACAGCCGCGGCCTAGCGGCCCACATGTATGGGTTGTGGACCAGCACGGCCGTGCAGCTTCTCAATGTGGTGGTAGGAGCTGCTGATGTCCCCGGAGGCAACCTCAGCACCAACGTCGTAGGGCCGTATGGTAAATTCCGCGTCGGCGAAGGTCCTGAGGGCCTGGTGACGTCTGGCCCTGAGTTGGGGAACCGCCGCCCCTACCCAGCCAGCACACCCACTGTTCCTCAAACGGTCGAGCTTGGGGAGCTGTTTCCGGTGGGAAGAGCCCCGCGCCCCCTTTTGGCGTTGGGCCTTTTAGACTATGCTCACCTGCTGCCGTACAAGCCAGAGGTGGTGCTTCATTGCTCGTCTAACGCGCTAGTGGTGGGCGCCAACCCCAAATTGCTCGCCGAAGCCCTTAGCCAAGTTTCCTTCATGGTCTCTCTTGCCCACACGATAGATGAGACCGTGGAACTCGCCGACGTCGTCCTGCCGGTGCAGCATTCCCTGGAGCGATTTGATTTTCCGGTAAACAGCCTACGGGGATGGGTCACCGGGGATCACTGGTATTTCACCTTGCGCCAACCCGGTGTCAAATCACATCCGAACGTGAAGCACCTGGCCGAGGTAATTATGGAACTCGGAGCGAAGTTGGGACTTGGAGGCAAGGTGAATGACAGGTTAAACACCAAACTTCGCCTGAAGGATCCCTACCGGTTGGAAGAACAAAGGCGCTACCGGTGGGAAGAGATTCTGGACCAGAGCGCCAAATCCAGCTTCGGGCCCGATCATGACCTGCGTTGGCTAAAGAAGAACGGCTTCGTAGCCTGGCGCCGAGGCCTCGGCGAACGCTACCCGCGCGGGCTGCTCAACCTCCCTCGTCTACCGATCTATTTCGAACACTTCCTGGAAGTCCGTCCTCAAATTGAGGCGCTGATCAAAGAAGCAGGGTTGGATTGGGACCTGACCGGTTACCAGGCCATGCCCTTCTGGAAACCGTGTCCCGCCTCTTCACAACGAGAGAGAGGGTACGACCTGTTGGCGGTGAATTACAAGTTCGGCTTTCACGCTTTCTCGACCACGCAACACAACCCGTGGCTAGACGAGCTGACCATGCATCACCCTTGGGGCTATAACCTGATCATGAACGGCGAAACCGCGCGGCAAAAAGGGATCGGCGACGGGGATATCGTGACGGTGGAGGCTTGCGATGGGGAAAAGGTCACCGGTAAGGTCAAACTCACCCAAGGGATTCGTCCCGAGGTGATAGGAGTAGGAGCTTGCTTCGGCCGCTGGAGTCGCGGGCAGCCCGTTGCCCGCGGTAAGGGCGTCCACTATAACACCCTGCTGCCTCACAGTATGGACTGGATCGACACCCTGTCGGGTCACTTAGACGCTTGCGCACCCGTACGAGTCACAAAAGCGTAGACACGGTTTCTGCCGGAAGCAAAGTCCCCGCCCCTCTGAAGAACAAAACCGACTGAGCATTTATGAAAGAAGTCCGCTATAAGGGGTGCCTCATCCGAGCAAACGCCTTACGGTTGCGTAGTGGGTTGTGGGAAGCGCAGGTCCTCATTTATCGCGGTCAAGGCAGCCCGATAAACGAGACCCCGGTCTATGACCAGAAAGGGGGCGTTTTCCCCAACGCGGCTGAGGCCGAGATCCATGCCCTCGCGCTCGCAGGAGCCTGGATCGACGCTCAAGAAGAGTAGGGTCAGAAGCGACCTGCGCCTACCCTTCGCTGAACTCAGGGTGGCGAACGGCTCGACTGAGCTCGCCGAAGTCTCGTCGAACCATGAGGATCTGCTCCTTATCCTCCAATCCGGAGCCGACATCCGGGAGTGCATAAGCGTGATTGTCACCCTCGAAGCGAAAACCCTGCCCACGACCGCCACCCCAGGTATAAGGGCCATTGACAAATCGTATGCGGGGAGATAGTAAATGTTACATCTTTCGGTTTGCGCAACTGGCGTCTGCGTGGAATTAACCACGAGGGAGCGCAAAGCGTTAAGACGGCCGAACGCCTGGGTCTCTTAAGGAAAGAGGTTCAGGCTTTTTTATTTTCTAGACGAAGAGCCATCAGCTTTCAGCTTCTTTATCTGGCTGATAGCCGAGGGCTGACAGCTAAAGGGCTTTAAGATGATTAAACAGTATTTGCTCGCGCCTGGTCCGACACCCGTCCCCAACGAGGTCGACAGGGCGATGGCCACGACCATGATCCACCACCGGACCCCGCAGTTCAGCAAGATCTTCAGCGAGGCGAGAGAACGGCTGAAGCATCTGTTTGCGACCCAAAACGACGTCCTGATCCTGGCTTCCTCCGGCACCGGGGCCATGGAGGCGGCAGTCTCCAACCTGTTTTCACCGGGTGAAAAGGTTCTGGTGGTCAACGGGGGAAAGTTTGGCGAGCGCTGGGTAAAGATCTCCCAGGCCTACGGCCTTGAGGCCATTCAGCTCAAGGTCGAGTGGGGAAAGGCCGTCAGGGTCGATGTCGTGGAGAAGCACCTGAAGGTGTATCCGGAAATACGCGGCGTGCTGATTCAGGCCAGCGAGACCTCCACCACGGTTTTGCATCCGGTGCGCGAGATCGCCGAACTCACGCGAAATGGGCCGCTGCTGCTGGTCGACGGAATCACCGCGGTTGGGGTACTGCCGGTGCTCATGGAGGAGTGGGGGATCGATGTCCTGGTCACAGGCTCCCAAAAAGCCCTGATGCTGCCGCCGGGACTGGGGTTCATCGCGCTCAATGACCGGGCATGGCAGCGGACGGAGACCGCGAAGCTTCCTCGCTTTTACTTCGATCTGCGACTCGAGCGCAAGAATCAGCAAAAGAACAGTACGGCGTTCACACCGGCGGTCTCGCTCATCTTCGGTCTCCACGCAGCCCTGGAGATGCTAGAGACAGAAGGGTTGGAGCGAGTTTACGCCCGGCATGACCGCCTGGCGCGCGCGACCCGCGCCGCCGCAACCGCATTGGGGCTAAAGCTCCTGGCGCCCGAAAACCCCAGTCCGGCGGCTACAGGTATTGTGCTGCCCGACGGTATCGATGGCGAAAACCTCCTGGACGTGCTGCGCGATCAAATGGGCGTCACGTTCGCCGAGGGGCAGGATGACCTTAAAGGCAGAATCATCCGCATCGCCCACGTGGGCTACATGGGGGCCTTCGATGTGCTCGTGGCCGTAGGCGCGCTGGAGATGGCACTCAAAAAATTCAACCACCCGGTCAAGCTGGGCCAAGGAGTGGCCGCGGCCCAGGAGATTCTTATGGAGGCTATCCTTTGATGAAAATCCTGATCACCGATTCCTTAGCCCCTCAGGGGCTGGAGGTGTTCAAGCGCAACCCAGATTTTGAGGTGGACGAGCGCCTCGGGCTTAAGTCCGAGGAGATCAGGAAGATCATCGCCGATTATCACGGCTGGGTGATTCGCAGCGGGACCAAAGTGACAGCCGAAGTGATCGAAGCCGCGCGTAACCTCAAGGTCATCGGGCGGGCCGGGATCGGCGTCGATAACGTCGACGTCGAGGCCGCAAGCAAAAAAGGCATCGTGGTGATGAACACGCCCGGAGGAAACAACGTCACGACGGCCGAGCACACGATCTCCCTCATGCTCGCCCTTGCCCGACATATCCCTCAAGCGGTCGCCTCGCTCAAGGCCGGGCAGTGGAATCGCGACAGGTTTGTCGGAGTAGAGCTGTGCAATAAGACGCTGGGGATCATCGGCCTCGGCAACGTCGGGCGCATCGTCGCCGAGCGAGCGCTCGGCCTGAGAATGAAGGTCCTGGCGCACGATCCCTTCGTGCCGCCCGAGAATGCCGCCCAACTCGGCGTGGAGATGGTCCGGCTGGAAGAGGTGTTTGAAAAATCGGACTTCATCACCGTGCATGTCCCGCTGACCAGCGAGACCCGCGGCCTGATCAACCGGAAGACCTTTGCCAAGATGAAGCCGGGGGTCAGGATCATCAACTGCGCCCGTGGCGGCATCGTCGATGAAAAGGATCTCGAGGCGGCGCTGCGGGAAGGGAAAGTGGCGGGGGCGGCCCTGGATGTCTTTGTCGAGGAGCCCCCACCGCGGAATCATCCCCTGATCTCGATGGATCAGGTCGTCACGACTCCCCACCTGGGAGCCTCCACGGACGAGGCGCAGCTCAACGTGGCCATCGCGGTAGCCGAGCAGATGGTCGATTTCTTGACCCGCGGCGTCATCCGGTACGCGGTCAATGTTCCTGCGGTCAGCGCCGAGCTGCTCATCGCCCTGCGTCCCTATCTCACCCTCGGAGAAAAACTGGGAAGCCTCCAGGTCCAGATGCTCGCCAAGCTCCCCCGGGAGGTCTATATCGAGTACAGCGGCGTGGTCACCCAATATGACGTGGCGCCCTTGACCCTGGCCGTGCTGAAAGGGATTTTAACGCCGGTCATGGAGTCCAGCGTCAACTATGTCAACGCCCCGGTCGTAGCGCGCGAGCGCGGCGTCAAGGTCGTTGAATCGAAAAGCAGCCGGCCCACCGACTTCACCAGCTCCATCACGGTGCGCGCCAAGACTGGGGACCAAGAGATTGAGGTCGAAGGAGCGATATTCGGTAGCAACAACCCGCGCATCGTCAAGATCAACAACTTCTATCTCGAAGCCGTGCCCGAGGGCTATATTCTCATGCTCCATAACCGGGACGTTCCCGGCGTGGTCGGGGCCGTCGGGACCCTGCTGGGGAAAAAAGGGATCAACATCGCAGGGCTTGAGCTCGGACGCGAGAAGGTGGGCGGCATGGCCATCTCGCTGATTCATGTAGACGAACCGGTTCCCAAAGAAACCCTGGAGGCCCTGCGCAGCCTGCCCGACATTGTGAGCGCGGACCTGGTAAAACTGTGAGCAAGCAAGACGGAAGACCGCCGACCGGAGCCCGGTCAGCCGTCGTCGGTCTTCGGTCATAGATCCACGTGGCTAACGTCGCCGTCATCGGGGCTCAGTGGGGGGATGAAGGGAAAGGCAAGATCGTCGATCTCTTCACCCGGGATGCCGACATCGTCGTACGCTTTCAGGGCGGCAACAACGCCGGCCACACGCTCGTCGTGGACGGACAAAAGACCGTCCTGCACCTCATCCCTTCCGGCGCTCTCCACCCGGGCAAACTCTGCATCATTGGAAACGGAGTCGTGGTCGATCCGGAGGTCCTGCTTGAGGAGATCCACGGCCTAAAACGGAAGGGTTGCTTCCAGGACAACTCCCTGCTCAAGATCAGCGAACAGGCGCATCTGATCATGCCTTATCACAAATCCGTGGATCAGGCGCGGGAGCGGCTCAGGGGAAAGGGCAAGATCGGCACCACCGGTCGCGGCATCGGCCCGACCTACGAAGACAAGGTGGGTCGGATCGGAATCCGGTTCGTGGACCTGCTCGACGAAAAAACCTTCCGGGAGAAGCTTAAATACAATATCGAGGAGAAAAACATCTACCTGAAGGCGATCCTCAAGGAGAAGACACTCAATTTCCAAGAGATTTACAAGACCTATTGCGGCTACCGGGAAAAACTCAGAGAGTATGTCGCGGATACCGCGCTGCTTTTGGACCGGGAAATCAAAGCCGGAAAGAAGGTCCTCTTTGAGGGCGCCCAGGGAACGCTTCTGGATGTCGATCACGGGACCTACCCGTTCGTCACCTCTTCCAATGCCGTGATCGGCGGAGTTTGCAGCGGGGCCGGAATCGGGCCGCAGAACATCCATCAGATCATCGGGATTTCCAAGGCCTACACGACCCGCGTGGGCGGCGGTCCGTTTCCCACCGAGCTCAAGGGAGCCGAAGGGGAGAAGCTCAAGCACGACGGAGACGAGTTCGGCGCCACCACCGGCAGGCCGCGCCGCTGTGGCTGGTTCGACGCTGTCGGAGTGCGCTACGCCGTGCGCATCAACGGGATGACGGGGATCGCGCTCACGAAGCTGGATGTACTGACCGGGTTTAAAAAAATCCGGGTCTGCACCGCTTACCGGCACTCCGGCAAGCTCTACCGCGAGTTCCCCGCGAGCCTGAGGATCCTGGAGGAAGCCAAGCCCGTGTGGGAGGAGATGGAAGGTTGGGCTACACCGATTTCCGCCGCGCGCAAACTCGCGGACCTCCCGAAGCACGCTCAACGCTATGTGCGCCGGCTGGAGGAGATCCTCGAGACTGACTTGATTTTGGTTTCCGTCGGGCCTTCGAGGGAACAGACGATCATGCTCCGCAACCCCTTCCACTAGGGGCCGGAGAGACGACCTGGCCCATGGTGCCACGTGCTACTTCGAGGCTTTCTCTGCTTTGAGCCAATCCTCTTTTCTTGGATCGGCCTCCGCCACGGCCTTCCCCCGCCGGACCAGAATCGCCTGCACCACGCCCAAGGAGTCCTTTTCTTTGACCACGTGCCCCCTGCGCTCCAGGGAATGGCGCAAACTCTCAGGGATCTTGCTTTCCACCGCCAGTTCGTCCGGCAGCCACTGGTGATGGATCCGCGCCGCTTCCACCGCCTTTTTTAGCGGCATGTGAAAGTCCAAGACATTAAGAATCGCCTGCAGCGTGGCGGTAATGATGCGCGGTCCCCCCGAGCCTCCGACGATCAAAACCGGACGATCTCCCTGGAGGATAATCGTAGGGGTCATGCTGCTCAGGGGCCTTTTCTTGGGCTGGATGGAATTGGCTCCATTCCCGACCAAGGCGTAGACATTGGGAACGCCGGGATGCAGCGAGAAATCATCCATCTCGTTGTTCAAGATAACACCGGTTCCGGGAACGAGTACTTTTGAGCCAAACTGGGTATTGATCGTCAGGCTGCTTGAGACGGCGTTGCCGAATTGATCCAGGACCCCGAAGTGGGTCGTCCCGCCCTGCTCCGCCTTGAACGCGCCGAAACCGTAAAATTTAGGAAGATGCGTGCGCACGGGGGAGAACCGGTTGCGCGTCCACGTCGCATAATCCTTGGAGATGAGTTTCTTGCTCGGGACCTGGACGAAGTCCGGATCCCCGAGGTATTGAGCCCGGTCGGCAAAGGCCTGCTTCATCGTCTCGGTGAGGAGATGTAGATACGTGGTCGAATCGCGGGAAATCAGACTGAGCTGATAGCCACTCAGGACATTGAGCATTTGAATCAGGGCAATCCCGCCGGAACTCGGCGGTGGCATCGTGATGACCACCCACTTGCGATAATTGCCAATGATCGGCTCCCGCCAGACGGGCTTATAGTTTTTCAGGTCTTCGAGGGTTAAAATCCCGCCCTCTTTCTTAAGCCTTCCCGCGATCGCCTCAGCAATCCACCCCTCATAAAAAACCCGCGGGCCCTTTTCCGCCACCGCCTTCAGGGCCGCCGCCAATTCCGGCTGACGGATGCGTTCGCCCTCTGCGGGGACTTCGTCCCCCTTGAGAAAGATCCGGGCCAGATCCGGAGACTTCCGTATGAGCGAAAGCTGCCGCTCGATCGCGTGGCGGAGATAAGCACGAAGCGGGAAGCCTTCGGCGGCGTAGCGGATCGCAGGAGCCATCGCCGCCGACAGCGGAAGACGGCCAAAGCGCTTCAGCGCCTCTGAGAGGCCTGCAATCTGGCCCGGCACGGCCGCGGCAAGCGAGCCGGTCAGGCTCAGATTGGAGACGACACGCCCCCCCTTCATATAGAGGTCCTTATGGGCCGCCGCGGGCGCGGTCTCGCGGAAGTCCAAGACATGAGCCTTCCGCTCCCGAGCCTGGTAGATCACCATAAAACCGCCGCCTCCCACACCGGAGGACGCAGGGTCGACCACTCCCAGGGCAAAGGCCGTGGCCACCGCGGCATCGACCGCATTGCCGCCGGCCTTGAGGATTTCCATCCCTGCCTCCGTGGCGAGCTTGTCGTCAGAGACGACGATCCCCTGGCCGGCCCTTTGGGCATGCAAGGCAGCCGGCCACAACAATAAAAGGAGAAGAAATAAGAGCGAGGTTTTACGCGCCCAAAGCATAGGGGGTGGATACCGTCCTCTGTTTAAATCTTTGGGGTTGGATTTGCAACTTAAAAATCTTTGCCCGATGCCCCTAATGTGTTAAGGTCCAAGTGTTGGTTTTCCATGGAGATCTTGTTAGGACCATTCCACCCCTACCTGGAAGACGCCCTGATCGAGAAGGTCCGCGAACATAAAAAGCCCGATCCGTTTTCACCACTGCTGATCCTGGTCCCCTCTAATTCGTTGCGCCGTCGCCTCAAACTCCTTCTGGTCCGGGAGCGCGGTCTCGATCTTCTGGACCTCCATCTTTTGACTTTTCATCAGCTCTCGCTGCGTATTTTCGAAGACGCTTACGGCACAAATACCTTGGAGCTCCGCGACGATCTCTTCTTCGAAGAGGTCCTGAAGCGGTTAATCCGAACCGGACAACGAGAAGGTGAAGGCTACTCGGGATTGGAGGAAAAGGCCGGGGGATGCATGGCTCTCTGGCAAACGCTTCGGGACTTGAAGGACGGAATGGTCGATCCGCTGCGAGCCCTGGAGGCCGTGCGCGAAGGGTACTTCGGAGGTGAAAAAACGGACAGGATCGCGAGCCTCTTTTCCCTTTTCCATGCCTTCCGCTCGTACTGCAAGGAGAGGGAGCTTTGGGATTATGCCGATCTGGGCGTAGCAGTCATGGGACAGCCCTCGGAATCCGAATTTCTCCGCCATTTTAAGCACGTCTTCTTTTACGGCTTCTATGATCTTACCCAGGTTCAGACCGATTTCTTCCACCTCCTCGCCCGCGAACGCCCCTCTACCTTGTTCTTCCCCCTCTTCCGGACAACGCCGAAACATCCGGCCTGGGAGTTTTCCCGGCGCTTTTACGAAAGGCATGTCACGGGCCTGGCTCATAACGAAGCCGGGATTCGCGAACTCGCTTCGGAGCCGGAAAAGAAGCCTGTTCGCAATCCGCTTCCCTCCCTCTTTCGCGACGAGCCCGGCGAGGGGACCAACCTCTTTCCAGCCGATTTCCGCTGCGAGATTTTTACCTGCTTTGGTGCACGCGACGAGCTCCTGACCGCAGCCAAAGAGATACTTCGGCTCAACGCCGAGGACGGGATCGAATTTCGCGAGATGGGCGTCGTGGCCCGGACGCTCGAGCCCTACGTGGGGTGGATCCAGGAGGTCTTTTCCGAGCACCGGATCCCCGCCGCGATTTTCGCCGAAGAGCCACTCTTCAAATTCCCTCTCGCCAAGGCTGCGTGGCTTCTCGTTGAGCAACCCTTGAAGGATTACCTTCGCTCTTCCTTCATTGATCTCGTTTCCTCTCCCTTTTTCGATGCCAGACCCTATTGCCCTCCCGGAGCCGCCCCGCGCGCCGACCTTTGGGATTATCTCACCCGCCGGCTCGGCATCACGAGCGGATTCGAGGAATGGCAGCGGCTCGAAAGGCACTCTATCAAGGATCGGGTCGTCGAGCCGCGGGAGAACGGAGATGAGGGCACCGTGGCTTTTGGCGGCTCGGCCGATCAGCTTCGCATCCTGTGGCAGATTTACAAAACCATCCATCACGACCTAAGCGTTCTGCCCAGCGAAGGCTCCTGGAGCCAGTATGCGGAGGCTTGGAAGGCATTGCTGCGAAAATACCTGGGGATCGCCGACCAGGACGGAAATCCGCCGCCCGAAGCCGAAAGGACCGGGGCCGCGATCTCAAGCCTCCTCGATCGGCTTTCCGGCCTCGACGCGGTGGAGCCCAATATCGACCTTAGAAGGTTCCTGGAAACCTTCCACCACTGGCTCGAACACTCATCCATCCCGGTTTCAGAATCCGACATCGAGGGGGTGTCCGTACTCGACGCGATGACCGCCCGCGGGATTCCCTTTAGAGCACTCTTCATCCTGGGCATGAACGAAGGGCTCTTTCCCCGAACGATCCGCGAGGACGCCTTTCTGAGAGATCGGGACCGACGCGTTCTCGAAGCCGATCTCGGCTACAAGGTGAGCGAGAAGGTCGCCGCCTTCGACGAAGAAAAGCTGTTGTTCGCCCTGCTCGTGGGAGCTTCAAGGGAGCGGCTCTATTGCCTCTATCAGCGGGCCGATGACAACGGAAGGGCACTGACTCCCTCGTGGTACCTCTCTGAGCTGCGCCAGGCTCTATCCCGGGCCGACCCGCCCGTTCGCGTCCCTGAGACTCCGATCCCGCGCGCCGTGGTGGAAAAGCGCCAGGTCCAGCCTTACAACCGAATGGAGGCGCTTCCTCCTGAGGAGCTGGCGATCCAATGGGAGCTTGACTCCCTCGATCCTTCGGCTCTCCTGGAGTTTTTCTCCCCGTCGGCGACCCTCTACCGCCGCGGACGCCGCGCCATGAAGGCCCTGGAGGAGCCCGGTGGCGACGTTACCGAATTCGACGGCTACTTGGGACCGCTTTCCGATTTCAATGATCGGCTGTACCGATACGGGGTCTCTCCAACCTCGTTGGAGCGCTACGCCCAATGCCCCTTTCAGTTTTTCGCGGTCTCGTTCCTAGGACTTGGCCGGCTCGAACGCCCCGAGGAAATCGAAACTCCAGAAGCCTCTGCGATGGGCCGGCTCTGCCATTCGATCCTGAGAAGCGTATTCGAGAAGCTGGTCGAAAAGGGCTACTTCAAAGGCAAAAAGGAAAGCGTGAATGTCGGCGCCGTCGTGGAACAGGCGGCTGAGGAAACTTTTACGCGCTACGAGCTCGAAAACCCGCCGGGGTACCCCCTTGTCTGGGAGGTTCTGAGAGAGACTTTGATCGATCTGCTCAAAGAGGTGGTCGCGCGGGACCTCGCTGAGCTTTCGTCGTCGGGTTACCGACCAGAAAGCTTCGAGACCGAGCTGGAGAACTACCTGCCCTGGGAGAAGCCAAAAAACCTAAAAGGGCTTTTGCTCCACGGTCGTATGGATAGGATCGATTTTCAGCCGCAGGAGCGAAAATACCGCGTGGTCGACTATAAGCTCAAAACGACCGCCGCCGCTTCCGCCGTAGATAACAATCTCGTGCTGGCGGCGGCACGGGGCCAGCGCCTGCAGCCTCCTTTCTATGTCCTGCTGGCCAAGCGCTTTGCGGCGGGCGCCGGGGAAAGAGGGCCTGCGGCGTCAGTCGAGGCCTCATTCTATTATGTGGCCCCCCGATGGAAAGAAGGACCCCTGGTGATCCGGACCTTCTCCGACAGCGCCTGGGAGGGTGACGTCGGCGCCCGGCTCAAGCAGACCCTGTCGTTTCTGGTCGAGGGCATCACGAACGGCCGATTCGTCATTCAGCCCGGCGAGCACTGTCGCCTGTGCGAGGTCTCCGAGGTCTGTCGTAAAAACCACCTGCCCACCCGCTGGCGCGCCGAAAAGGATCCCGTATCTCAGGCCCATAAGAACCTCAAGGGGATCAAACTGAGCCACGAGCAGGTCGAGCGAGAACTGCCGGCGCGGAGGCGTACGAAGGCGTGATGATCTACCTCGATCTATCGGACCGCGAAGAGCGCGAGCGCGCGGCGGCCACGTTCGACCGGAATATCGTGGTCACGGCCGGCGCGGGCACGGGGAAAACGACCCTGCTCGTGGACCGGCTCGTACATCTTTTGCTGCGCAACCCGAGCCCTCTGGACATCAAGGAGATTGTCGCGCTCACCTTTACCAACAAGGCGGCGACCGAGATGAAGGTTCGACTGAGGGAGCGGCTGGAATCCTATCCGAACGTCCGACTGGATAGAGAGCCGGGATCGAGGGCTGAAAAGGAGCTTTTTCGAGAGCTTCGATCCCTGATGGAGAGGTACCACCTCTCCAAGGCCGAAGTCGATCGGAGATCAAGGGAGGCCCTGCACCAGCTCGAAAGAAGCTATATCGGAACCATCCACAGCTTCGCCGCCTCGCTGCTGCGCCTTTATCCCCTGGAGGCGGGAGTCGATCCGCAGTTTGCAGAAGACGAGGGACCCCGTCTGGAGCGACAGTTCGAAGAGAGCTGGCAGCTCTACCTGGATCAGGAGCTCTCTCTGGCGGGCGCCCGGAAAGAGGACTGGAAGCGGGTGCTGAGGAAAATCCGCCTCGAAGAGGTTCGCTCGCTGGCCTTTTCGCTTTGCTCGGAAACGATCCAACTCGAAAGCCTCAAGACACAGTCGCGGGAGGATGGCACCGCGAAACCCGTGGCTCTGTGGCTTAAAAAAAACGAGGAAAGGGCCGCGGAGCTGATCCAGCGCCATCCCGGCAAAAATTACAAGATCGATGAGTTTGCTCACGCCGCGCTCGCGGTCATCCGGGAGTTTCTGGCCCGGGGCGAGCTTGCCGCAGGAGTCCTCCAGGAAGAAAGGGATCTGCTCGCCGGGTCTTCCCCTGGCAGGGTCAAGGCCTGGAGCGAGGAAGACTTCGAGGCTGCCAGAGATCTCATCCGCGTGGCGAAAAACCTTTGCCAGGTCGATGGCGACCTTGCACGCCTTGTCACGGCACTCCTCGTGCCGTTCGCGAAGGGCTTGCGGGAGCGCTTCCTGCAGGAGGGTTGGATATCCTTCGACGGGCTTCTCGTTCGCGCCCGTAATCTGCTGCGCGATCACCTGCACGCGCGCGAGGAACTCAAGCGGCAATTCCAGGCGATTTTGGTCGACGAGTTTCAGGATACGGACCCACTCCAGTACGAGATCCTTCTTTATCTAGCGGAGAGAACCGGACGGCAAGCCGGGTACTGGCGCCAGGTGGAGCTCACACCCGGGAAGATTTTTGTCGTGGGCGATCCAAAGCAATCCATTTACGCCTTCAGGCGGGCGGACATCGAAGCCTACCTGGAGGTCGTCCAGGAGGTCATCCAGGCACAAGGCGGACTGGAGTGCAGGCTCACCAACAACTTCCGAAGCCACGCCGGGATTCTGAACGTCGTCAACGGCGTGTTCGAGCGGTTAATCCACCCGGTTGAAGGGCTCCAACCGCCCTATGTCGCCATCCGTCCCCCCGAGAGTCGGACCGACACGGAACCGAGAGAGACCCATTCCCTGCCCTACCGCAAAGTCCAGATTCGACGGGTAGAGAGTGAAGCCGGACCGCTGGACTCCGACCGAGCGCGCCGGCTCGAGGCCGAAAGCCTGGCTCGCTGGCTTTCCGAGGAGGTTTTGGGAAGAGCCGAAATACTGAACCGCAACGGAGAGAAAGTCCTGGCTGAGCCCAAGGATGTCGCCATCCTTTTGAGGAAATTGACCGATGTCCATCAGTACCTGGAGCCGCTGCGCAGACGGGGGGTCCGATACGTTGTAGAAGGAGAAAGGCACTTCTATGCCGCGCAGGAGGTTATCGATGCGGTAAACCTCCTGCGAGTAGTCGAAAATCCATCGGACAGGTCCGCCCTGGTCGGCCTGCTGCGCTCTGCCGTCGGCGGCCTTGAAGATACGCGGATCTATGAGCTTCACCGCGCGGGGCTTTTGGACTGCCGCGCCGTCAGAAGGGTGGGAAACGACCGGAAGAGACTTCTCTCTCCGGTTAAGGAACTCTATGAAGCCCTCCTCGAGCTCCACGAAGAAGCACGCAGACTGCCTGTCGGCCAGGCGGTCTTCCGCATCTTCAGCCGTATCCCCATAAAGCTTCTAGCGGCGATCTCTTTTAACGGCGAGCAGGCCGTGGCCAACCTGGACAAGGTTCGCGACCAGGCAGAACTCCTCGCGCGTGAAGGAGCGGGAACTCTAAAGGAGATCATCGCGAGACTGGAAGGACGGGTCCTGGAGGTGAAGGAAGAGAGCGAGAGCGCGCTGGCGGAGGAGAACGTGGACGCGGTGCGCATCCTGAGCGTCCACAAGGCCAAGGGTCTCGAGTTCCCGATCGTGATCCTCGCCGGCTGCCATGCCCTCATCGAAGGGCGCGGCGACGAGCCATCAGCCGAGTACGACTGGTCTACCGAACTCGCAGGCCTCCGCCTGGGCGAGTATCTCAATCTACCCGCCGTGTATCTCGGCGAGAAAAGAAGGCGCCGAGAGCGCGAAGAGCAAAAGCGGGTCCTTTACGTGGCCATGACGCGCGCCCGGGAACATCTGACGATCTCCTGCGCCAAAACCGAAAGAGGCGCTCCGACAAGTTTCCTGGCGATGCTGGAGGAGTGCCTCGGAGATCTGAGCGCTTGTGACTCGCCAGGATCTCTACAAGCGGGAGACGGGACCGTCGAGTTTCTAGCCGTAACTGAAAATCTCGCTGTGCCCTCCCGGCGGCGGGAAAGAAAGAAAGAGAAGAAAGAGCCAAAGGACTGGACGGCCTATGCCGATCTCTGGAAGCGGAGAGAAAACGACTATCAGGCGGCTATCCAGAAGCCGGTGTTTCTCACGCCGACAAAACTCAAAAAGCGGGAAATCGAACTCAGCGAGGGGAGCGAGGAGCTGCGGCGGCAATTCTCTGGATCCACGGATGCCTTGCTGATCGGCGACCTGGCCCACGGCTTTCTTCAGAGGTGGGACTTCCGGGACCCTACCGACACTTTTCACGAAAAGCTCCGCGTTTTTCTCGCAAGCCGGTTACAGCACCGGCCCTCAGACTCCCGCCTCAAAGTCGCGAGCGAGCTCGAAGAGATCTTCGGAGCGTTCTTTTCTTCGGCCGCCTACCGGGAGCTCGCCTCAGTTCAGATTCTTGGCCGTGAGATTCCTTTTCTCACTCCATGGAATGGCCAGGTCATGGAGGGGGTCATCGACTTACTCTACGAGCGCGACGGGCAACTTTACCTGGCCGATTACAAAACCGATCGGATCGAGAAAAGCGATCTCGAAAAGTCCGCCGAGATCTATCGCCATCAGATTCAAATCTACTCCGGGGCCGTCCAACGAGCCCTCAAGCGCGAGGTGGCGGGATTCAAGTTGATCTTTCTGCGCCTCGGCGAGGCCTTGGAAGTCCGTGAAGGAGACTGATCACATGAATGTTCTTATAACAGGCGGAATGGGAGTGAACGGAGCAGTAACCGCCAGGCTACTCCTCTCGCATGGGATACGGCCGGTGCTGATGGATAACCGGATGGATCTTTCGCTGATCTCCGATATCAAAAATGACGTAGAGCTGGTAGCGGGGGACATCCTTGACCCTCAGAGCCTTGAGAAGATTATCACTGATTACAGGATCACTCATATTGCCCACCTTGCAGCTCTCATGCCCGGACCTGCAGAAGCGGACCCACGCCTTGCGATGAAGGTTGGCGTAGACGGGACGGTCAATGTCCTTGAAGCGGCCCGAGCTCATAATATCCGCCGTGTTGTTTATACGAGCTCCAAAGCAGCCTTCGGTGCAATCACAGGAAAGCATGCTTATCCAGAATATCTGCCGGTTAAGGAGGACCACCCGTGTAACCCCCTGGATCTCTACGGCGTCATCAAGGTCTGCTGTGAAACGATCGGCAACTACTACAGGGAACGATACGGAGTGGAGTGCGTTGTGCTCAGGTTTGTCTCCATCTATGGACCGGGGAAGCAGGCCCGGCATGGAGCCCTTTCGCTCCATGGGCAAATTATTGAAGATGTCATGGATAATAAAGAAGTATCGATAGCCGGAGGTGGAGACCAGCGGAATGACACGATGTATGTCGGAGATGTAGCCCAGGCCATTTTTCTGGCACTGAAGACCGATCCTCTCCACCAGTGGACCTTCAATATCGGAACAGGAAAAGGAGTCACACTGGGAGACTTCGAACGGGTGCTGAAGAGCATGTTCCCCCGGGCTCGTATTAAAATAGGGCCTGGATTAGAGGTCCCGGGGATGAAAGAGATGAGGAAAAACAGTTACTGCATCTTTGATATTTCTCGGGCAAGGGAACATCTGGGTTACAATCCCGAATATGACCTCGAGAAGGGGATCAAAGCGTACGTCGAGGCGATAAGGCGACTTCGTTAGTAGCAAACGGTTCCCGACGCTCACTATCAGGTTCCTCAGCCTTGAAAGCCAACCGTAATGGTCTAGGTCTTGCTTACCGGTTTGTGGCGTCTCCCCAGCGCAAAAGCCGGGGGCAGAGTGCATTTTTGGATTACCCGATCAAATTTGTCCTCTGACCCCCAATTCCCCACAAGCCGTTGGCAACCCGCGTCGGCCTAACCGACGCGCAGAAGATAAAGGTCCTCCATGTGGCCGCTTTGCGGTTCTGAAAATCACTTAACGGATGTACGGTAATGCCGTACAATCCATCGTGATCGTCGGGAAGTTCCGGCACAAGGGCCTCAGACGCCTTTACGAAGATGACAACCCAAGGGGCGTGCCTGCCCACCCTGTCAGGCAACCGGCGGATTACCTTCAGGCTTCAGGGCAATACCGTCACCGAAGTGAACTTTGAGGATTATCATTAGGAGGTATAAGCCATGGCTATGAAGAACCCGCCCCATCCGGGCGAAATTATCCGGGAGCAGATCATCAAAGCTCTCGGTTTGACCGTAACCAGTGCGGCCGAAATTCTCGGCGTTCGCCGCGCAACGCTGTCCGATGTAACCAACGGCAAGGCCTCTGTCTCGGCTGAGATGGCCCTTCGCCTGGAAAAGGCATTCGGCGTCAGCATGGATCTGCTCTTGAAAATGCAGGCCGGTTACGATGCCGCCCAGGCCCGCATGCATGGCGACCAGATTAAGGTCAAGCGTTACAAGCCCGCCAATGCACGGCAGGAGAGCCCTGACTAAGATTGTACAGAGTGAAAGGTCTGACCCTACCCATTTACTCGCTGATCGCCTTGGGCCTCCTCGGCGGCGGCGCCCTCAGCCTGGGTTGGTTCCTCTTCTAACCTTCGGTCCCGTTTCTTCTCCGTGGAGTCGCGGGAAGGGAAAAACGCTCTTGCGACTGCTCCCTATTTAGTATATACATAATCTATGTTCGATTGGGACCCGCAAAAAGCTAGAGCCAACCAGCTCAAGCACGGGGTCCCATTCGAAGAAGCGGCCACGGCGTTTCTTGACCCGGAGGGATTGGATGGCGAGGATCTGGAACATTCACTGAGCGAGCCTCGCCGATTGCGCTTGGCCAAAAGCGGTTTGGGGAGAATACTGGTCATAGCCTACACTGTAAGGAGACGAGGTCATGAAGAGATCACGCGGATTATCAGCGCAAGGCGGGCGAGCCGGGAAGAAAGGCAAAGATACAAGGTCAAAAAAGATTGACTTCTCGGACATCCCGGAGCTTTCCGAGAAGCAGCTCTCCCGTATGCGCCGCGTAGGGCGGCCGACCTTGGGAGATGAGCCGAGAAAGCTGATCGCCATACGGCTCGATCCGAAGGTCCTGGGTTGGTTGCGCAGGACAGCCGAAAAGAAGGGATTGCCCTATCAGTCGCTTGTCAATGAGATCCTGGCGGAGGAGATGAGGAAGGCGAGCTAGAGTGAGTTCGCACGCTCCATAAGTCAATAGGCAGCTAGACCCCAAAAATCCTTTAGATATTCCGGCCCGGTTAGAATGGAGCCGCAACGGCTTTTCCCTTCGTTGGCCCACCAGCCTTTTGCGAGGATCACGACCCGACCCTGAGCCTCAGGTCGGCTTCAAGGAAGCATGCGAGATTAAGAATCAACAGACCTGAGCTGGACCCGCGCTAGCTTCCCGCGAACACGCCTTTTATTCTCTGTTGGATGGCCCCCCTCCGATTACAATGCTAAACTGCCCCGCAGAAGGCTAACACACGATTGCACAGGTCCTCCAGTTGCCGTGACCGAAGGCCTCGACTCCATGCTGCCTCCAGACGCTCAGCGATGAAGAGAGGGTTTTTTGAGAGCCCCCCAACATGACCGAAGCGCGCCTCGATCTCTTCGGAGAGCCTCGCCCAGTCTTCAGCTGGAAAATCCCCCTCGATCTCGCGACCGAACTCAGTAGCCCACATTACGACCCGGTCTGTCCACAGCGTCCTGCTGGGAAGTGGATCCGGCGCGGGTATTCCGGCGAGACGAAGAAGCGCCAGGTTGTCTTTTCGGTGCATCTCGCGAGCGCCATTCCTGTCTGGCGCATGAGTGTCTGCGTCGAATACCAAGAAGGTAGGCATGCCAAGCTCTGTGACGATGGCCAAGGGTATTAATAGGGAGCTTTTACGGTCGGCCGGTACGATGTGACAGCCCACGCGCCGAAGATCGCCGGCCTTATCCATCAAGTTAATGTACGCATGGATGTAAGCTGCGTCCTCGCGACCCTCGACTAGAACGAGAAATGGGGTGAAGAAGATCTCGTTCAGTGCGGGTTGCAGTGCTTGGTGAATCTTCGCCAGGATGCCAGTAGGGGCACTCGGAGAATCTTCTTCCCGAGCCTCAGAGAGCCTCTCGGCTAGGCGGCGGACTGGCACGAAGGAGACAACAGCTTCGGAACTGACAGCGCTCTTGCGAACGAGCCTTACGCTGGCAAACGTCTGCCCGGAGATGAAGAGCGGGCTGTGTGTCGTAATAATAACCTGCGAGTTGCCACTTGCTAGATCGTGCAATACCTTGGACATGTGACGGCATTGAGGCGGATGCTGATAGAGTTCCGGCTCCTCCACGGCAAGAAGCAGCGTGGGCTCGGTTTCAGCTCCCGTACGAGACAACTCCTGTAGGAGAGCCAAAAGATAGGCCCGCTGCAGCCCGTGCCCGAATCGAGCGAGGTTCCCGGAGAAACTCCCCTCCCCGGCTACGATCTGAGCGAACGGCTCGTCGATCCGCACTGACTTGTCGGGATCTTGTTGCCATTTCAACTGAACATGTGCATCGGGATGCGCCCATTCAGCCAACCGATCCTTCAGGCTTCCGGAGATCTGATCGAGCGCTCCTTGCTGCGCCTTGAGCATTTCATCGTATTTGACCTGAGCGTCCGTTCGGATCTTGCGAAGCTCGTCATCAAACGTGATCCGTGCTCGGACGGTTCGGGCCAGAAGCTTACCGAGGGCGGTCCTTGGCTTCTGCCTGCTCGGTTGAGGCGTCCTTTACTGCTGGGACGAAAACCCACTGGATGTGCCGAACCAAGCGGTTGGCGCCCTTTGAGAAGCCATAAAACTGGTCTTCGCTGGGAATCAATTCGCTCTCGTCTGCCTTTGCCTCCTCGTAATTTCGCAATGCTTCGATCATACGGGCCTTGGTGGCGGGCGGCGGCAGATCCCCGCGCGAAGCTCGCAGGTTTTCATAGATCTTCTTGAGTTCATCAACGCTGGCCTTATTCTTGTCGCCCTCGAAGAACTTTGCGAAATCGCGAATGCCCTTGCGCTGACCAAATTGCAACACAGGTGCACGTCTCGTCCCAGGATCGAAGCGAGCAACAGCGGAGACCACGAGTTGGTCCTGTCTATAGTAGTCGACGAAATCTTTCTGAGCATCTTCGCCAAGATCGCAGAACGTTATTGTAACTTCTATCGGCTGGGAAGTATTGCCTCCATGGAAGTCCTCCTCCTGTAACTCCAGAAGGTTGAGAGGGGACTCCGCAGTTTCGCGGAAGAAGATGTTTAGAGCGCAGAGTATGGTCGACTTGCCTGACCCATTTGCGCCCACGAGAGGAGTGTAGCGATCAAGGTGAATGGTCTCGTCTTTGAATGCTCGCAGGTTCTGGATTCGCACTGACTTAATTCGCATGGCCTTTTCACGTTTCCGCGGATTTTACGCGATCACCGCGGTAAGGATCAGGTCTTGCACTCACACAT
>MGSI01000090.1 GCA_001798455.1 Deltaproteobacteria bacterium RIFCSPLOWO2_02_FULL_57_26 | reverse complement strand
TCCACATTGTTCAAAAACACTCCGTGTCGTGGGAGGGCGACCTCGTCTCGGCTTGCCTCCGGCCATCATGCCGGGATCTTTATGCGCCGGCCAGACGGAGCTAATCCAAGCGAATTGGCTTCTCGCGCTTTCGGAATTCCGAAAGTCCGAAGGTTCACGTGGTGAACTCCGTCTCTTGGATGCGAGAGGGGAGCGGTCACGCCCCGCTGCATGGCGTGGAAGGCGACCTTCAACTTTGCTTGATGGTGTACTGATGTTGCTGTCTGAGCAGGCAGACGACACTGCCAGGCCCATCGACAATCACTGCAAACAAACCGGTGATGTCACGGCCCAGCACGCTCATGTCGAGCGCTTCCAGTTCGGTGACAGCGGCATACTGGCCCCGGAACACCACCTTGCCAGCCTCCTCACGAGTGAGCCGAACCTGGGTTTCGACGACGACCGAATCGGCCACACCCCCTACACCGCCGAGGCGAGCTTGAGTAACCACGGGTTGGAGACGGAGCGCCGCCAACACGGCCGCACTGAACACGGTGCGATCCGCGCCGGTATCAACTAGGAATTCCGCCCGCTGCCAGGTACCGTCGCCAGCCAGAATCTCGCCGCGGATTACGGGCCGCACGATGCCGTCGTCGCACAGAAGCCACTCGCCGTCAATTCGCATAGATGCGGTCTAGTTTTTCGCGGGGGATGTACCGGAGAAAGCTGCCATCATCTTCGGGATGGGCCGCGGTGGCCAAAGCCAGGGCTTCTTCGGGGGTGTCCGCGACGAACAGTTCTTCGCCGGCAACGCAGATGCACTTGCCGCGGTAGCGCGTGTAAACCTCCGACGCGCGCGCTTGCAACCAAGCGGCGTTACGATCGAATCGCTCGCGTTGCACCCGCGCTTTGGCAAGCTCCTCGGGGTCAGCCACCTCTTCCATCACCAGCGGGACTTGCTTATCTTCCACCTCGAAATCCTCTTGCGGTACGGCCTTCTATCATGGTCATTGTATCTGCCGCCCGCGATTGAAAGCAAGCGCCCCTTAAAACCGGCAGCCGTGCCGCAGGCACAATTCGCGGGGAAAAGGAGTCTTTTCACGTGACCGACAGCATGGTCTCGGAGCGCTGTCTACCTCCCCGCGGCCAGAAAAGCAGTTGCCACTGATTGATCACCAGACAATATTCGGCAACGCGGATGGCGGGCTCGCTCGTGGGTTCTTAAAGATCCACCGCCTGTCCTGAGTAGGCCCGCAGGGCCGTATCGAAGGGCTGAGAATGCGAAGACGGGGCGACATGACCCGCCGCTCCTGTCGTACGAATGGCCTTCCCGCCGTAAAAGACCCCTTATCCTGCCCTGCAGCAGAGAAGGTTGGTCGACCGGGAAACAGCTCTGCGGGCATGGGTTGGGCAAGGACAGGGCCCTTCAAAAAAAAGCTGGCTAAGGTCGTCCGGGAAATATGGCATCCTTCGCCCGAAGCCTGACGTTGCTGCCCGAACTCACAATGGCAGAACCGTTTGGATGTCCAGGCCAGAGCCCGCGTACGCCATGCTTTACAAGACTCGGGTGGGCAGGGTACGATCGCCATCGAGATGCGACGAGCCCGCGGTCGTAGCGGTGGGGTAAACCGTTCCTTCATCCATGCCGGGGCTCGGGCGACGGGTCATGAGAGAGAGACCATTGGATTGACCGACGATGCGCGAGCAAAAGAAGAGTAAGGCAACGAGTCGTTTGACGCAGCTCGTTCGAGCGGCCGACGCCGCAGTCTTGGGGCAGTTGGTCGAGCGACTGGCCGGCACGCGCCCGGATGTCCGGCGTGAATGCCTGGAGTTTCTGCAGAAACATGTGGTTTTGGCTTCCGAGGCCGACACCGAATCTGCGGCGCTGTTTGCGCTTTGGGAGGAGCTGGAGTCGGATCTCGCCGAATTGGACGAGTACGGCGGTGGGGATCACGGCACGGAAGATCACGTGGGAGAGCTGCTGTACGAGCTGTCCACGAAATTGAAACGGTCCCGCATCGCCAGGGATGATCGCCGGTCGCTGCTGGAGGAGGTGTTGCCGTATATCCGGAGCGGCAACGCAGGCATGGACGATGCCCTTTACGAGGTGGCTTACGCTGCCTCCCGGGACGATGAAGACCTGCGCTACTTCGCCCAACTTTTGGAGGAGATCGGAAAGGACTGGCCTCTAGACCATGCACGACGGATCTACCGCAAGATCGGTGACCGAGAAAAGTATCTCGCTCTGCGTTCCCGCAGGATGGAGTACGGGGCCGACTATTACGACCTGGCAACCTTTTACTGGAAACAAGGCGACCGGGAACAGGCTTTGGCGATCGCCCGCGAAGGGATGCGCAGGGGCAAAGGCCGGATGGATGAGCTCCGTGCTTTCATGGCTGAGCGGGCCAAAAAATCCGGGGACCGGGAGGGTTACCTTGAACTCCAGTTTGAGCAGGCTACCGAGGAATTGACGCTCGCGAGTTACCGCTCCTTCAGGAAGCTTTGCCGAGCTGAGGAATGGAGAGTGTTTGAGGCCCGGATGCTGGCCGCTACGGCGCGAGCGTCGCCGGAAGAGCGGCTCAAGATCTGCATGGAACGCGAGGATTACGGCCAGGCGGTCCGGGTCCTGTCCACCATGGGCTATCCCGACAGCCGTTATGACGGCGACGATTCTCTCACGATAGCTGCCCAATTGGAGGAGAGATACCCGGACCAGGTGCTGGCCTTCTACATGTCTGGTCTGGGGAACCTGAATCAGAACGCCCAGCGTGAAACCTATGCTCAGAAGGCAAGGGTTGCCCAGAAGGTCCGCCACATGTGGCTCGATGTGCTCAAGAGACCGGACAAGTGGCAGGCATGGGCGAAACGGATCAAAATGCTCAACTCGAAACGCCCCGCATTCCAGGAGGAGTTCGCCAAGGTTGTGCCTGACTGGAATACCTTATAGGTCCGAACACTGAAGTCTTTTGAAAAAGGGGTCCACTCTGGGCTTTTAAAAATTTGAACGGAGTCGGGAGTCTTTTCACGTAACCCACGGCATGGCCTCGGAGCGCTGTCTACCTGCGCGGACACGCAGACAGGTCTCCCCGCGGCCATAAAGGCAGATGCCACGCTCGCTCGCGGCTTCTTGGAGATCCAGCACTGAGACCGCTACGACGGCGCGTCCGCCTGCGTCAAGGAATAGCTGGTGCTGCGCCCGCCTCCGAGGTTCTTGGCAAGAATGCCATGATTAACGAGGTCGAGGATGTCACGTAAGGCTGTATCCTGCGAGCATTTAGCAATCTTCGCCCATTTGGATGAGGTCAGCTTGCCTTCAACGCCGTCCAGCAGCTTGTTCACCATGAGACGCTGGCGGTCGTTGAACGATGTGTCCGCATGCCTTTCCCAAAAACGTGCTTTATGGAGGACGCTGCCAAGCGTTTCTTCCGTACCGTCAAAGGCACGGTCGAGACAGCCGAGAAACCATTCCAGCCAGGGCGTAATACCAAGGCCGCCTTTCTGCGTTTTCTCCAAGATGTCGTAATAGGTCTTTCGTTCAATGCGGATCTGCGCCGACATGCTATAAAAACGCTGCGAGCTCTGTTCCGAACGAGCCAGAGCCATATCAGCGATCGCGCGCGCGATGCGACCGTTTCCGTCCTCGAAGGGATGAATGGTGACAAACCACAAATGAGCAAGCCCGGCCCGCAGGACAGGATCCGTATCATCTGTGCCATTGAACCATTTGAGAAACAGTGTCATCTCTCTCTTAAGACGCTTTGCTGCAGGTGCTTCAAAATGCACACGTTCCCGTCCGGCCGCGCCGGAAACAACCTGCATCGGTCCCTTGGCATCATCGCGCCACCGGCCAACTGCGATTCTCCTGATGCCGCTGTAGCCCGTGGGGAAAAGCGACGCATGCCAGCCGGCCAATCGTTCGGCGGTTAGCGGCTCACTGTATTTCTGCGTGGCGTCCAGCATCATTTCGACCACACCCTCGACGTTGCGGTCAGCGGGTGCCAGCGCACCAATGTCCATACCCAAGCGCCGTGCAATAGAAGATCGCACCTGATCGCGATCCAGAATCTCACCTTCGATTTCGGAAGATTTAGTAACATCCAGAGTCAGGGTCCGCAGGTTTGCTTCTGCCCGCAAGGGGAATCCCAGGGTCTCCATCCGGCCGATCAGCCGCCCCTGCCGGTGGCGCAAGGCCGCCAGCGGGCCGGCTAGCTTTTTCTGGTCCCACTTAAACGACGGCCAGTCCGGCAATTCATGGATATAACGACTCATTCACCGTACCTCATGCGGAGAATATAACATATAATCACCGCATCCTTCAAGCACATTCACCGTATGTTATGCGGAGAATATACGCGCTATTCACCGCAGCACATGCTTGCTGCTACTGGGGAAATTTAAAGGGCCGAGAGGCTGCAAACCGAAGAGGATCTGCTTATCGGTGTGGTCGCGATAGACGGGGCGATGGCCGGGGGCCAGCCGGATACCTCTGTTCGGTGCGAATCCGTTAAGAGAAATTGGCGCCTGGTGGCCCAAGATCTGATGCGCCTCACTCCAGGCCCATCGCCCTGGCGGGATTGATACAGGCCACCTGCTTGATCTCCTCGCGGGTCAGGCCCCCTTCGTGAAGCATGCCGAGAAACATGCGAAAGAGCTCGGGCGGACTCGGGCTGTAAGGACGAAAGTAATCGGTGCTCGCGACGACCTGGCCGAGACCGATCACGCGAAGCTTTGATACGAGTTCGCGCGAATCCATGCGGCCGGGAGCGAGTTGATTCCAGCAGGTCTCGATAAAGGCGCCCAGTTCCGCTGCGCGCTGCAGGGCATCCAAAGGAGCGCCGATGATATCACTCAAGGGGTGATTCAGGATCAAGCGCTTGAATCCCATCTGCTCCGCTGCCTGGGCGAATGCCAGGGACTCCTGCCAGGAAACGTGCCCTGTTCCCAAAGTGAGATCCTTGGCCTTACAGTATTGGACGATCTCCTGTCCCAGCGGGAGGAGATTACCCCGATCGTCCGTGAAAACGAAGCCTGGATTGTCCAGACGGGAAAAATCTCGGTAAACCGAGAGAAGCCGATGGCTGAAGCCTCGACGCTGAATATCGTTGAGCGCGCCCCAGGTAGGCAAAAAAATGACTTTCCCTCCCAACGCCGCGCCGGCCTCGACCACGCACGGGTTCGGGCCCCCGGCCGAGGCGTTAAGCGTTACGCTGGACCAGAGGAATACCTTGGTCGAGGTCGCAGCCAGGATCAGAGGCACGGCGGTTACCGTGGGCCACCAATGAGACTTGAGCACCACGCCTCTGAGTCCCATCGCTTCCGCCTTGACCAGCCACTCGGCCTCGGGCTCCCGCTTGGGCTCCGCCGCAGAGAACTCAAGGTCCACGTGGCA
>MGSI01000089.1 GCA_001798455.1 Deltaproteobacteria bacterium RIFCSPLOWO2_02_FULL_57_26 | reverse complement strand
CAGTCCCTTAAAACATCGGGCTCGCCGCTGGAGTAGATGACGACCTTTCCTTCCTTGATCGCCTGCTCTTCCAAAAATTTTTGCCGCTGCGCAACGGGCATCCGGTTGAGCTGATCCAGTTTCTCTTGAACGCTTTGGGCTGCGGCCGGGCCGGACCCGATAAAAATAGAAAAGAGCATCAGCGGAACGAAGAAACGCAGGCCACGTCCAATGCCTTGAAGGGTCTGATCCACGCCGAACATACGACACCTCCTGTTTAAAATTGCGCGCGTCCGTTTCACCAGCCCGACCGTCATGCCTTGGAAACCCGTAACTGAAAAATTCGCCGAAAGATCCCCCCAATTAGCCCGATTCCACGCTCGCATCGGCGGAGGCAACAACGCATCGGCTCATCCGAATACAAAAGCGGATCGGCTGCCCAACCCGCTCCCGGATCAAACAACTTTCCGGACTGTGCGTTAGGGATCGTCCCCGCAATTGGACTCCGTTGATTTCAACCCACCATTCGAGGATACCGCCGAGAAACGAGAGGCGCCTCACATGGCCATCCAGGATCCGTCCCTCTGCCGGCGTGGAAGAGGTCACGACCGCGAGATCCTCGGGCCGGATGTACACTTGCACAGCCGAGCCTTCCGCGACGGCTGAGCCGCACCGGCTCCAGAGATCGCCGATCGGGGTGCGCACCGATACCCTGCCGGAGGATTCCACGCCCACGATGTGGCCCGAAAGCATGGCCCCGGCTCCGAGGAACTCGGCTCCGAAGGCCGTTTTTGGGGCCTCATAAATATCCTCAGGGCAGCCCAGCTCAACCAGCCTCCCGCTATGCATAACGGCCACGGCATCGGATAAAGCGAAAGCCTCCGTCTGATCATGAGTGACATAGATGGTCGTCAAGCCGAGTTTTTGCTGGAGATCGCGAATCTCCACGCGCATCTGTTCACGCAGCTTGGCATCCAGGTTGCTCAATGGTTCATCCAGCAGCAACACCGTTGGACTTTCCACGAGGGCACGCGCCAATGCCACGCGCTGCTGCTCGCCGCCGCTTAAAAGCGGGGCGGGCCGGTCGGCCATATGGCCGAGGCTGACCAGTTGCAGGGCCCACCTCACGGCCTCCTCGATCTCGTCCTGCCTTTTCTTGAGGTTTTTCAAGGGATAGGCAACGTTCTGGGCCACCGTCATATGTGGCCAGATCGCGTAGCTTTGGAAGACCATCCCGATGCGCCGGCGATGGGGAGGGACGCTGACGCGCTTCCGACTCGAAAAGACCAGCATGCCGTCAATGAAAATCTCTCCCGCGTCAGGCTGCTCCAGCCCGGCAATGCAGCGCAGGGTCGTGGTCTTTCCACAACCGCTTGGCCCGAGGAGCGTAAAGAACGATTTCTCCGGAATTTCCAGAGAGAGATTGTCCACGGCCGCATGTTCGGTGGTAGAGTGAAATGTCTTGGAAAGGCCCTCGATCCGAAGCAAGTGGGAGCTCCTCGTTCTGAACCCTGCAGGAACATACATAGTAAGTTTCTTTCGAGCCTGCAAGGGACGGCGGCGCATCGCGCCGCTCCGCTACGTCAGAAGCTCCGCTCTGACATGACAGGTATGTCACGATGGGAAAAATTTTCGGCCGATCGGTTGTATTCGACTATCCCAACCTGTATGGTACCTCGAGCCTAAATAAGCCGCTTGACGAGCGGACCTAGCTGAAAACTCGACCTGGCCTAAATCGGCATGGTCTTTTGACACTTCTCACTCTATCCCCTATATAGGGGGCCGTTACATGCCCCGCCTTTTCTACGGCTACGTGATTCTGGGTCTCTGCTTCCTCAATATGATCTTTGTGCGGGGGGTGGCAGGATCCTTTAGCGTTTTCTATGTGGCCTTGCTCGAAGACTTTCACTGGTCGCACGGCGTAGGCGCCAGCATTGTCTCGATCAATTCTCTCGTCTACGCACTCGTCTCCCCGCTGGTCGGCTGGGCATTTGACCGCTTGGGACCTCGCCTGCTGATGCCGCTGGGCGGGGTCCTGATCGGGTGCGGCCTCCTGACCTCGGGTCTGAGCCAGTCCCTATGGCAACTCTACCTCTTTTACGGCTTTCTTGTCGCCGTGGGCCAAGGGGCCCTCGGCTTCGTGAGTCACAGCGCGCTCATATCCCACTGGTTCGTGCGCCGCCGCGGAACGGCGATCGGTCTGTCCTCGATGGGGCAGGGATGCGGCATGTTGCTGATCGTTCCTCTCGCCCAGCTCCTCATTTCGCTCAAGGGGTGGCGTTCCGCCTTCATGCTCCTCGGCGCTCTCGTGCTTTGCGTGCTGACCCCCGCCAACGCGCTGCTCCAGCGCCGTAGCCCCCGGGACATGGGCCAGCTTCCCGACGGAGACATCCCCTCCGGGCCTGACGAAGTCGGCCCCCATCGCCGGAGGAGGACTGGCGGGCGATCGGAGTGGACTCCCAAAAGCGCGCTGCGCTCCTTTCCTTTTTGGAGCATCACCGCGGGACACCTTGCCCTGGGCACCGGCCTTTTCATCATCTACACCCATCTCGTGGCCTATCTCATCCATGAGGGATTCGACCGGCTCTTCGCCGCTTTCGCCCTCGGCCTTACCGGTTTCATTAGAATTGGGGGCACATCCCTGTGGGGATTCGTCACCGACCGCCTCGGGAGTGACAAGGCCTACGGTATCTCCACCGTGATTACTTTGGCCGGAATCTTATGTTTGGGCTTAGTCGGCTCGGGCTCGCCCGCGTGGCTAGTCTATGCTTCCATCATTTTATATGGGATCGGCCACAGCGCAGGGAATCCCATTTACGGCGTGGTCATCGCCGATATCTTTGGGGGCAGCCACGTGGGCACCATCTTCGGCTTTCTCGAAATCGGCTTCGGGTTCGGGATGGCTCTGGGGGCGTGGCTGGGAGGAGCCCTTTTCGACCTCACAGGATCCTACCGCTGGGCCTTTGCCCTTGGGCTCGCGACCTTCACGATTTCCTTTCTGGCAGTTCGGGCGAGCGTCCGCTGGCAGCGTCGGGAGACCGCCAAAGCTCGTTGACAGGGCAAGCGGGATCACCATAAACTCAGTCAGCCCTCACGCCATCGAGTGACGCGGATGACATTAGACAAACTGGCAGACCGGCTCCGAAGGTGCCGGGAGATCGTTTTCTTTACCGGCGCCGGCATCAGCACGGAGTCGGGCGTACCGGATTTTAGAAGCCCGGGCGGAATCTGGACGAGGTACCAGCCCGTCTATTTCGAAGAGTTTTTGCGCAGCGAAGAGGCGCGGGTCCGCTATTGGAAAATGAAAAGGGAAACGATCGAGCTTTACAAAAACGTCAAGCCCAACATCGGACATCATGCGATCAAGACCTTCGAAGAGAGGGGGCGGCTCCTAGGGCTCATCACGCAAAACGTGGACGGGCTCCATCGTGTGGCCGGGGTCTCCGAGGAAAAGATGGTCGAGCTTCACGGCACGGATCGAAAAGTGGTCTGCCTTGGTTGCGAAAAGGAGTTCGACGCGCAAGCGATCTACGAGAAGATTTCCAGAGATCCCACCCCACCTCTCTGCGATCGTTGCGGCGGATTTCTCAAGCCCGCCACGATCTCTTTCGGACAGCCGATGCCGGTTGTCGCGATGAGACGCGCCCAAGAGTTGAGCCAGGCGGCGGAAATCTTCATCGTTGTCGGCTCCTCGCTCCAAGTGCAGCCAGCCGCCTCCTTTCCGGTGATCGCCAAGCAAGGCGGGGCCATGCTCGCCATCATCAACCGCGACCCCACGCCGCTGGATTCCCTCGCGGATTTTAATCATAGAGGCGCGATCGGGGAATTCTTCACAACACTTCAGCCCCTCCTCACCCACGCATAATGGATAAGATCAACGCAGGGGAGAAAAGTAATTCTGCGCATCTGCCGGCAACCCATTTTCTCAAACAGCTTTGGATCGGCAAGCTCCTGGATTGATTCGTTCGAGAACACCTAACGTACGGGAATGTCAAATATCATGCCTACACCGGACCCCCTGTTGGCAGGAATGTCTAGAAACGAAAGCCTGACCCCAGTGGCCGGAAGCGAATTACGTGCGCTTGGGGATTTCAAGTTCACATCTGGCTGCTCCTGGCCATCCTGCGTGTCAGTTGTCAATGCAGTATTCCGTCTGCGGAATTCACCCAGGTTTTGTCATTGTTGCCCAGTTTTTGGCTTTTGTGCAGGAAGACCAGGGTCTCCATTGATCGAAAAATTCAGCACTTAGCAATTAGTAGGGTTTCACGAAGCCAACATGATCCCCAATGGCACAGGGCTTGCACTGAAAACCACTACTTGGAATCCCTGTTTCACGGACCTAAGGAGAGTCTATGAGCAACCCAAGGGTGATGCTCCCTACAATCATGGATCCCATCTTGAGCGCCAGACGCTCCATCAGATGGAGTTCCTCCACACTTCTTCGTTCTCTCCTCTTCTCCCTGGTTCTGGCATGCGCTTTCGTCTATGCCGCCCTCTCCATCCCATATGGGACAGAAGGGACGGTAGTGCAGGTGGAGGTAAAAGGGGGCGAACCCTTTTCCCACGTTGCGTACAAGCTGAACGATGACGGCGTCATCTCCAGCAGAACACTTTTTACCCTCTGGGCCCGTCTGTGGGGGTTAGACCGCAAGCTGGGATCGGGTCGCTACCGCTTCGAACTCCCGGTGTCAGCGCGCGAGGTCCTGAACCGGCTGGTGCTTGGAAGGTTGGCATTTCATCGCGTGACAATTCCGGAAGGGCTCACGATCAAAGAGATTGCTGCGTTATTAGAGAAAAACGGTCTCGTCGAGAAGGAGCGGTTCCTGGAACAGACCAGTAATCCGGAGACCCTTTCCCTGTTTGGGCTTGGCCATACGGGGCTCGAGGGTTATCTCTTTGGGGACACCTACCATTTTCCCCCCGGGGCCAGCGAGGCCGATATTCTCAAAACCATGGCGAATCAGTTTCGTCAGGTCTTCACGGAAGCGATGGAAGCGCGTGCTCGGGAATTGGGGTTGACCAGACATGAGGTGGTGACTCTCGCGTCGGTCATTGAGAAAGAGACCGGCATTGATAGCGAGCGGCCTCTGGTCTCCGCGGTCTTTCATAACCGACTTAAAAGAGCGATGCCTCTTCAAAGCGACCCTACAGTGATCTATGGTCTAAAGGATTTCTCAGGCAATCTCACCCGCGCCCATCTGCGAACCAAGACACCTTACAATACCTATCTCATTCAGGGGCTTCCTCCCGCGCCCATTTGTAATCCAAGCTCATCGTCGCTCCGAGCCGCTCTGTATCCCGCCTCGGTGCCTTATATCTACTTTGTTTCCAAAAACGATGGCTACCACTTTTTTTCCGTTACCTTCGAGCAGCACAATCAAGCAGTCAAGATCTACCAGCAGAACTTCAGTCGCTCTTCCGGATCTTCGCGCTTCCG
>MGSI01000088.1 GCA_001798455.1 Deltaproteobacteria bacterium RIFCSPLOWO2_02_FULL_57_26 | reverse complement strand
GGTTTCCCTGTGCTGGCGGTAGCTCTTGTGCGGCCCTAAACCGACTGAGAAGATCCGCTCCATCTCCCGGACATACTCATGCCCCTGAGCAGGTAGGGCCGCGGCGGCTTTATTCAGCGCCGAAGAGAGAGACGCCTGTATCTCCGTCCCTTCCAGAGGCTTCAAAAGGTTGCGGCTAAAAAGCAGGGCCATAAGCTCGGTCGCGGAAAAGCCGAGCGCGGGGATATCCCGGAAGCCCTCCATGAGCTTCCATCGGGTCTGCCCGTTCGACTGTTCAGTCACGAGGGGAAAACCGGCGCCCTCCAGGGCCTCAAGATCCCTCCGGATGGTGCGTGGATTTTTGGGGAAATCGGCCGGGGTGGAGTCAACCAGCTCCTGCAGGGTCGCGCCCCTGGAGCTTTCCAGATGACGCAATAGACGCCACTGGCGGGTAACCTGATCGTTCCGGGGCATTAAATCCCTCCGCTTTTTCGGCCCTAAATCAGCAGACTCCCCGGCCTCTGAAGGGGGTATTCTTCCACCACGCAATCTGGCCTGTCAACCTTGAAAAGCCGACCCACGCTAGTGTATAGGTCAAACTACCATGAGCTACGAATACATTCTCGTCGCCAAAGAGCCGCCGCTATTTACAGGGAAGTGACGAGTGAACAGTTGACGGTTGACTAATGACCATTAACGAAAACCTGATCGGGATCGTCGGTGCCGGGACGATGGGGGCCGGGATCGGGCAGGTCTGTGCCCAAGCCGGGTTTGAGACCCTCCTCTACGACATCTCCCAGGAATTCATCGATAAAGGATTGGCCAGAATTCGGGCTTTTCTTCGGAGGGGCAGAGAACGAGGAAAGCTCAGCGCCGAGGAGGAAAATCGGATCCTTTCTCGGCTCAGCACCTCGATCAAATTCGAGGACTTTCGGGGCTGCTTCCTGGTTATCGAAGCCGCGCCGGAAAAAATGGACCTCAAGCGGGAGATCTTTCAAAAACTCGAGGCCATTTGCGATGCGGAAGCCCTGCTCGCTACCAATACCTCTTCCCTTTCCGTCACCGCGATTGCCGGCGCAACCCAGCATCCCGAGCGCATCCTGGGGATGCACTTTTTCAACCCCCCTCCGCTCATGGCCTTGGTCGAAATCGTTCGCGGCGAACAGACCCATCCCGTCGTGATCGAGAAGGCATTGGACATCGCCCGCCGCCTGGGGAAGACTCCCGTTTCTACCAAAGACACGCCGGGATTCATCGTCAACCGAATTGCCCGTCCCTTTTATAATGAAGCGCTGCGCATTCTCAGCGATAGCGACGCCGATGTACAGACCGTGGACCGCATCGTGAAAGAGGCGGGAGGCTTTCCGATGGGCCCCTTTGAGCTGATGGACTTGATCGGGATCGACATCAACTTCGCGGTTACACAATCACTCTACCAATCGTATTTCCATGACTCCCGATTCCGTCCGAACCCGATCCAAGAGCGGATGGTGCTGGCAGGGCTTCTCGGGCGAAAAACCGGCAGGGGCTTTTATACCTATGGCAAAGACTAATTTGGCCATCCTCGGCAGGAGTCGCCTGGCGATGGAGCTAGCCGAGCTCGGCCAGGAAAAAGGTTTTGCCGCGGCGCTCTATGACAGCGGGGAGCCCGTCCCCGGCTCAGCATCCCTAATCATTGACACGCATGCCGGGGGCGAAGAGGTGAAAAAAGCGGAGCTGAAGCGCATCGGAGCCGAGGTGCCCCATTTTTCTCTCATCCTCAGTTCCTGCCTGGGATTCGCCACCTCCCGGATCGCCTCCTGGACGAGCCGGCCAGAGCAGGTCGTTGGCTATGCCACCTTCTTTCCCCTTAAGGAGAAAAAGGTGATAGAATTGAGTGCGGGGCTGAGGACCCAAGAAGGGGCCATGAAGGAGGCCGAAGCCCTCTTTCGGGCCCTGGGAAAAGAAACCGTTTGGGTCAGGGATACCCCAGGGCTGGTTTTTCCCCGCATCCTAAGCCTCATTATCAACGAAGCCGCCAGGAGCCTGGATGAAGGTGTAGCGCGAGCCGAAGAAATCGATGTGGCCATGCGGCTTGGGACCAATTATCCCCAGGGTCCGCTGCGTTGGGCGGACCAAGTCGGCCTCGATGAAGTGCTGGCAGTGCTCGAGGGGCTCCAGCACGAGACCGGCGATGACCGCTATCGACCCGCTCCGCTACTCAAGAAGATGGTCCTCGCGGGTTGGTTGGGCGAAAGCAGCGGAAGAGGCTTTTACGTATACGATGAGCGATGAGAGCCCTTGATTCGGCTTGAACAGCTTGAACAACTTTGAACAGTTCGAACCGTTCAAATCGTTCAAATAGTTCAAAGGAAGGCTATCGATGAAGGAAGCAGTAATCGTGGACGCCGTGCGCACGCCGATGGGCCGCCACGGAGGCATTCTGAAAAGCATCCGCCCCGACGATCTGGCAGCTTTTCTCATCACCAAACTGCTCCAGAAGACGGGGACCAGAGGAGAAGAAGTCGAGGACGTCTTCATGGGCTGCACCAACCAGGCGGGGGAGGACAGCCGCAACGTCGCACGCAACGCCTCTCTCCTGGCCGGGCTTCCTTATGCCGTGCCCGGGGTCACCATCAATCGCCTTTGCGGCTCCGGCCTTGAAGCCGTGAACCAGGCGGGTCGCGCCATTCAAACGGACCAAGGAGAACTCTTCATTGCCGGTGGGGTCGAAAGCATGACTCGCGGCCCGTGGGTTATGGGCAAGAGCGAGACTGCCTTTCAACGGGGCGACGTGACCGTCTACGACAGCTCTTTGGGATGGCGCTTCCCTAACCTCCGCCTGGGAGAACTCTATCCATTAATCAACAACGGCGAGACGGCGGAAAATGTCGCCGAGAAATATCGGATCAGCCGCCAGGACCAGGACGGTTTTGCCCTGGAGAGCCATCGCCGCGCGGCACGGGCCACCGAGGAGGGGATTTTCAGAGACGAAATCGTCCCGATCGAGATTCCGCAGCGCCGAGGAGAGAACCTTCTGTGTGATCGGGACGAAGGGCCGCGAGCGGATACTTCGATGGAAAGGCTCGCGGCGCTCAAACCTGCTTTTAAGGCAAATGGCACCGTGACGGCGGGGAACTCCTCTCCGCTCTCGGACGGAGCCGCGGCTCTGCTTTTGACCTCGCCCGAAAAAGCCAAGACGCTGGGGCTTAAGCCTCTGGCGCGCATCGTGGCTTCCGCCGTGGCCGGAGTGCACCCCTCCTACATGGGGATCGGGCCCATCCCGGCCACGCTCAAAGCCTTGCAACGGGCGAACCTCAGCGTTGATCTCATCGACCTTGTTGAACTCAACGAAGCCTTTGCCTCCCAGTCTCTCGCGTGCATCCGGGAGCTGGGGCTGGACACAAAAAAGGTCAACGTCAACGGAGGGGCCATCGCCCTCGGTCACCCGGTTGGCTGCAGCGGCGCCCGGATCATGACCACGCTGATCCATGAAATGCGACGTCGCAAGGTCCGCTACGGGTTGGCCACCATGTGCATTGGCGTAGGCCAGGGGATCGCTACCGTCGTCGAGCGGGTAGATTAGCGCCAAAAGGCTTTTCTGGCTTCTCCTACCCCATGGGCATCAATCGCAAAACGATAAGCATCGGCCTCATCGCCGCAGCCTGTGTCCTCATACTGCTCGTCGTCTCGCTGAACTCCCTCATTGCAAAGAACCACGACCGGATTCGTGAGGAAATCCAGAAGGCCCTTGGTCGCCCCCTCAAATTTGATCAGCTCGAACTGAGCCTCTGGGGCGGGCTGGGACTATCCGCCAAGGGGTTGCAAGTCGCCGAGGACCCGCGATTCGCAGCCACCCCGTTCATCCAAACCAAGGGGCTCAGGATGAAGGTCCGCTGGCTTCCTCTGCTTCTGGGCCGGGTTGCGATCAAAGAATTCGCCTTAGAGGAACCCGAAATCCAGATCATCAAGAGCGAAGCCGGGAAGCTCAACATCTCCACCCTTCTGACCTCCGCCCGCGAGGCAGCACGGGCGGCCGGCGCCAAGAAAAGCCAAGCGGAAAAGGAGCCGCGACGCCGAGCCCCGGTGGCTCTTTCCGTATCGGGCCTGCGGGTAAGCCGGGGGAGAATCCACTACATCGACCGGGCCGCCAAGGAACCTTTCGAGATGGAGGTGCAGAACCTCGAGATGAGTCTCAAGGGCTCGGCTCCGACGGGGAAGGCGGCACTCAGGCTGGCGGCCAGCCTTTCCGAAGGCCGGGCAAAAAACATCGGCGTGGAAGGACAAATCGGCCCCTACACCTCCGAGAAGGATTGGACGAAATACCCCCTTGATCTTCAAATCAATGTCGATTCGCTTTTGCTCCCGAACCTGATGCGCGCCATCCCTTTGCTGCGGGACACCGTCCCAGCCTATCTGGCCATTTCCGGCCCGCTTTCGATCAAGGCGAAGCTCACGGGCAGCTGGGAACGGCCCAAGATTAGCGACCTGAGCCTGTCCGGCCCCTTTTTCGGCGCCGCCGAAAACAATACGACGGTGAAGGGAGATCTGGACTTGTCAAGGAGCGGATCCTGGAGTGACGCCGTGGTCAATGGCAAGATTGTCATCGCACCGGTCGGGTTCGATCGGCTCAAGATGATTCCCTTTCTCCGCCAGGCCCTGCCTGCCGCCCTCTCCTCCGAGGGACCCTTAGGCATCACCGGTGAGGTGGCAGGGAGTCTGGAGGACCTCAAGGCACATGCCGTCATCCAGGCGGGGGAGAGTGAAGTCCGGTACGGCGACTGGATAAAAAAGCCCAAAGGCCTTCCGGCCCAACTGGAAATGAACCTGAGGAATCAAAAAAACCGGCTTGTCTTGGAGGCGTCGAGCCTCACCCTTCAAAACACGAAGTTTACATTCTCCGGGCTGCTGGACGAATCGCCTGAGCGTCGCCTCACGCTGCACCTCCGCCTGGAC
Source organism: Deltaproteobacteria bacterium RIFCSPLOWO2_02_FULL_57_26 (assembly GCA_001798455.1). Lineage (GTDB taxonomy): Bacteria > Desulfobacterota > Binatia > UBA9968 > UBA9968 > 2-12-FULL-57-22. The sequence goes on along the minus strand of MGSI01000088.1, from coordinate 518 downwards.
CGAGGTAATCTCTCAGGCTGGGATGGACTGCTCACGCCGCTCTCTTCGTACCAGACGCGAGGGACCTTGAATGCCGATCTCTCCGTCACAAAGGCACTTGGCCCGCCGGAAGGCGAATTGGACCTGCGCGGAGTTCTTAGCTTGGTGGGCGTTCAAGCGAAAGAGAAAAATAGTGGTCGCGGCATCGACCAGCTGAACTCCAAAATATCTTTTCTGGGTAAACAAGCGCGCATCGAACGCTCTTCGCTCCGCCTCGGCTCGTCTACGCTGGCGTTTGAGGCGACCGTGCCTGAGCTGGCGCGCCCCGTGGTTCAGTATAGTTTGTGGTCGCCGAAGCTCAACCTGGCCGATGCGACCAGCCGGCCGGCCTACCGGACCGCGTGGATGAAAGAGCTGCGGAGCACGGGAGCATTGCAACATGGGCAAGGAGGGATGACGCTGCGGGGAAACTTCTCCTCCTCCGAAGGCAGCGCGCAGGAAATCCCTTACCGTAATTTGACGGGTGAAATCCTTTGGAC
>MGSI01000087.1:5475-8854 GCA_001798455.1 Deltaproteobacteria bacterium RIFCSPLOWO2_02_FULL_57_26 | reverse complement strand
GGCATCGCTGCGTTAGTCTATGGAGGAAAGATACCAACCGAAAAAGATAGAGGGAAAGTGGCAGCGGATCTGGGAGGAGAATGAGAGCTTCCGGGTCGGCGAGGACCCGAAGCTGCCGAAGTACTACCTTTTGGAGATGTTCCCCTACCCCTCGGGCAGGATCCACATGGGCCACGTGCGCAACTATTCCATCGGCGACGTGATCGCCCGCTACAAGAGAATGAGGGGGTACAACGTGCTTCACCCCATGGGCTGGGATGCCTTCGGGCTGCCGGCAGAGAACGCGGCCATCGAGCGCGGCATCCACCCGGCGAAGTGGACGTCGGAGAATATCGCCTACATGAGGGACCAGCTCAAAAAGATGGGCTTCAGCTATGATTGGCGGCGCGAGTTCGCCACCTCCGACGAGAGCTACTACCGCTGGGAGCAGCTCTTCTTCATCGAGATGTTCCAGCGCGGGCTCGCCTATAAGAAGCTATCGACGGTCAACTGGTGCGAGCGCTGTCAAACCGTGCTGGCCAACGAGCAGGTTGAAGGGGGGCGCTGCTGGCGTTGCGAAGAGGAGGTTGGGGTGAGGGAACTGGAGCAGTGGTTTTTCCGCACTACGGCTTACGCGGAGGAGCTGCTGCGGGATTTGGATCGGCTCACAGGTTGGCCGGAGAAAGTCCGGACCATGCAGCGCAACTGGATTGGGAAGTCCGTGGGCGCCGAGATTATCTTCCCGTTTGTGGGCCGGGACGGAAGCCTGAATGTCTTTACCACGCGCCAGGACACGATTTACGGGGCCACCTTCCTTTCCCTGGCGGTGGAGCATCCGCTGGCGCTGGAGCTCCCCCAGGGGACTTCGCAGCAGGGCATTGTCAGAGGCTTTGTCGAGCGGATGAAAAAGGTCAGTCAGGCGCGCAGGGGAACGGAGGAGGTGGAGAAGGAAGGGGTTTTTACGGGGGCTTATTGCCTGAATCCTTTCACGCAAGAAAAGATCCCCGTCTATCTGGCCAACTTCGTGCTTATGGAGTATGGCACCGGGTCGGTGATGGCCGTTCCGGCTCATGACCAGAGGGACTTTGAGTTTGCCCGTAAGTATGACCTCCCGATCCGTGTCGTTATTCAACCGCAAGGCCAGACGCTTAAGCCAGAGGAGATGACGGAAGCTTATGTGGAAGATGGGGTGATGGCGGCGAGCGGGCCCTTTTCGGGCTTACCCAGCGCCGAGGGAAGGGAGCAGATCGCAAACTACCTTGAGGAGAAGGGTTGGGGGAAGAAGGATATCCGGTATCGGTTAAGGGATTGGGGTATTTCCCGCCAGCGGTATTGGGGGGCTCCGATCCCGATACTTTATTGCGATTCCTGCGGAATGCTGCCGGTCCCGGAATCCGAGCTTCCCGTGATTTTGCCCCGCGACGTGGAATTTAGCGGCGAAGGCGGCTCCCCCCTTGCCAAACTCCCGGAGTTTTTTCTAACCACCTGTCCCAAGTGCGGCGGTCCGGCCGAGAGAGAGACCGATACGATGGATACCTTTGTCGAGTCCTCCTGGTACTTTGCCCGCTACGCTTCCCCGGATGAAGACCGCCGGCCGCTCGATAAAGCCCGGGTGGCCTATTGGCTCCCGGTCGACCAATATATAGGAGGGATAGAGCACGCCGTCCTGCACCTGCTTTACGCGCGCTTTTTTACGAAAGCTCTGCGCGATTTGGGCTGGCTCAAATTAGACGAGCCCTTCACCAATCTCCTGACGCAGGGGATGGTGATCAAAGATGGGGCCAAGATGTCGAAGTCCAAGGGAAACGTGGTGGACCCCGATTTTCTGATCGAGCGCTACGGTGCGGATACGGCCCGTCTCTTTACGCTGTTCGCCGCCCCCCCGGAGAAGGATCTGGATTGGAGCGACCATGGGGTGGAAGGGGCGCACCGCTTTTTAAGTCGGCTGTGGCGCTTTGCGGGTCAACATCGGCAGGCGCTGCTCGGTGTGGCCCCGGACCTCGATCCGCCGGGACTCCCCCCAGGTCTCGCGGCGCTACGTCGCTTGGTTCACCGGACCATCAAAAAAGTCACCGATGACATCGAAGAGAGATTTCATTTCAACACTGCCATCGCCTGCGTCATGGAGCTCTTTAACGCGCTCAGCCTGGCGGCCAGAGAGGGGTCGGCAACGGCTGAGGGAGCCTCGCTGATCCGCGCAGGTTTGGAAGCGATCCTTGTTCTCCTGTATCCGTTTGTTCCCCATGTGGCGAGCGAACTCTGGGAGAGCCTGGGCAATCGGCGGAGCCTCGAAGAGATCCCTTGGCCCGAGTATTCCGCTGAGGCTTTGCAGGAGGAAGCATTGCTGATCGTGGTTCAAGTGGACGGCAGGGTAAGGGGGAAAATTACGGTGTCGGCGGACGCAAGCGACGAACAGATTGAGACGGAGGCTCTGGCGCATCCGAAGATTCAAGGTTATCTTCAGGGCAAATCAGTCCGGCGGGTGATCCAGGTGCCGCGCCGGCTGGTCAACATCGTGTTGGAGGGCTGAAAATGAAGGCGGAAGGCGAAAGGCGGAAGACAGTAGGCAAAATTCAAAATTGGCTTCCGGTTTTCGGCCTATTCTTGGCGCTGACGGGAGTGGGATGCGGGTATCAGCTTTCCGGCGCGGGGGAGGCGTTCCCCAAGGATGTGCGTACGGTCTTTATCGAGCCTTTCGTCAATCGCAGCCGCGATGTCGGGATTGACGGGGAGATCACCGCGGTACTTAAAAGCGAATTTCACCGGCTCGGGCGGTTGCGTGTGGTCGACGGGTTGGAGCAAGCGGATGCCATCCTGAGCGGGGTAATCCGGGCTTTCGATCATCGAGTCGTGGCGGTGAATCGCAAGGATGAAGCTCTGCAATACGAGGCGACGCTGGTGGTGGATATGAATCTTCGCCGGCGCACCCCGGACGAGGTCTTGTGGCGCACTCGCGGTGCTCGGCTCACCGAGGTTTATAGCGCGTCGCGAGGCAGCGTGGTGACCACCTCCTCGGAATTCAAATCGGGGACCCTGAATTCCTCGGACGTGCGTCGCTTTACGGATATTCAGCTTACCGAGACACTGAGCCTCGACACGAGAGAGCGGCTGGTGGAGAGATTTGCCCGCGAGTTGCAGCAGAGGCTTCTCGATATGTTTTAGAGGACGGGAGAAATTTTATGGCGCCGGCTAGGACCCGGCAGCTGAGCGGGTGGCCAATTGCGAGAGCCGGGAGAACCAGCGCGAGGCGGTGTTGCGCGTGAGGATGCCTTTGCTTACGGCTTTATCCAGGGCTCGGTTGGCCTGCCGCAACTGGACGGAGACCGCCTCCTGATCCTTCATCTCTATCGCCTGCTTGGCCTTTTTCATCAGGGTCCTGATTCGGGATTTAGTGTCTCTA
>MGSI01000087.1:0-5463 GCA_001798455.1 Deltaproteobacteria bacterium RIFCSPLOWO2_02_FULL_57_26 | reverse complement strand
GGAAAGCTGACAAGAGCGGCGGGGGTGATCGGTTTTTTTACCCTCCTCAGTCGCATCATGGGGCTAATGCGCGATATGGTCGTAGGCTACCTTTTCGGCGCCCATGGGGTGGCCGATGCCTTTTTCGTCGCGTTCCGCATTCCCAACCTCATGCGCCGCCTGACCGCCGAAGGGGCGCTTACCGCGGGATTCGTTCCCCTCTTTACCGATTATCTCACCCACCGGGGTAAGGACGAGGCGGTAAGGCTAGCTCGGATCGTTTTTACCTTTGCGACGCTGTCCTTAGGAGCGCTCACGCTTCTGGGTATTCTTTTTGCCGCGCCCCTGACTCGTATTTTCGCGCCGGGTTTCTTGGCTGATCCGGAGAAGTTCACCCTGACGGTATTTCTAACTCGCCTGATGTTTCCCTATCTCTTGTTCGTGAGTCTGGTGGCGCTCGCCATGGGGGTGCTCAACTCTTTGCGCCATTTCATGGCTCCCGCCCTGTCTCCGGTCCTCCTCAATCTTGCGATTATTTTTTGCGCGCTCCTCCTATCTCCCTTCCTCCATCAGCCGGTCGTCAGTCTGGGTTTTGGAGTCCTGCTGGGCGGGGTGGCGCAGCTCTTGCTGCAAATCCCTTATCTTTCTCGCCACGGGGTCTCGTACTCTCCCGATTTTCACTTTCGCCATCCTGCCCTAAGGCGGCTCCTCTTTCTTATGGGTCCGGCGGTCTTCGGCGCCGCCGTCTATCAGATCAATGTCCTGGTCAGCACGATTCTGGCCTCGATGCTTCCGGAGGGAAGCGTCTCCTACCTTTATTATGCGGACCGCCTGCTCCAGTTTCCCCTCGGGATCTTTGCTATCGCCCTTGGTACTGCGGCGCTGCCCAGCTTTGCCTCCCTTGTGGCCAGGAGAGACTTTACCGAGTTGAGGGCAGGGATTTCCTATTCGCTCCAGCTGGTCAATTTCGTCGCTCTGCCGGCCACTTTAGGGTTGATCGTGGTTTCGGTTCCAACCTTTTCCCTCCTGTTCCAGAGAGGCGCCTTTGATGCGGACGCCACGCTGCGCACCGCTCAGGCCCTCGTTTACTACTCGCTCGGCCTGTGGGGCTTCTCCGGGAGCAAGCTGGTCCTGCCCGTATTCTATGCCATGCAGGATACCCGAACTCCCGTCTGGGTAGGCTTGGGGTCATTCATCTTGAACCTCGTCTTGAGTCTCATGCTCATGGGGGAAGTCACCGCCGGCCCGGATGCCGATTCCGTGGGCCTCGCGGTCGCCGCTCTCTCCCACCAGTTGTCCGTGATTTCGCTTTCTCACGGCGGGCTCGCCCTGGCGACCTCTATCTCCGCCACGTTCAATTTTCTGCTTTTGCTGGTGATCCTGGATCGCCGTCTGGGGAAGTTCCCTTGGAGCGATTTTCTGTTTTCCTTTGGCCGCAATCTTGTCAACGCGCTCGTCATGGCCTTCCCTCTTGCGCTGATCGTGCGGCGAGTGAACTGGGTCGCGTACGATCGGAGCCTGTGGGTGCACGGGATCGTTTTTATCTCGCTCCTCGGGCTGGGGATCTTGCTTTACCTTGCCATGAGTTTTCTGTGGCGCGGCCCGGAGTGGCGGGCGCTGCGCGATCTGGGAGTCGGGAAAAGGCGGCGACTTTTTGGCAAATCTTTTTAAGCTTATGAATTCGCGATGTTTCCGCTGCTAAATATTTAGGCAATCCGCTGGGGCAAGCTAGTTTCAAGCTTCCGAGTTGTCCCCTGACTCACTTATCCACAAGTTATGCACAATTTTTGTGGGTTTGTGAGGTTTTGTCGCTGAGTGTTCTTCAGGCGTAATGTGAAAGGAAAAAATTTTTTGCCTGCGAATTTTCGCTAACCCGCTTTTTTCCGGCGCATTGGCGCATCGTGCCGCAAAACTTTTCAGCGCTCCTCGATTGCGTTATCGAGGTGCCGGGCAATGTCTGTTCCCTTGCAAGTCAGCCGGAGTTATGTAATAAATCTGCCAGCCTGAACGGTATCTCGGTGAGCCTGAAAGGAGGTGAGTAGCGATGGTAAAGAAGGTTGGTATGTGGTCGGCCGTAATCCTCTTCACTGTGTCTCTAGCTTTAGCGGGTTGCGGAAAGAAAGAAGAACCTGCGCAAACCGCTCCCGCCCCTGCGCCTGCCGCGCCTGCGGCCCCGGCCGGCGGAGCGCCTGGTGAGCCCGGTGCCATGGCCCCTGCACCTGCAGGTGGTGAGGCGGCTCCGGCTGCTTCAGGAGCCCCGGCGGAGAGCAAGCCCGAAGAGAAGAAAGCGGAGGGAACAAAAACCAAGTAAGGTCCGAACAGCCTTATTAGGGTTTGAACGACCAAAAGAGGGGAAGGGTTTCGATCCTTCCCCTCTTTTTGATTATCCGTGAATCGTGAAATTGCCGGATCGATCGGATTCTTAATTTTTTTTGGAGTGACGAAGTGGCGCGCGACACCCACATGACCTTTGTCGAACACCTGGAGGAATTCCGCTGGCGTTTGTTGAAATCCTTGGCAGCCGTCGGAGCCGCATTTGTCCTGACTTATTTCTTTTCCGAGCAGATCTTCGCCTTCATGGTGGCGCCTCTCCAACGGCTTCTTGAGCCTGGAAAGGCGCTGATCGGAACGGGTGTGACGGAGGCCTTCTTTACCGAACTGAAGGTCGCCTTGGTTGCCGGCCTGTTTCTTGCCGGGCCGTTTATTTTTTACCAGATTTGGCGCTTCATCGCGCCGGGCCTGCAGGAGCGGGAACGGCGCCTGGCGGTCCCTTTCGTGTTTTTTACTACTCTTTTTTTCGTCGGGGGCGCCTATTTTTGTTACCGGGTGGTCCTGCCCTTCGCGTTCCTCTACTTCGTTGAGCAATATCGCTCCTTGGGGGTTTCCCCGGAGGTCCGCATCGGCGAGTATTTCACTTTTTTTTTCCGCATGGTTTTGGCCTTCGGGATCACTTTTGAATTGCCCGTTTTTACCTTCTTCCTTGTCCGCTTGGGGATATGGGACCACCGGTTCCTGTGGCGCTGTTTTCGGTACGCCATTCTCGTCATCTTTACCGTCGCAGCCATTTTGACTCCAGGGCCCGACGTGGTGTCGCAGATCCTTCTGGCGGTTCCCTTGACTTTGCTTTACCTGTTGAGCATCGGGGTGGCGTATGCCTGTCGCAGAAAGCCGTGAGGGTTATCTGCATGTTGATCGTTATTTATCCTGGTGGTCTTCTTTATCCTTCGAGTTCACCGAGGTCCCCGAATGGATCGGGCGGTTCGTTGTCGGTAGCCGATTTTAGGCAAGAATAACGGGTAGACCATTTCATGCGCCCAAGTGACCGACGATAGATCCATCCGGGGAAAGGGGTCATAGATTGTGTTGATCGTCTTCGTTATCGTGATTAGCCTCGCTTCTTTGGGGTTCGCCGGGTATTTGGCCCGCTATGTTTGCCGGCAGGGGAGCGGAACCCGGGAGATGCAGAACATCTCCGGTGCCATCCAGGAGGGCGCGGAGGCCTTTATGGCGCGCCAGAACAAGACGATTCTTTTCTTCTCTTGTGTTTTGGCCTTCTTGATCTTCTCGCTTTATGACCTTGTGCGCGTCCCCCATCCTGTCGATCCGGCGCCGCCTCTACAGCTTGCCCTCTGGACGACGCTCGCGTTTGTGCTGGGGGCATTGTGTTCCATCATCGCCGGCTATGTCGGGATGTGGGTGTCCATCCGCGCCAACATCCGCACAGCGGCGGCGGTCCGAAGCAGTCTGAACCAGGCCCTGCGCCTTGCGCTCCGGGGAGGCGCGGTGTCGGGAATCTTTGTGGTTGCGATGAGCCTTCTTGGGGTGGCCGGACTTTATACGCTGCTTGACCTGATGGGTTATAGCCCTGAGAAGATCCCCTTTATGATTGTCGGCTACGGATTTGGGGCGTCGTTCGTCGCTCTGTTCGCCCAGCTCGGTGGGGGTATCTTCACCAAGGCGGCAGATGTGGGAGCTGATCTTGTGGGCAAGATAGAGGCCGGGATCCCGGAGGACGACCCGCGTAATCCCGCGGTCATTGCCGACCTGGTAGGGGACAACGTGGGGGACTGTGCGGGACGGGGAGCGGATCTCTTTGAGTCGACCGCGGCGGAAAACATCGGCGCGATGATCTTGGGAGTAGGGTTATTCCCCTTCTTCGGGGTTAACGGAATTCTTTTCCCTTTAGTGGCGCGTGCCTTCGGGCTGGTGGCCTCCATAGTCGGAATTCTGGTGGTCAAAACCGACGAGAATGGCGATCCGATGGCGGCGCTAAACCGAGGTTATTATGTGACCAGCCTGCTGGCGATGGCGGGGTTTTTTGTCGCGACGCGCTGGCTTCTTCGCGTCGACGCGGCCGTTTATCCGGAAGCCGAATCGGCATGGTTTTTCTTCTTCCTTTGCGGTGTGGTCGGGATCCTTACCAGTCAGGCCTTCGTGTACATCACGCAGTACTATACCGAATACAAATATCGTCCGGTGAGATCGATTGCCGAGGCCTCTCAAACCGGCGCGGCGACCAACATCATTGCCGGGATCGCCGTCGGGATGGAATGCACGGCGCTCCCCGTTCTCGTGATCTCCGCCGCACTGATCGGCGCCTATGATCTGGGAAAAATGAGCGGTCTGCCGCATGCCGGGGTGTTCGGCACCGCGGTGGCCACGATGGGGATGCTTGGAACTGCGGCTTATATTCTGGCCATGGATACGTTCGGGCCGATAACGGACAATGCCGGAGGAATCGTGGAGATGAGTGGGCAGCCTTTGGACGTGCGAATAAAAACCGACCGGCTGGATGCCGTGGGGAACACCACTAAGGCCCTCACCAAGGGTTATGCCATTGGTTCAGCGGCCTTGGCCTCCTTTCTCCTCTTTTCCGCCTACATGGACGAGGTCTCTCACTACGGTGTGCTACTCCAGGTTGTCAACATCGTCAAACCGGAGATCTTCGTGGGCGGGCTCCTGGGCGCGATGCTGGTTTTTCTTTTTTCCGCTCTGGCGATGCGGGCCGTGGGTAAGGCGGCTTTTTACGTCATCAAAGACGTGCGGGATCAGTTCCGGGAGAATCCCGGGATCCTGGCGGGGACAGTCCGGCCCAATTACAGCCGCACCGTGGACATTGTAACCGTGGGCGCCTTGAAGGAGATGGTTTATCCCGGGTTCCTTGCCGTGGGTATGCCCATCGCCGTCGGGTTGGTCTTCCGCATGTTCGGCTTGGGCGCTGAGGCCGTGGCGGCATTTCTCATGGTTGGGACCATTGCAGGCATCCTGGTGGCGACCTTCTTTAACAATGGCGGTGGCGCCTGGGACAACGCGAAGAAGTATATCGAAACCGGGCAGTTTGGCGGCAAGGGGTCGGAATCTCACAAGGCGGCCGTGGTGGGGGATACGGTGGGAGACCCGTTCAAAGACACGGTCGGTCCTAGCATCCATGTCCTGATCAAACTCCTGAGCACGATCACTTTGGTCCTGGCTCCGCTCTTTCTC
>MGSI01000086.1 GCA_001798455.1 Deltaproteobacteria bacterium RIFCSPLOWO2_02_FULL_57_26 | reverse complement strand
GTAACGATATGAGAGGAGAAAGGGAAAGTCAAGGACTTTTCTTACGCAGCAGTGCCTTCTCCAAGTCGCCGTCTAGTGTGAAGACAATGATCCTTTCGCTGGTAACCGTGCCGATATCCGTATAGAGACTTATGGCCTTGACCCCAGCAATATCGCCAATCACTTGGAAGAGAATGGGCTTAGCATTTTCTATGAGGGTTGAGCGCATCCTTTTGATCAACTCCACTCCGTCCGGGCTCTTCGTTAGCTGACGTTCCGCTTGGGTCAGCACCCCTTTAAGCCGAACCAAGATCATATCCTCAAGAATATAACACCTGACCTCTTTGGGGCCACGCCCCATGTACTCGATTTCAAACTTCACCATCGCGTCACTAATCTCGGCCTCTATTTCACCTTTTGTCTTCACCACCAAGCCAACCTCTAGTCATATAGTCATAGAAACCGATTCAAGCCAAAAAAAAGAGGTGGCACCGCCTTAGGCGGAAAGCCACCTCTCATCCCAAATCGACAGGAACGAAGAAAAGCTATGCTTCCGCTCCTACCTTAGGCCGCCACTTATCGAAGCGTTTTTCTAACTTGGTCAGAAGCTCCATAGAGATGACCCCGGTTATGGCAAATACGAGGACGCCGACGAAGACCTTATCGGTCTGAAAGGTCGCGCCGGCAACCGTAATCATAAACCCGATCCCTGCCGTCGCCGCGTAAAGCTCACCCACCATGACACCGATCAGGGCCCTACCGACCCCCAGCCTCAAGCCGGTGAGGATAAAAGGAACGGTGGAGGGGAGCACCACACTCTTAAAGATTTGCCATTCGGAGGCGCCGAAGCTGTGGGCGGCGTTAAGGAGGTTGACGGGCGTGGTCTTAACCCCGTCCCGAGTATTGATCAATATGGGGAAGACGGCGCCGAGAAAAATAATGCCAACCTTGGAGAGAATGCCGATTCCCAGCCAGATAATAACCAGCGGCAGCAGGGCGATGCGTGGGGTAGCGTTCATCGCATTGATGAAAGGATCAAAGATGTGGCTCATCCTCTTATACCAACCCACCATGATACCAAAGGGGATGGCGAAGATGACCGAAAGCAAATAACCCCAGAAAAACTCGATGCCGCTCACATAGAGATCGTTCCAGATCTCGCCCGAAGTGACCAACTGAACGGCGGCCTTATAGATGAGCGAAGGGGCGCTCATGAACATCGGGTTGATCAGCTGGAACGTGCTGCCGGTCAGCTCCCAGATTGTGAGAAAGACCAATACCGCTGATGTCCCGAGAATCCTTTTTTCCTGGTTGAGATAAAACTTGTAGAGCGCGGATGCCTCGGCGACGCGGACGTCTAACAGCACCTCGCCTCCAGCCGTCATGTTTTGTTCGGCCATGGATGGACCCTCCTCTGCGCCCCAGCATAAAGGGCGCAATTCCTCGTCTAACAGAAGGCCTACTCAAAGTCAATAAAGAACATATGAGGAGGCTCTTCCCCATTCGGGGGTGGCCAGCTTTTCCCCATCTAGTACAAGCGTCGCGGCCTTCCCTGGGGGAAATTCTTGACAAGGAGATCAGGTTCAAATAGTTTGGGTCCAAATATTTAAACCCTTTAGGGAGAATCGTATAAGAGGCCGGGGCGGTCGTCCAAGGGATTCCAGAGATGATGTTGGGGCTTGTGGACCGCTTGCGAACCGGGACGGCCTATTTCACTTGGTTTTTTGAAGGGGTCTACCAATTGGAAGAGCTCTACAGTACCCAGCCGTGACTTCGCCGCAAAACCTTAAAGAAGCCCTCTCGATCCAACCGCTACTGCGCTTGCTCGCGGATTTCGCCAACAGCCGAATCCTTGACGCCGCCATCGAGTATGACTTCTTCACTTTGATCCACCAAGGGTTCCACACCCATGAGGAAATCGCCCGGGAGGCGGGCACCGATCCCCGTGCTACCCGGATCGTGCTCGATGGCCTAATCGCCCTTGCGCTGGTCGAGAAGCGGGCGGGACGCTATTTCGTTACCCCTGCCAGCGAGACCTTTTTAGTTCGAGGAAAGCCCGACTACATCGGGGACTTCCGCTATGTCGCTATGTCCCTCTGGGACGGCATGGCGCATCTCAGAGAGACGCTTAAAACCGGGAAGCCGTTCAGCCGCCTCGATACCGGCAATGAGCTCCAGGTCTGGGAGAAGCTCGTGATCGGGATCATCCCGATCGTGCGGCCCGCAGCCGAGGCGTTCTGCGAGATTTTTGAGGTTGGCAAAGTTAGAACGGGTCTCCGAGTGCTCGATGTGGCTGGCGGCTCCAGTATTTTTGGCCACACGATTCTTCGCTTCGACCCGTCTGCGGAGGTCACGCAACTCGACTGGCCCAACGTTAACGCGGTCGCGCAAAAGTTTTGGGGGGAGCGGGGCTCGGGAGGCAAGATCCGCTACATTGATGGCGAGTTTCGCACGACGGCGGTCGCCGAAAATTACTATGATCTGGTGATCGCAAGCAATTTTTGCCGCTTTGAGTCGCCACAGGGTAACCGCGACCTCTTCCTTAAGGCATTCCGCGCGCTGCGCACAGGCGGTTTCATCCTCATCAATGATTTCCTCCCCAACGAGGAACGCACCGGTCCGACCTTTGCCCTGCGCTTTTCCGTTTACGTTCTCACTCACACTCCCAGCGGAGAATGCTATACGCTCTCCCAGTACTCCCGCTGGCTCGAAGAGGCCGGGTTTGACGCGGTTCAAGCCCACGGCGATCTCGCCGACACTCTGGCTGGAACCACCTTAATCTTGGCGCAGAAAAAGTAACCCAAACCAGCCCGATAAAGTGGAAAAACCGGGTATGAGGTGCTAGACTCTGGCCGTGCTCGTCGGTGCTTCGGCTTCCCAGCTAAGGATCTACAGGCAGCCGCTCCGATAACCCCTCAAGGGGAAGGCCCCATGCAATACCTGGCGATATGTGAGGACGACCTGCTCTTCCAATTCATGCGCAAGAGCGTGACGAAGCGCAGTGAGGTGCTGTTTTTGGTGCATGATCCGGAAGCGGCGAAGCGCATTAAACGCCACGGCGGCAGCAGCCGGTGGGCAGAATTGGAGAAGGAGGAAACCTATAAAAAGATCCGCCTGGACCACATCGATCAATCGATCCTTTTCATCAGAAACCCCGAGCTGCGGGAAGAGATCTACTCGCTCTTAAGACGACTCAAGCAGGACCTGCCGATTCTCTCGCTTGCGAGCGAAGAAGAGGCCTCTCGGGATCGCAACGATCCGGCGCTGCGCCAGCTCCCGATCGAGGATATTTTTCAGGAGTTCTGCGGCCCCCAACTCCTCGACACCTTGAACCGGCAGAAAGTGGAAAAGATCCGCTCCCTCTTCGGAGATAAGGACAAAATCCATATCCTGCTCCAACATGACCCTGACCCGGACGGGATCGGGGGCGCTCTGGCTCTGCGGGAGCTCTTGGGCCGCAAGCGGGCCACGACTCCGATCGTTACCTTCGGTGGGGTTACCCGGCCCGAAAATCTGGCAATGATCCGTCTTTTGGACGTCCAAATCGACCGGATCACCTACGAAGATCTGCACCATGATGGGGCCAAGCTGGCCCTGGTGGACGTCCAACCTCCTTACTTTGATCGGCCTCTAAAACACGTAGACCTAGTGGTCGACCATCACCCCAAGCGCACCCCTTTCTCCGCCGGTTTCACCGATCTCAGGTCCCAGTACGGGGCGACCTCCACCATCTTCACCGAGTACCTGAGGGCGGCTGGAGTCGAACCGTCGCAAAGATTGGCCACGGCCTTGCTGTACGGGATCAAAAGCGACACGCTCTTCCTGGAAAGGGGGAGCCACTATGCCGACCTCGAAGCTTTTACCTTCCTCTATCCCTTCGCCAACCGGGCTATGATCACCCGAATGGAGCGGCCCGCCCTGCCGCGCGCGGACCTGGAGGCGCTGGGCCGGGCGCTCAGCCGGCTTCAGCTCGATAACGGCGTGGCCGTCATCCACATGGGGGAAATCAAAAGGGAAGACGTGATCCCGCAGATGGCGGAGTTCTGTCTCCAGATTGAAGGCGTCGACTGGGCCGTGGTCTCGGGGCTCTGCGGAGATCGCGTGGTCATCTCCGTTCGCAACGTCGGCTACGTAAAAAGCGCCGGCGACATTTTAAAACGGCTCTTCGACGAGATCGGCAGCGCCGGTGGCCACCGCTCCATGGCCAAGGCCGTTGTGCCGATCGAGCGTTTTAAAGAACACTTCGGCGAAGTGAGCGAGAAGGTCATCCGGGAAGCCATAGTTTCGCTGATCAGGCAAAGGGAGCAAGAGCTCAGAGGCTAAAAACGGTTAGGCTTTGCGGGCGCCAGAAAGCGGCCTCTCCGCCCGGCAGAATTGACTTGAACTTAGTGATTTGGTAGTAACACAAAAACGCGTTTGATGAGGAGGAAACGAGATGACCTACATCATTGCCGAACCCTGTATTGACGTCAAAGATACTGCTTGCGTTGACGTCTGTCCGGTCGACTGCATTCACCCGACAAAAAGTGAAACCGAGGAGTTCGAGAGGGAAAACAAGCTTTATATCGACCCTGAGGAGTGTATCGATTGCGGGGCCTGTGAGCCCGTTTGTCCGGTGGAGGCAATCTTTGAGGAGGCCGCGGTTCCGGACAAATGGAAACATTTTATTCAGATAGACGCTAACTGGTTCCGGGGCAGGAAAGGATAGCCTCCGGACTTTTCTTTTCAGACCAATCCTCTTCTCACATATCCGGCTTGACGCCGCTCTTGGCGCACTCTTCCTCGTACATCTTCCTCATGGCGGTGTCTTCGTCTTCAAACTCGATCTGTTCGACTCCCCTTTCCTCTCTCTGCACCGCCGTGTTGGCGTGCAGGGCGACAAACTTACACGGCACCTTTCCGGTATTGTAATGCTGGTGCCAAGCGCCAGCTGGTGGTGAAATGACGCTTCCCTCGTGCCAGTCGTACTTTTTGGGCGGCTCTCCTTCGTTCCACATCAGGGTGTAGCCAGTCGAATCCAACAGGCAGACATGCGCCCCAGGTCCATGGCGATGCGCCTTCTTGTACCTTCCCACCGGAAACTGGGACACATGGGCAAGCATGGCACTGCCGGCCATATGGATATACATGTTGCGCGTTCCCTTACCCCGCTTGTCCCTGGGAACCAGGTTGATCTTCCTGATGTCGGCAATGAAGTTGGAGTGCAGGATGCCGCCATAGTATTCCGTGTAGTATTTTCCCTCTTTGGTGAAAAAATCCTCTTCTTCGGGGTTGAAACGGTCCTTGAACATGTAATTGGTGTCGAAGATAAACTCCGGGTCGCGGTAGAGCTCGAAGGCCACCGGCGCGCTGGTCAGGGCAACGTATCTGGCCGGTTCACTGCCGCTGGCGTTGAAGTGCTGATGCCATGCGTTAAGGGGAATGGCAAAGAGGCTTCCTCTTTCCCATTCGAAGGTCCGTTTCGGGAAGCCGTCATACCAAATAGTCGTGGCGCCCCTGCCGGCAGCGATCAAGACGATCTCCTCATAGAGCTGCCTTCCGGGCTTGAGGCCCCCACCGGGAGGGATCTCGCACACGTAGCCATCGGCGACTAGCTGATCGGAAAAGCTCAAATAGGCCCCCTTGCCTCCCTTCCTCTGCCAATCCCCGAGCTCGAGCGTGCGGACATCGGCGACGTAGGAGCCGCTCACGATCGGAATCCCCTCCGATTCGATCCATCTGCGGTAGGGATTGTACCTGTCCGCCATGAACTGGACATACGGGTGAACTTCAAACTCTTTTGCCGCCTTGCTCACCATGGGTGCTTCCTCCTTCAGACGAGACGAAAGTTATTCCTCAGTGCGACCCCTGTCAACGGTTACCCGCAGATTCTTGACATCACGCCCCCGTAAAGTCTATAAGCTTGTGAGAATTTGGCGACAAGAATCGCTTCTTAAGCTCCTCTAAGCTGCCGAGCGGCAAGCGGACTTAATCACAGAAGGAGTATTCCATGGCGACGAAGCTCAAGTTTGGACTGCTATTGCCCCATTTCGGAGAATACGGCTCAGTTGAAAGGTGTATCGAAGGCGCAAAAAAGGCCGAGGCCTATGGCTTCGACTCGGTCTGGGTCAGGGATCACCTCGTGTTCGAGCCCCACGGGATGGAAGGGTCGGATAATACTCACATCGAAGGTCTGCTGATGCTTTCGGCCATCGCCTCGGCCGCCAAGAAGCTCATCCTAGGCACCGGCACCGTCATCGCCCATCGCCATCCCATTCACCTGGCCCAGTGCATGGCGGGTCTCAGCATGATCTGCGACGGCCAGCTGATCATGGGGATCGGACTCGGCACCTTCCAGCACGAGTTTGCTGCCGCGGGATACCCTGACACTCTGGAAGATCGGGCGAATCTGGCAAAGATCAGCGTGACGATCGCGCGCATGCTCTGGTCCGGAGAAAAAGTCTCTTACGAGGATCGCTACTTTTCTTTCAAGGACGTGGAGCTCAAACCAACCCCGGTCAAGCCGATCCCGGTCTGGTACGGCGGCGCAACGCCAGCGTCGTGCCGGCGGGCTGTGGACTACTGCGACGGCTGGATGCCCGGGCGGATCCCACTCGCGAGCTTCCACAAGTGCATCAGCTACCTGCACGAGCTCTGCGACAAAGCCGGAAAACCGATGGTGACGACCGGAGCCATTCCGATCACGAGCATCGCCAGGGACAAGGAAACTGCGCTGAGCAAAGTCAACGTAAAGGGTTTGATCAACGAGGGCAACAAAAAGCCCACCTGGGTAAAGCCTGCCTCAGGGACCTTCTCCAAGCTGGAGGACATCGAGGGTCTGCTTTTGGCCGGGACACCAGAAGACATCGTTCGGGTTATGCGGAAATACGACGAGGCGGGGCTCAATCATGTTGTCTACGATCTCAGATTTCGGTACGCCGATTGGTACGAGCAGGTCGATTTTCTGGGCAAGGAAGTGCTTCCTGCCCTGCGCAGTTAACGAGGCCCAGAGGCGCCCTGAGCACTTGCCGACGGGCACCTTTCTTTGCCCGTGGCCCATAGCCGGCCGCTGAGGAGCTTAAGATGCGTGTCGAAAAAGTCACCTTTTATAGCGAAGGGAACCGCTTGAGCGGCGATCTTTATCTTCCAGAGGGAGAACAGGGTAAACCGTGGCCGGCGATCATTCAAGGGCCGGGCTTTCTCGGGCTCAAGGATAGCAAGCATTACATCATGATGTTCGAGAAGCTCTGCGAGGCAGGTATCGCCTGCCTGTGCTTCGATTATCGCGGCTGGGGGGAGAGCGAAGGCAAGCACCGGGGGTGGGTCATGCCCCAGTGGCAGGCCGAGGATATCCGCAACGGCATCACCTATCTTCAAACCCGCTCGGAGATCGACCCGAATCGCATTGCAACTTTCGGGTCCGGAGGCACCGGCGGGGGCAATGCCGTTTATGTGGCCGCAATCGACCCGCGAGTCAAATGCGCGGTCTCCTATCTCGGGGTCAGCAACGGCCGCGACTGGCTCCACTCCATGCGCCGCGAGTACGAGTGGATTGAGTATCTCCAGCGGATCGAAGAGGATCGAAAGAAGCGCGTTCTGACCGGTTCCGGAGAGATCGTCAGCGCCCGCGAGGAGATCATGGTCCAAACACCCGAGCGCAAGACAACCACGGTGAAAAAGGAGGTGGAGGCCAAGATCCCGCAACAGATGCCGCTGCAGTGCGCCGAGGCAATTATGGAATATAGCCCGGAGGACGTTGTGCACAAGATCGCGCCGCGCGCGAGCCTGTTTATCGCGGTGGAAAACGACGCGGTCACCCCCGAGGAACAGTCCATCCGCCTTTACGAGAAGGCCGGCGAGCCGAAAAAGCTCATCATGCTAAGGCAGACCACCCACTACGGGGTATACAGCACTTACTTCAACGAGGTCGCCGGGGCGGTCGTGGATTGGTACAACCGTTATCTCAAGTACCACCGCATCGACGTCGCGGAGAAAAGCTAGGAGAGGAGCATGAAGCGGATCCAGTTTGGCGTGCGGGTCCCCAACTCGGGTCCGCTCGCCGCAAAGGAGAACATCGTCAAGGCTGCCCAGGAGGCCGAGAGAATGGGGTTTGATTCGGTCTGGGTCCACGACCACGTGGTGTGGAGCTCTGAGATGCACCGCCACCACATCTCTTCGGGCGCCGCCGAGGCGCTCAGCGACGCTCAGGAGGCAAACTTTTTTGAGGCGATAACCATGCTGGCCTACCTGGCGGCGGAGACTCAAACGATCCAGCTCGGCGTAGCCTGTCTGGTCCTGCCCTGTCGCAATCCCGTCTACGCGGCAAAGCAAACGGCGACCCTGGACTGGCTGTGCAATGGCAGGCTGATCGTCGGCGTGGGCCTTGGCTCCAAAGCGACCCGGGAATCCAGCGAGTTCGACGTCTTCGGCGTCCCCCTTAAGGGACGCGGTTTTCGCACCGACGAATATATCAAAGCGATGAAGGCTGTCTGGACCCAGCCGATGGCTTCTTTCGAGGGCAAAAACATCAGTTTCAAGAACGCCGAGATCTATCCCAAACCTGTTCAGAAGCCCCATCCCCCGGTATGGGTGGGAGGATGGATGGACCAGGCAGCCATTCGGGCGGGGAAATACGGCGAAGGGTGGATCCCCGGTTGGCTCTCCCCGAAGGAGATGAAGCGCGGCTGCGAGATCTTGGCTCAAACCGCCGAGGAAAGAGGGCGAGATCCGAAAAAGATCACGGTTGCGGTAGAAAAGCTCGCGGCGATCGCGCGCACGCGCGACGATGCGATGACTCTCGCCTTGCCCACGATCCGCACGAGCACCAACAGTTACGAGCGGGACGTGGACAACATCCAGTTCGCCCTTGACCGCCACATCATCGGCTCGGTGGACGACGTGCGGCGCCGGATCGACGAGTTCATCGAGGCCGGCGTGCGACACTTCGAGCTCAAGCTCATCTACCCTAGCATGGAAAGTCTCTTGGAGCAGATGGCGCTCTGGTCCAAGGAGATCAACCCGCACTACCAATAGAAAGAAAGGATGAAGAGTTCAAATCGTTTCAATCGTTCAAACCGTTTAAATCGTTTGAACAGCTTGAACCCGCAACCATGAAACTCTCTTTCTTGTTGAACGGTCGGCCAACCGAGGTCGACTGCGAGGCGCAAGAAACCCTGGCCGAGGTCCTGCGCGCCCGGCTCGATCTCACCGGGACAAAAGTCTCCTGCGAGGTGCAGGTGTGCGGCGCCTGCACGGTGCTCGTGGACGGACTTCCGGTGAGCGCCTGCACGTTGCTCGCCTACGAGGTGCGAGATCGCAGCGTCCTGACTGTCGAGGGGCTGGCCCGACCCGACGGCTCTCTTCACCCCATCCAGCAGGCCTTCATCGACGAGTTCGCCTTCCAGTGCGGTTTCTGCACTCCGGGGATGATCATGGCGACCAAGGCGTTGCTGGATGATAACCCCAAGCCGACGGACGATGAGATCATCCATTTCATGGACGGCAATATTTGCCGCTGCACCGGCTATGTGCCGATCGTTCGCGCCATCAAGCGAGCGGCCGCACAGATCCAACAGGAGAAAGGAAAGTGAGCGCGGAAAAGAAACGGGATTTCCAGATCGTCAATCATTCGGTGCCTCGGCGGGATGGACCGGCCAAAGTTACCGGGAAGGCCGTCTACGTGAGCGACGTCAAGCTTCCCGCAATGGCCTATGCGAAGGTCCTGCGCAGCCCTTACGCCCATGCGAAGATCGTCTCCATCGACTCGGCCAAAGCTGCCGCACGACCCGGCGTGTACGCGGTTCTGACCAGCAACGACCTTACCGGCCTGAACCTCTATTACGGCCATGCCGTCAAGGATCACCCCCTGATCGCCGTTGACAAGGTCCGCTACGCCGGAGAGCCGGTCGCCGCGGTGGTCGCACAAGACGAGCGCACTGCGTTCGAGGCGTTGGAATTCATCGATGTCAAATACGACGAGCTCAAGGCCGTCCTGACCCCGAAAGAGGCGTTGGACAAAGGAGCGGCGCTGCTTCACGAGCGGACCTTCGAGGCCGGGGCCCTGCGCGGTTTCGAAGGCGAGGTTGCGGCGGGACGCGGGAGCAACATCTGCCAGGAGTCCCACCTGAAATGGGGCGATGTGGAGGCGGCCTTTGCGCGCGCGGCCGCGGTGGTCGAGGGAGAATACTACTTCCCGATGGCCTATGCCTACGCCATGGAGCCTTACGTGGCGATCGCCGAGGTCAGCGACAACGGCGTCACCATTTACTCTTCCGCACAGCACCCCTTCATGGTGCGCCACGATCTCACGACTGTCTTCAAGCTCCCCGTCAGCCAGATTCGGCTGATCGTGCCGTTCGTCGGCGGCGGCTACGGCAGCAAGTCCTACACCAAGATCGAGCCTCTAGTGGCGGCCTGCGCATGGAAGGCTCAGCGGCCGGTCAAGCTGCAACTGAGCGTGGAAGAGGCCATGCTCACCACCCGCAGCGACGATGCGCTGACCTGGATGCGCACGGCCGTGGACGCCCACGGAAAAATTATCGCCCGCCAAGCAAGGATCTATATGAACACGGGTGCCTACGCGGAAAACAGCCCGCTCGTGTGCGAGAAGGCCACCAACCGCACCGTCGGGCCCTACTCGATCCCAAATGTCCAGATCGACACTTACTCCGTCTACACCAACACTGTCCCGGCGAGCTCCTACCGCGGCTTCGGCTGCGCCCAGGTCACGATGGCAGGTGAGTCACAGATCGACGAGCTGGCAACCAAAATCGGCAAGGACCCGTATGAATTCCGTCTGGCCAATGTGGCGAAGCCCGGCGAAGAGTTTTTCCCCAAGATGCGTCCGTTCGATGGGACCTTGAAGCAAGACCTGGAGATTGCCGCCAAAGCCCTGGACTGGCAGCAGACGCCACCCAAAGGCCACGGTAAAAGCATTGGCTGCTCCACAAGCGATGCGGGCGCTTACCCTCTTACCTCGACTGTTATCAGGGTCCACGCGGACAGTTCGGTATCGATTCTGACCGGGAGCACGGAGTTGGGCCAGGGGAGCCACACGGTTATACCCCAGATCGTCGCCGAAGAACTGGGCGTGCCGTTTGAAAAGGTGCGGGTAGTGGCCTCGGACACCGCCATCACGCCCTACGACCGCTCCACGGGCGCAAGCCGCACAACCACCCTGATGGGCCGAGCAGTACTGGAGGCAAGCCGCGAGGCCATCGAGCAGATGGTGCGCATGGCGGCGGAGCTGCTCAAGATAAAAACGGACGCGATCGAGGTAGTCCGCGGCGGGGTGCGCTGCGGCGAGGCGCGGCTGACGTGGTCGGAGATCATAAGCCGGTACTACGGCCTTCCCGACGGCGAGGTCATCGGACGGGCCTATATCCGCAAGGCCGGTGATTTTTCCAAGCCGCCGGTTTTCTGGGAAACGGCTTGCACCGGCGTAGAGATTTCCGTGGACGAGGAAACCGGCCTCATCCGCGTGGAAAAACTCGCCACCGTGGGCGATGTGGGCTTGGCGATCAACCCCGCGCTTGCCGAGGGACAGGATATCGGCGCCGCCACGATGGGGATGGGTGTTGGACTGTTTGAAGAGCTGGTTTACGAAGGGCCGCAGCTCGTCAACGGATCGATACTGGACTACCGGGTGCCACGTTTTTCCGACATGCCGCGGCAAGTGGAAATGCATCTGGTAGAAAACCAGGACGGTGTCGGACCTTATGGCGCCAAGGGCGGAGGCGAAGCCTCGCTCAACTCCATGCCATCGAACATCGCCAATGCGCTTTACAACGCCACGGGAGTCCGCATCCGGCGCGTGCCGCTCACCCCCGAAAAAGTCTGGCGAGCGTTGAAAGAAAGGCAATAGGAAGAAGTCGATGCGTGTAAGCCGTCTACAATCTATCATCTGTTGCCTGTTGCCTAGTGCCTATTGCCTTTGAGGTTTGTTCCATGATGCCCTTACGACGTTTCAGGATTCACCAGGCTCGCGAGATCAAAGAGGCGGCGGAGATGCTCGCCCAATTCGGCGACAAAGGACGGCTTTACGCCGGGGGGACGGAGCTGCTTTTGGCGATGAAGCATGACCTGCTTCGCTACGAGCATCTTGTGGACGTCAAGACCATTCCAGGGCTGGATAAGATCGAGCTTAAAAATTCCACTCTCCATATCGGAAGCACCGCCACCCATCGGTCGATAGAAAACTCGCCGCTCATAAGAGAGCACTTCCCGGTCATCGCGGAAATGGAGCGCCATGTCGCCAACGTGCGCGTTCGAGCCACGGGGACTTTGGGCGGGAACCTCTGCTTCGCTGAACCCCATTCCGATCCGGCAACCCTGCTTCTCGCTCTCAGGGCCAAAGCGCGGGTCCAGGGAAGCAAGGGCGAGAGGACCTTGGAGATGGACGAGCTCGTCGCGGGAGCTTATGAGACTTCGCTTGCCGCCGACGAGATCCTGACCGCGGTCGCGATCCCTCTTTCGGCAAAGCCCCGGCGTGCCGCCTACCTCAAGTTTCAAATCCACGAGCGACCGACACTCGGGTTGGCGCTGGTTTTGGAGTTGGACGACGGGCAGAACATCAAAGCGGCCCGGGCCGTTGTGGGAAGTGTCAGTCCCAAGCCATGCCGATCTGATAAGGCTGAAGCTCTACTCGCAGGTCCGAGGGATAAAGTAGAAAAACAACTCCCGCATGCGGCTAAGGCCTTGGCCGAGGCCGCTGATCCTGTGGACGACCTAGAGGGCAGCGCGGAGTACAAACGCCACCTTATCGGTGTTTTTCTGCGCCGCGCCTTCGACCGCGCCCTGCAGAGGCCAACGGCACACGGTTAGTGGCAGTGACTCCGAGTCCGTCTTGGGTTACCTGTGTGGCTTTCGGTGCGACTTCAACCATCAGTCTCCGGTCATCGCCAAGATGCTCGAGGCGTTTGATAGCGTAGAGTACGCAGGTAAACCGCTGAGCTCGTATAAGGTTTTATGGACCGGGGGGCAGGTCTTGCACTGCGACATCGAGATTTTTAACTTGCTTAAGTTGACCAGGCTCTCCAGCGCCGACGGCCCTTTATGAGCGCTGTAAGGGTGGTCAGGTCGCCTATTTCCGAGCCCTTTCCGAGCTTCGGACGGACTGCGAGTAGAGCTTGAATCCGCCCCAGCCATACTCGCCGACGGGATTGTTTGTTGCCGCGTCAAAAAGATCGATAAGCATCGACTTTTCGGGGTGACCCGCGAGGTAACTCGAGTAGGTCTCTACAAACTGCTCTTGGGTTCGAGCATCGGCGCGGAAAAACCCTTCACCGAGGTAAAGCCTGTGAGGGCGGTGTCGTGCGTCGAGCCTGACCCAGAACAACACGCCCTTCGGCCCTAACGAATCTAGCCATTGCTTGTACTCGGCGATCTTGGCTTCCCACTTTCTGAATTCCTGCGCGAGGGCTGGCAGCGCTCGCGGTAGGGTCATCGAGAGGCTAAGAAGAATAACAATAATGGTTCTCATAATTCCCGCCGGTTCATGGGGCTTGGCGCCAGAGTGGAGCACATGAATCCATTTTTCGGCGGCGCGGCCGCGCCTCCACCTTTTAAGTTGATCCGTGACAGACATGTCAGATGAAAGTTTTTTGTTCGCTGATTCTCTGTGGAAAGAGAAAGCGAAAGGCGTGCCAAAGGTAGAAACCGTAAGGGGACCGGACAGTTGGCTCTAGCAATTACGCGACCGCAGGTGCCATAATTTTTAAAATATTTTCCAAGTTAACAAAATCTGTAATTGAACCACCGTTTTCTGAGCCACAAGAGATTATCGGAGCCGGCGTCGGGATTTGAAATCTTGATAATCTGGCTGATGCGCCCAGTGCGAACAGTACTAGAATGTCGTCCTAGGGGATAGTAGAACACCTGCCGATTTAAGAATTGAAAGGCCCACGTCGGAAGAGGTCGGGCCTTTTTGTTCTTGCGAGCCCGTCACGCGCTAGGGCAGTTGGTATCTTCAAAAAAACACTGTAAGGCAGGGTAATCTCGAACAGGTGTCAAGAGACGGGAAAGGGGGGGTTACCGTAGGCGAGAGTAGATCGCCGGCGAATTTAAGGAAGTGAGCCGGCTCATCCGGTGGTGATCCGCCCGGCAAGAAGTCACCAGTTATTCCAACCGGACGTTCTTCGTGAAGTCGTAGCTTGTAGAAATATCGCTCTCGAAGGCCCAGTGGAGCCGATCGCGGTCCCAGCCGCCGCCGAAGGTCTTCTTTAGATAGGCGAGCATGAGCCCCCAGGCATCCCTGGCCGCCTCTTTGCGATACCTTCCGGGCATCGTATCGTTGAGCCACCCGTGCGGGGCATCTCGATAAATCCTGATGTGATAGCCCTTTTTGGAGCGCTCCAGACAGCCGCGAAACTTCAAGACATCGTCGATCGAAATAACGTGGTCCGCCTCGCCAAAGATCCCCAGTAGGGGAGAGGATAGGTTGTCGATCAACGCCTCAAGGGGCTCCTGCTTAAATTCGTCCGTGCCCCATTCTTTCCCCCCCGCCGCACCGTAAAAAACTACACAAGCCGAGACATCGGTCCTATGAGCCGCAAGCAGCACGGCGTGGCGCCCGGTTTGGCACACACCGACGATCCCGATCCGGGAGGCATCCACCGCCGAGCGTTTTTTCAGATAATCGATTGCCTCCCCCAAGTCTTTTAACACCTCATCATCCCGCAGCTCGACTCTGACATCGCCGCGAGTAAGGGCCTTTCTATCCCCCTGAAAGCGGGAGAACAGATCCGGGGCAAGACCGATGTACCCTGCTTGGGCAAGCTTCAGGGTCAAATCCTTCGTGTGCTGCACCACCCCGTATCTCTCATGGAGCAGGATCACAGCGGGACGCTTGGTCTTGGCCTTGGGCAGAGCCCAAAAGGCGGCAATCCCGCTGTCAAATCGCACCATCGAAGAACGAATTGAAGCTGAATTCTTCTGTGCCATACGTGACTCCAAAGTGTAGAATTTTTTCCTCGGACAGGTTTTTCCGCCTTCCGTCTGGGCCAGCTTACTCGCGGCTCCGCAAATGTCAAGTTTTTCATCGCTTCTACTGCAGATCACGTGAAAGTAAAAGCGGTTCGACAACCGCATAGCGTTTAGATACGGGGACGATACGTCGACCCGGTAGCGTGCCAGGAACAGCCTCGAATTTCCCCCGACGGCCAAAGGGAGGATAAGATGGAATCTAAATACGACCGAAGGAATTTCTTGCGGCTTCTCGCTCTCAGCGGCATCTCCTATGTCGGTTCTTCGCTGCAAGAGCGGGCTCCCGGTTAGAAATACTCCGCGATATCGCTTGGCGGAAGCTTTAGGACCTGACCGACAGCATGGTCGTCTAGCACAGGATGGGCTCGACAGTCCACAAGAGCCTCTCGTCCGTTACTGCCACCGGCCTAAGAGGCGCCGCCAATAAAAGCCGCCATGGCTTCCTCCCGAAGCCGATCGGGTTCTTTCTCGTACCGCTGGGAAAAATGAAACGGGATGAACCGCTCGACCCGCGCCTGGCGCGCCAGCTCACCGGCCTGAGCGGCGGTGAGATGGTAGCGCTCCCGCGCCCTCGCCTCGTCCGCCTGGGAAAAAGCGGCCTCGCAATAAAAGAGGTTGGCGTCCCGGGCCAGAGAGATGATCCGCTCGACGTTCGCCGGTGTAAAGAGGTTATCCACCACATAAACGATCTTTTGACCTTCGCCCTCAACGACCAGCGTCTCCCGCCACTCCTTCAGGGAAAGGGTTAATCTTTCCCCGCCATCTTGGATTGGCATTTCCAAAAGGGTGCCTTGCGGCGCTTTCTCCCTCAGCCTGCGCTTCAACTCATCGAGCCATGGCCCCCTTTTGAGTCCCATCTCCTCCATGCGCTCGTGCCTGATATTGAGCCGGCTTTTTTCCTCTAAACTAAACGCCAGGCAAGGGATCCGATGATCCAGGATCACCGCGCGAACGGCAAAGGACGGCTCATCCAGAAGAAAGCCGCCGAAAGGGACGAGCCGTTCCTCTTCAGGCCTGAATAGTGCTGCGGCGCGGAAAGAACTGATTTTTTGCCGTTCCCTGTCAATTTCGTGGACGACGATTTTCAGGGGATAGTTCTGGATCAGATTCCACGTGTACCCGGCCAGCTTGCCGCTGACGTTGTCCGTGATCCCTTTGGGACCGTGCAGCCGGATCTCGTCTTCCCGGTTGAGAGAAGAACGCAGCAGGTGGTCGAAACCGATGAAATGATCGATGTGGGTATGGGAGACAAAGACATCCGTGATCTTATGAAGATCGCGTAGCCCCAGGCTATCAATGCTTCCGAGATCGAAGAGCAGCGCCCTCCTCTGGTACCGCAGGCCGACGTAGAGAACCGGGTCGCCAAACGGGTCGTTAACCAGGCGCGGAGAAAACGCATCGGACATAGACACGCGAATCCTAAAAAAAGCAAAAATTTAAAGGCCTGGTCATAACGGCAACTGCTGGAAGGATCAGAAATCTGCGCAGGGTTCCCGCTCCTGGAAGACCGGCGCCGATAAGGTAAGGCATATCACCGGCAATCTTCTAAGACGATCCGTGAAAGCGGCTTTCCCTTCAAAAGGTTACAGATCCCCGCCGACAGCTGGCTTTCCCGGCCCGGCGAGGAGGAGGGCCACGAGGCCGCCGAGGAGAGCGAGGTTGATATCATAGCCGCCAGGAAATCCCATGGGGAGGGTTACAATGATCATGGCGACAACCGTGACTCCGGTAAGCAAAAATGAAGCGATCCGCGTGCCCGTTCCCAGCAGAATGGCCAAGCCGCCGAAAAACTCGACTGCAGCAACGGCCGGAGCCATGATTTCCGGAAAGGGAATTCCGTAACCCAACAAAAATTCCGTGAAGCCTTCGAGACCGCCGAAAAGCTTAAGAGAGCCGTGGACGAGAAAAACGATCCCCACGAACAACCGCAAAACAAAGGGTGAGTAGTCACGGTACGGGGCAAATATTTTTTCCAGCATAAATCCCCCGGCCATTAAACCCCTGCCCTCTTTGCCGCTTCTTGAATTGCTCTGGCGGTATAAACACGGGCGAGATGGGCGCGGAACTCCGCCGAGGCGTGGATGTCATCCAGCGGAGAAACGCCTTGCGTCACTTGAGAAGAGGCCGCTTGGACTAGGCTCTGGGCTAAATTCGTTCCCTTCATGCGCTCTTCCACTCGCCTAGCACGAAAGGGCTTGGCATCCAAGCCGGTGACACCGACACCGATCTCAGTGCAGAGCTGTCGCTCCACTCTGAGCCACACCGCCACCCCGACAATGGCAAAGCCCGAGGCCTTCTGCGGGACTTTCAAGTAAGCCGTGCCATGATGGCCTGACAAAACCGGGACTCTGATCTTGGTAAGGATCTCAGAGGGACCAAGGGCTGTGGTCATGAGGCCAAGAAAAAAATCTTCCGCCTTTAACCACCGCTCCCCTTCAGGCCCTCTAGCCAGCAATTCCGCTCCCACTGCAAGCATGGCTGCGGGCATATCCGCCGCAGGATCGGCGTGGGCCAAGCTTCCTCCGACCGTCCCGCGGTTGCGTACCTGGACATCGCCGATGACTCTCGCCGTTTGAGGGAGAAGCGGGCACTTTTCCTTCAGCAGCTCCGAGCTTTCTATCCGGTAGTGGGTCGTGAGCGCGCCGATGAAAATCCTGTCGCGCTCTGCCTCGATGCCGCTCAGCTCCGCGATCCTGCTTAAATCGACGAGGAGTTTCGGCCGCGCCAGCCTCAGCTTCATCATGGGGAGAAGACTGTGACCGCCGGCCAGGAGCTTCGCCTCCTCCCCATGGGAAGCTAAGGCACGAATCGCCTCATCTAAAGTCCGCGGCGTAATGTGGTCGAACGGCGCCGGGATCATCCCGCACCCTCCGCGCGCCTTTCCTTCTTCTCTCGGCATAGGCGCCAGATCTTCTCGGGCTTAAGTGGCATGTCGACGTGGGTCACGCCAAAGGGCGCCAGCGCATCAACCACCGCATTCACGATGGCCGGCGTGGAGCCGATTGTGCCCGCCTCGCCCACGCCCTTGACCCCCAAGGGATTGACCGGTGTAGGGGTTTCCGTGCGAGCCAACTCCAGCCGCGGCAAATCCTCAGCCTTAGGCAACGCGTAATCCATCAGGCTCCCGGTCAGGAGCTGCCCCTCTTCATCGTAGACCACTTCTTCGAGCAGCGCCTGCCCCAGACCTTGAGCGATCCCGCCGTGAATTTGGCCATCGACGAGCAGGGGATTGATCACCTTACCGCAGTCATCCACTGCAACGTACTTCCGAATCTCGATCCTCCCGGTCTCGGGATCCACCTCGACGATGCAGATATGCGCGCCGAACGGGAAGGTGAAATTGGCGGGCTCAAACACGGAGGTCGCCGTCAGCCCGGGCTCCATTTTTTTCGGGAGGTTTCGGGCCAAGTGAGCTTCCAGGGCAATCTCCTGGAGCGAAACGCCCTTTTTCGGCACTCCTTTGACGCTGAACCGGCTTTCGGAAAACACGAGATCTTCCGGGTCGGACTCTAAAAGATGGGCGGCAATCTCGCGCGCCTTCTCTTTGACCTTCTGAGCCGCCTGAAAGACTGCCGTTCCTCCCACCGCTGTGGCGCGGCTGCCAAAGGTGCCGATCCCGCTTGGCACCACCGCCGTGTCGCCGTGAATCACATGGATGTCATCCAGAGGCACGCCGAACTCGTCGGCCACGATCTGGGCGAAGGAGGTTTCCTGCCCCTGCCCGTGAGGGGAAACCCCCGTGAGAACCGTTACCTTTCCGGTTGGCTCCACCCGCACCGTCCCACTCTCCCATCCTCCGGCGGGCATCGCCGCCGACGGCCCCATGCCACAGATCTCCACATACGTGGAAAGGCCGATGCCGAGATATCTGCCCTTTTCCCTCAGCTTCCTCTGCTCGCCGCGCCACCCCTGATAGCCGGAAAGCCTGAGGGCCTTGTTGAGCGCCCCCTGATAATTGCCGCTGTCGTAAATCAGGCCGGTTGCGGTCTTAAAGGGAAATTCCTTGGGCCGGGGGAAATTCTTCTGCCGGATCTTGACCGGGTCGATGGCCAACTCCTGGGCCACCCGATCGATGATGCGCTCGATCACATAAGTCGCTTCGGGCCTGCCCGCGCCGCGATAGGCGTCGGTGGCCACCTTGTTCGTGAAAACGCCCGTTACCTCGATCGCAAGCGCGGGGATCTTATAGGCGCCGGAAAGCATAAGCCCGGTAAGCGGTGGAATCCCCGGCGTGAGCAGCTGATGGTAGGCTCCGATATCGGCGATGACCCGGTATTGGAGTCCCAAGATCGTGCCATCTTTTTTCACCGCCACCTCCACCTCACCCACCTGCCCGCGCCCATGAATCGTCCCCTGCATGTTTTCTCTGCGCCCCTCGATCCACTTGACCGGGCGCTTAAGTTTGATGGCGAGGTGGCCGATGAGCCCCTCCTCCGCGTAGACATTGAGCTTGCTGCCGAAGCCTCCGCCCACCTCGGGAGCGATAACGCGAACGCGATTTTCCGGGAGCTTCAGCATCACGGATAGCTGGGTTTTGAGGATGTGCGGAATCTGGGTCGAGGACCAAAGCGTGAGCTCGTCTTCTCCGGGCAGATAGCGGGCCAAGACGCCGCGCGGCTCGATCGCAATGGGCGCAAGGCGCTGGTGGATCAGGCGCTGCTTAACTACCCGCTCGGCCTCCTTGAAGGCCTTGGCCAAATTCCCTTGCTTGAGGTCAAATCGGAAGGCCACATTGTCCGGCCACTCCGGATGGATGACGGGCGCGCCGGAAGCGAGGGCCTTCTCGGGATCAGAGACCACCGGGAGAGGCTCATAGTCCACTTCGATCAGATCCAAAGCATCCCGCGCCGCATAGCGATCCTCAGCCACGACCACAACCACTCCTTCGCCGACAAAACAAACTTTATCCACCGCTAGGACATAGCGTTTGGGGACTCTGAGCGTGGGATTCTGGCTGGCCACCGGAACACAACCCACCTGATCCCGGATTTCGTTCCCCGTGACGACCGCTACCACGCCGGGATGCCTACGGGCTTGATCGGTTCGCATCGCTCTGATCCGCGCATGGGCGTACGGACTTCTCAGGATCGCCGCATGAAGCACGTTGGGAAGCTGGATATCGTCGACATAGTGCGCCAGCCCGCGGATGAGCCTGGGATCCTCCCGTCGCTTGACCCTCGCGCCAACGAGTTTACTTATTGGCATGGGATCTCCTCAAGCAATGAGCATCGAGTAACGAGTTGCGAGGATTGCGCTTCGAGTTTTTTCCTACCTCAAAACTCATAACCCACAACTCAAAACTATTTAGACTCCCGCATCTTCCGCGCCGCGTACTGGACCGCGTCCACAATGTGCTGGTAGCCCGTGCAGCGACAGAGATTCCCGTCCAGGCCACGCCGAATCTCCTCCTCCGTGGGATCCGGATGGCGCAGGAGGAGCTGATAGGCCGCAAGGATCATCCCGGGCGTGCAGTAACCGCACTGAAGCCCGTGGCACTCCCAAAAACCTTCCTGAAGCGGATGGAGCTCCTCCGCGCGGCCCAGACCTTCAATCGTGAGTACTTCCCCGCCGTCGGCCTGCACCGTGAGAACCGTGCACGATTTTATCGCCTCCCCATTCAGCATGACCGTGCACGCCCCGCAAATGCTGGTCTCACAGCCGATATGTGTGCCGGTCAGCCCGATCATATCCCGCAGATAGTGGACTAAAAGCAAACGCGGCTCCACCTCGTGGGTATAATCCCTGCCGTTGATCCGCAGCGAAACTCGCTTTTGAGGCATCGCTCCTCTTTTCCCGTCAACCGTTTTGATATATTTGTAATCTATAGCCTAATGGCACAGCCGCAATCAAGCATGCTCCTGATTCCTCTCATCTTCATCCTTTTGGCTCTGGACCTCAGCCCAGCATCCAAACCACCGGTCAGGCTCAAGAGCAACCCCAATCTCTCCGTCGCCGAAATGGGCCAATGGAGGGCGCTCCTAAAGGGAGTCGAGTTTCGCAAGTTAACCCTGGAGCGCAGCGAACCCTACCAGCTCATCGACCTTAAGATGCTCCGCTTCGATACCCGCTGGGTCGTGCCCCGCATCGTGCCGACCCTGAGATACAACCTGAAGGCGGCTGATGTCAAAACCCTCGCCGAAATGAGCGGGGCGGTGGCCGTGATCAATGCCAACTACTTTGACGAAAAGGGCAAGCCGCTGGGTTTTCTCAAGGTGTCCGCCGATGAGATCAACCCGCGCGTCTCCAAGAGTTCCCTCTTCACCGGCATCTTCGGCATCAAAGACCGCCTCCCCTTTATCACCCATCGAGACCA